>CAYNDH010000042.1:0-5946 GCA_964395665.1 uncultured Anaerolineaceae bacterium
AGTTCAGCCTCGAAATGGCGGCACTGCTGCCAGCCGAAACCGAGTGGTGGCAGCCGCTGCTTGAAGGATATGGCACACCCCTGAACTTCAACCTGATCAGGCTGCGATTATTGGCGCTGGGTCACCATAACTACGCATGGATCTGGTCGGGGACACGCGAACAGATCATCTCCCATCTGCTCAGCGCCACGGACTGGTATACCCTGTTCGATCTGACATCCCTGCGTAACGGCTGAATTTTCTATCCTGATCTATTGTCGCAATAGAAGATCGGGTATAAACATCAGCGTTTTTCTTCGCAGCTTAGAATCAGGGCCCTTATCATGCTTCGAATTGGAATCCTCGGCGGCGGACAGCTTGCCCAGATGCTGACGCAGGCCGCGATCAGCCTTGGCGTCGAGTCGGCGATCTATGACCGCCAGCCAGACAGCCCCGCATCTCGCCTGACGCATCATCATGCCGTCGGCGAATGGTCCGATCAGGCCGCGCTAACCGCCTTTGCCGCGCAGTGTGATCTGCTGACGCTCGAAAATGAGTTCATCGACGCCGCGCCGCTGTTCGCCCTTGAATCCGATGGCGTGCCGGTCTATCCGCGTCCGGCGACACTGGCGATTATTCAGGACAAGCTGCGCCAGAAGCAGGTTTATGCCGGGGCGGGGCTGGCTGTGCCGGATTATAGGGCCGTCGAAAGCGTGGATGATGTCCTCGCAGCGGCGGAACGCTTCGGCTATCCGCTGGTACTTAAGGCGCGATACGGCGGATATGATGGTTACGGCAACGCGACCATCCGGACGCCTGACGATATTCAGCCTGCATGGGACAGGCTCGACCAGCGCGAAACACGCGGCCTGATGGTCGAAGCATTTGTACCGTTCGTCCGCGAACTGGCAGTGATGGTGCTGCGCGGCAGGGACGGCGAGACCCGCGCCTATCCGGTGGTCGAAACCATCCAGCAGAATCACATCTGTCATCTGGTGCGCGCCCCGGCTGCGGTTTCAGCATCGACGGCGCAGCGTGCGGCAAAGCTCGCGATCCGGGCGGTCGAACTGCTGGACGGCGTCGGCGTGTTCGGTGTGGAGTTGTTCGAGCTGGCCGACGGGTCAGTGCTGCTGAACGAGATCGCGCCGCGTCCGCACAATTCGGGCCATTACACGATTGAAGGCTGTGTCACATCGCAGTTTGAAAATCATCTGCGGGCGGTGCTGGGCTGGCCGTTGGGGGATACCGGGTTAAGCGGTCCGGCGGCGGTGATGGTCAATATCCTTGGCACGCGCTCCGGCCTGGTCGATCCGGCGGGCATCCGTGACGTGCTGGCGATTCCGGGGGCGCATGTACATCTCTATGGTAAGCGTGAGGTACGTCCGGGGCGCAAGATGGGGCATATCACCGTTTGCGGCGCATCAGTGGCCGAGGCCGAACAGCAGGCACTGAATGCCCTGTCAGAATGTCGCTTGTGATGGCAAAGGCTTAATCTGTGCAGGTAATCAACAGAGATCTTAATTCTTGATCGCCTATTTAGGATTATGATAGGGATAGCTGATTTGATCACATAGCTGACTTGCATCATCCAGAGACTATTGAGATTCTATGGACATCCAGAAACGCGTGCGTGCTATTCTCATCAACCGCAACAACGAACTCGTGCTGCTCAAACGCATTCGTGAGGGATTTGCCCCCTACTGGGTCGCACCGGGTGGTGGCGTTGAACCTTCGGACACTTCATTTGAAGCCGCGCTCACGCGGGAACTGCGTGAAGAGATCGGCGGGACCGCTGATATTATCCGACCGGTGCTGATGATCGAACATTTGCTGGAAGAAGATTTTGTCGTCCACCAGTGGTTTTATCTGTGCTATCTGCTGGGTTGTGATTTCGATAACCGCAGCGGCCCTGAACTGCTGGGCGGGCGCGGGACGTATGAACTGGATACCGTGCCGCTGAAGCCGGAAAGCCTGCGCGGTCTGAATATCCAGCCGGAAAAACTGAAATCCTTCCTGATCGCTAACTGCGATCACATCATGGCACTGCCTGCGATCCGATTCTAGCGCAGGCATCCTGACCCATCTGTGAGTGGTCTGTGAATGCTTCTGAAACGCCAGTACGCTTCAAGAGTGTGAACAGTAATCTTCTCTTCTCCTTAAACGCAGCGGCCTTCGGTGATAAACCGAGGGCCGCCGTGTTTTATTCTATCCCGCCGTCTGATTTCGCCGATAGCTCATAGCCGATAGCTGACGACTGATAGCTGATCAATTGGGTATTCTTCTGATGCCTGCTACAATCAGATGACACGTTTAAATTTTTTCAAACAGAAAGGCGGACCTTTTATGAAACCGCTCGACCTTGCCCCGGATGCGCCGTGGAAACAGCGTTTCCGTGTCCCGATTATCGCCAGCAGCGCGATTGCCCGCGCATTTCCTGACCGTGGTCTGGTGGTGACCAATCTTAGCGGTGTATACCAGCTTCATGCATGGGATACGACAACCGGCGAGCTGACACAGATCACGCATTCGCCGACTGGAACGGTATTCGGCGGCATCTCTCCGGATGGCCGTTACATTTATTACCTGAAGGACGAAGGCGGTGCGGAACTGGGCCATTTCGTGCGCGTGCCGTTTGAAGGCGGCGAACCCGAAGACCTCACACCGGACATGCCGCCGTATGCATCCTTTTCGATCTCGCAGAGCATCTCGGGAAATGTGATCGGCTTCTCGGTCGGCGGACAGGGCGGCTTCAGCATGTACCTGATCGACGTGGAGCAGGATGGCACACTCGGCACGCCGCGAGTCCTGTATCACACCGACCGCATGGCCTACGGGCCGACGCTGTCGTATAACGGCGATTACGGCGTGGTGACCACCACCGAACACAGCCAGTATACCGATACCAGCCTGCTGGCTTTCCGCATCGGCGCACAGGACGCCGCGCAGGATGTGCGACTGCTGCGGGAAGAAGAAGGCGGCATCAATCCGCTGACCTTTGCGCCGCTGCCGGGTGATCCGCGTCTGCTGACGATGACCAATGTCACCGGCTTTGACCGTCCGATGATCTGGGATGTGGTGACCGAACAGCGCACCGATATCCCGCTGCCGACACTGGATGGCGATGTGATCCCGTGGGGCTGGTCGCCGGACGGCACGCGGATTCTGCTGTGCCAGTTCGTGCAGGCGACGTACCAGCTTTATGTCTACAATCTGGAGCGCAGCACACTGCTGAAACTGGAGCATCCGTCCGGCACATTCTCATCGGGCTATTTCTTCGATAATGACACGATCTATGTCACCCATCAGGATGCAAAATCCCCGTCACAGTTGATCGCACTGGATGCCGCGACCGGCGCGATGCAGCGGGTCGTGCTGTCGGTTGATGATGCGCCGGATGCCCGTCCGTGGCGGTCGGTGACGTTCAATTCGAAGGACGGCACACCGCTTCAGGCGTGGGTGGCTGTGCCGGAAGGCGACGGCCCGTTCCCGATGATCCTGCACACGCACGGCGGACCGAGTGCCGTCCAGCCGGAAGCCTATGATCCCGGCGCGCAGGCATGGCTGGATCATGGCTTCGCGTATATGTCGGTCAATTATCGCGGCTCGACCACCTTTGGCCGCGATTTCGAGAATGCCATTCTCGGTAATCTGGGTGATCTGGAAATCGACGATATGGCGGCGGCGCGTGATTATGCCGTGAATAACGGCATCGCCGATCCCGACTCAATCCTGCTGTACGGCGGCTCTTACGGCGGTTATCTGACCTTACAGGCGCTTGGCCGCCGACCGGAACTGTGGGCGGGTGGTATCGGGCGGGTGGCGATTGCTGACTGGAATCTGATGTATGAGGATCAGGCCGAGACGCTGCGCGGGTATCAGCGGTCGCTGTTTGGCGGCGGCCCGGAAGAGCAGCAGGAAGCCTATCTGAAAAGCTCACCGATCACCTACGTCGAACAGATCCGCGCCCCGGTGCTGATCATTCAGGGCCGCAACGACACGCGCTGTCCGGCCCGGCAGATGGAAGCCTATCTGGACAAAATGGAGCAGCATGGGAAAGAAGCCGAAGTCGAATGGTTCGACGCCGGGCATGGTTCCAGAGATAACGAGCAGAATATCCAGCAGGTCGAGCGGATGCTGCGCTGGGCGATGCGGGTCTTGGGATAAAGCTGGTTCGTGACAAATCCCTGTGGGCGGCATTTTTTGCCGCCCTGCAACCACCACGGACATGCCGCTGCACACAACCCGCCCAACCCTGCGTCCATCCCAGCACACACGACATCCCCCCCAATAGTGAGGACTTGCCACAGGCTGGTTCTGTAATATGGTGAGGGACGGGAACATAACCGACATGAACGTCGTTTAGTGGATGAACGTCCCTGAAGATCAGGTCTGACAGACGGTTTCACGCGAAAGGAACGAATGTGATTTTTGCTTCCCCTTTGAAGATACTCCGCAGGAATGCCAATTTTATGCTGCTCCTCTTTGGCATCGTTCTTATGGGAATGTCCGCGCTGTCCGTCAGCGTGGCACAGGATGAGTCCGAGCCGGATGATGCGGATAGCAGCACACCGCGCATTCTGGAGATGCTGGCGCTCGTGCCGAATAATCCTGCATTCACGCAGGAAGATTTCATCGGCTTCAGCGACTTCCGTGTACAGGCTGCCACACGCAGCGGCGCCCAGGATTATGACTCATGGGCAGAGTTCGAAGCGGCACTCGATGCCAAAGATCCAGCGGCGCGGCTGCTGTTGAATTCATGGGGCATGAGCGGCGTGCCAAATATGATGAGTTATCTCCACAGTGCCGGGGAAGACATCCCGGAAACGGTCGGTTTCGATTTCTTCGATATCACCGCCGCCATGAGCTTTGGCAAGCCGCCCGGTCAGGTCTATATCTATCAGGGGGATTTTGACGCCGCCCAGATTGAGGCCGCGCTGACCAGTAACGGTTACACCAGCGAGACGCTGGACGGCTTCCCCTACTGGTGTGCTGAAGCCGGATGTGATACCGGCAGAGAAGTCAATCCGGCTGACCGCAACCCTGCCAATCTGTTCGGCGGGGATCTTGGACGGCGTTTCCCGGTCACGCTGCTGGACAATGCCATTGTCACATCCCCTGATGATGCCAATGTGGAAGCGATCGCGGATGTGTATCAGAATCCTGAAAAATCGCTGGCCGCAAACCCGATTTATCAGACCGTGGTGACGGCTATGTACGAGACCCTGCCGGTCGCCGCAGGCGACGAACAGCCACAGCTCCGTCAGGCATACTTCATCCCCGCCCACTTCCTGATAGTCTCTGATCCGATGGCGACCGCTATATTCACCGCGCCTGAAGAGATCGAAAAGCTCCGCGAACAGCTCGAAAGCATGGAGACAACCAGCATCCCACTGTATCAGATGGCCGCCTTCACCGACTTCGGAAACAGCAGCGAGCAGTTTGCACAGGTTATCCTGATTTACGGTCTCGAAGCGGATGCACAGACCGCCGTGGAGATCATCCCGCAGCGGATTGCAAGCCTGAACTCAATCGTTGTCCGTCAGCCTCTGGCTGCGATGTTTGAGGCTCGACAAGCCGAACTGCTGACGCCGGAAATCTACAAAGATGAAGACACCGGACGCTATGCCGCTGTGTTCACCTTCCGCTATCCGACAGCATCCGCCGAAGAAGATAATTTCGGCCTCGTCCCGACATCAGGGCTGGTCTATCAACTGCTGGTCAACCTGCTTGTACAGCGTGATGTCATATGGCTGGCGCCACTGCTCGAACTGCCGGAATAGGCCGCTACAGACCGGTATCATTTCAAAGCACTCTGTACTGATTTCACAGGAAAGGAAACAACATGACTCTGTCCCGACTGAACCGCTTCCGCCATATACGGCTGGTACTGATCCTGCTTGGGCTTCTGGCCCTGACCGCTGTCAGCATGGCACAGGATGACAGCGCCGACGGTGCATCCGATGGCGC
>CAYNDH010000042.1:6046-20938 GCA_964395665.1 uncultured Anaerolineaceae bacterium
TGACCGCTGTCAGCATGGCACAGGATGACAGCGCCGACGGTGCATCCGATGGCGCTGTTCCGCCGATTCTTGAGATGTTTTCTGCGATCCCGGCCAATATCAGCTTTACCGGCGGTGACTTCATCGGATTCAGTGACTTCCGCGCTGGGGCAGCCGCACGCGGACTGACCGACTATGAAAACTGGACCGATTTCGCCGCTGATCTGGATGGGGACGAACTCAATGCCCGACTGCTGCTCCAGTCACTGCCGGTGACCGGTTTCCCCGGCGCGCAGTATCTGATCATCGGTGGACCGGATATGCCGCAGGTCATGGGCTTCGACTTCTTCGACATCGATGCCGTACTGACCTACGGCCAACCGCCGGAACAGGTGCAGGTCTTTATGGGCGAGTTTGATACCGATCAGATCGACGCGGCAGTCACCGCCAACGGTTATATCCGCGAAGATCTGGGTGATCTGCCGTACTGGTGTTCGGAAGAAGGCTGTGACGCAGGGCAGAGATCTGATCTCATCAATCGCAATCCGGCGAATTTCTTTGGTGGTGATCTCGGACGGCGCTTTCCGTTTGTGCAGTTAGGGGATCAACTGGTGGCCTCAGCCGCACAGCGGCGCGTTGAAGCTGCTGCGGCGGTCTACAGCGATGACGGTGAATCACTGGCCGATGATCCGCGTTTCCTGACGGCAGTCAATGCCATGTACGGTGCGTTCACCAACGGCGACGAAGACGAAGCACCACTGCTGCGGGAAGCCTATTTCATCCCGGCTGATATCCTTACCGGAGGGCTGGACCCACTCGCTTTCAACCGCATGACACCGGAACAGATCGAAGCGCTGAAGGAGCGTTTGGAAACCGGGGACGAGAATCCGCTGCCGATTTATCGGCTGGCGGTCCTGACTGATTTTGGCAGCACGAGTCATCAGTTCGCGCAGATCGTGCTGATCTATGCCAGTGAAGCGGATGCACAGGCGGCCACCGAGATTATCCCGCAGCGGCTTGAGACGATGGAGTCGCTGGCGAGCGGGCAGCCGCTGCTGGATCGGTTCGCCGACCGTGATATGGAACTGCTGGCCCCGCTGGTCTATGAAGACGAAGTCACCGGCCAGTATGCCGCCGTGTTGACCTTCCAGTATCCGGCTGCGTCAGACGAGTTGGAAGATGGGCGGGTTGCCAGAACTGGCCTGGGTTATACCCTGCTCGTCAATATGCTGATGACACGCGATCTGTACTGGCTGGCCCCGGAAATTCTGATGCCGCAGTAGTCAGCAGCAATCTGAAAACTGGTTACGGGCCGGATTCTTCCGGCCCTTTACACACATAACCCGCTGTCGTTACCGCGATTCATCAACTGCTCATAAAATATGAAAGCGCTTTCCAAAAATTCTCAGCCGTGTGTGTTATGATGCACGACGTTCCTGTAACATACCGTTATCCAAAGACCGGAACATCTGAGAATATCACCGGAGGAAAGCTCTTTTGATTACCTTGATACACGCGCCAGGCGATGCAACACTTGCTGAACGCCTATCAGATGATCTGGCAGCGGCGGGTTATGAGGTGAGCCGTACCGTTCAACCCGGCACACAGCCTATCACTGTTTTTATCATCTCACCTCACAGCAGTTATGACAGCGGCGCACAGCGCCAGCTTGAACTGGCACTGGATGCCAACCAGTACATCATCCCTATCATTGCGGCCCCGGCACCAGCGCCCAAACTGATTGATAACCTGCCCCGGCTGGATTTTTCTGAAAATAATTACCCATTCGATGAGCTGAATACCCGGCTTCAGTCCCTCAGCGCACCGGATGCGCCGCGACCGATGACCACCCTGACGCCCTCTCGCCGCAGGGCCAACCAGCAGACCGCCGTCGTGCTGCTGGCACTCGTCGCGGTGATGTTCGTCGCTGGCGTGTATCTCGTCGGCGGGGGCATCGTCCAGTTCCCTGAAGCGGAATACGATATTCAGGAAACCGCCCGTGTCGATCAGCGCAATACCGTGATCGCCCCGACGATTGACCCGCTGCTGCCCCGCACCACTGCCGATGCGGAGGCCTTCCCGCTGACCGTGACCGCAGCGCCGACCCGTCTGCAGGAATTCATGGCAGAAACCGCGACCTCATACGTCGTCGGGACGAAAACCCCCGAACCGACCTGGACTCCTGACCCGCGCGGTTAATGTGGCAGTCGATTACTGACAGGCGGTTACCTGACGGGCGGTTACCTGACAGGCGGCAGCACACCCCGCACCGAATGCTGTCCGCAGGTAGAACGATGACATCACCAGTCGTATACGATCGACCGGAACTGAAAAGCCTTCCAGCGTAGAACAGCACGCATCGGAAGGTTTTTCGAATCTATTTCTGACGCTCTGACCTCCCCTGGCCTGACATCCTGCATCCTGCGCTTGAACTACTGGCGTCCCACGCCTGCCCTATGGGAATCCTACTCACCGCTATACTGTGATCGTACTGATTGCGTAATTAATTCTGTAATCAGCACGTATGTTCTAAGTCTTTAGTTGGAGGTGAAATTCCACCCTAGTTCAGATTAAACCCTTACTGACATTGACTAAGATAAGCGCAGCTAAGAAATTACCCGCCCTCAGGAGATTAAGATGCAGTACAGAGTCCCCAGAAGTCTCGTGTTTTACGCCTGTGCGATGCTTGCACTGGTTGTCATGGGTGTCATCCCCGCCATGACCAGTCAGGCTGCCACCTACAATATCCCCAACGGTGATGTGGCTGCGCTGATCAATGCGATCAATCAGGCCAATGCCACCTCTGGCAAAGATGAGATCAACCTTACACCGGGTGGCACTTACACCTTTAACGCAGTCGATAACGAACACATGGAGATCCACAACAACAATCCTGTGTACTTCGGCCCGAATGCGCTGCCCCAGATCAACAGCAATATCATTATCAACGCCAACGGTGCGACCCTTCAGCGTGACCCGCTGTTCTCATCCTGTAACGCCAGCAACGAGCTGCGCCTGTTCTGGGTGAATGGCACTGGTAAGCTGACCCTGAACAACGCCGTCGTGAAGAACGGCTGCGTCGGTGATTACGGTTCCGGCGGCGCGATCTATGCGCGCAAGGGCGGTACCGTGACGATCGTCGGAAGCACCTTCGAGAATAACAACACCACCGGCATCGTGCTGGACGGCGGCGCGATCACCGTCGATGAAGGCTTCCTGTTCGTCGAGAACTCGAATTTCACCAATAACAAATCAACCTATCTCGGCGGCGCGATCTCGCTCGATTCCTCGACCGGCGTGATCTACAACTCGAATTTCACATCCAACAGCAACACCTCATCGGGGTCCGCCATTGGCGCCGACTGGAACTCGGATGTGACGATCTCCAACAGCACATTCATCGCCAACACCGGCAGCCACAGCGGCGCAGTCATTGCTCAAAACTCATCCAGACTGCGGATCACGGCCAGCTCGTTCCTGAATAATCAGGCGAATGGTGATGGCGGCGCGGTCAGCAATGACGGCGGCACGGCCCTCATTACCCATTCCGAGTTCATCGGCAATATGGCTTCTACCGCCGGTGCGATCAACAATGACAACATGTCCGGCGGGAAGATGTATATCTTCAACACCACCTTCTCCGAGAATGTCGCGCAGGGATACGGCGGCGGCGCGATCAATAACGGTGGTGAGCAACTGTATATCTTCAACAGCACCTTCACCAACAACGCTTCGCCGGACACAGACTTCGGCGGCGGCGCAATCTATCATCACATGGGTGCTGCAACGCTGGTGAGTGTCACCATCACCGACAATACTACCTTAGCGGACGGCGGCGGGATCTACAGCAGCGGTGATTTCCTCAACATCACCCGCAGCAATATCTCGAACAACAGCGCCACGGTCGGCGGCGGGCTGGAAACCTATACCACAGTGACCGCCATCCACAGCAGTAACCTGAACAATAACATCGCCGATAATGGTTCTGCGATGTACAGCGGTTACGGCGGCGCGATCTCCAACAGCAACGTGATGACCATCGTCAACAGCACGCTCAGCGGCAACAGCGCCAGCGGTTACGAGAGCTTCAGCGGTGAATTCAAGCATCCGGGCGGCGGCGCGATCTACACCACCACCGATAACGTAGCACCGAAACCGACCCTGACCCTGATCAATACCACCATCTCCGGCAACACATCCGGCACGCTGGGCGGCGCGATCTTCGTGGACGAATACGGTGATCTTGAGCTGCGTAACACCACCATCACCGGCAACTCCGCCAAGTACTCTGGCGGTGGTATTGGCCGCACCATTGACGATATCTTCCCTGAAAATGCCGAAGACATCGGTATCACCCGCAGCATCATCGTCGGCAATACGGTCAATGGCGCACTTCAGGACTGCGATAATCAGGATTACATCAGCGCAGGCAATAACGTGCTGGGTTCAAGCTGCCCGACCAAGCCCGGTGACACCGTTTCCAACAATGCACCAGCCGTACTGAATACGACGCTGGCGAACAACGGCGGCACCACCTTCACCCATGCACTGGTGACTGGCAGTCCGGCTATCGACAAGGGTGGCAGCGGCTGTGCCAGCGTGGACCAGCGCGGTTACACTCGCGTCGGTGCATGTGATGCGGGTGCGTTCGAACTCAACGGTGCGCCGACGGCTGCCCCCAGTGTGATCATCACGCAGACCGGCGGCAGCACGGCGGTCAATGAAAATGGCCTTAACGATAGCTACAGCCTTGCACTCGCCAGCGCCCCGACCGGCCTGGTCACGGTGTCGATCTTCACTGACGGCGAAGTGAATGTCTCGCCCTCAACTGTGATCTTCACACCGCAGAACTGGAGCGCACCGCAGAATGTCACCGTTTCAGGTGTGGTGGATTATCTGATCGAACCGGCCCATGTTGGTCTGATCGGTCACGCCGTCACCAGCGCGGACCCGATGTACAATGCAGCCCCGGCAGATACACTTCAGGTGACTGTGGCCGCTGACAGTGGTAATGGTGGTGGCACCGAAACCCCGCCTCCGCCGCCTGCCGGTAACATCCTGACGAATGCTGGCTTTGAAACCCCCGGCGGATCGAACAGCGAAGCGGGTGAATGGAAGCTGAAGAACGCGACCAAGGACAAGCGCAAGTGCAACAAGCCTGAGAAAAACAAGGTGTTTGCACACAGTGGTAACTGCGCCTTCCTGTTCAAGGGTGGCCCGGGCGAGAACAGTAAAATCGTCCAGACGATCAATGCCGGCCTCAATGCAGGCAGCAGTGTGACCGCCAGTGTCTGGGCACAGGGCAAGAAAGCCAGGAGCGGCGCAGTGCTGACGGTGAAGATCATCTACACCGATGGCACCAGGAACAAGGTCAATGTGAACGTCGATACCGGCACCTACAGCTACAAGCAGTTCGCCACGCCGACAAGCCTTGGCAAGCCTGCTAACAAGGTCAAGGTCATGTTCAAAAACAAGATGGGCGGCGGCAAGCTCTTCATTGATGATCTCGCTGTGGTTTACAACCCCGCACACGGGCTGAATGAAGGTCTTGATGGCGAAGTCCTTGGTCTGCCAGTCTCTGGACCAGTATCCGACCTGCCGACACCGGAACCCGGTTTCTCGACCCATCAGTAATCAGTCACACCTCTGACATCTGGTACAGCCGATCAGGGCACCAGATAACAAAAAGCGGATGAAATCAGGTTGATTTCATCCGCTTTTCTGTTCGCTTCAGCGTTCAGCATTCGAAGGGCGTGGGATTACTCTTCGTATGCTTCATCCTCATCGTAGACTTCATCGTCGTCTTCGAAATCATCATCCATGAAGCCGTAGGGCTGACCAGCGGCCAGTTCTTCTTCATCGGCCTGACGGATTTCCATCACTTCGACATCATAGGTGATGATGCGGCCAGCCAGCGGCGGGTTGAAATCCAGCACCACTTCATCAGCGCGGATCTCGCGGATCAGCGCATCGAACATGTAACCGTCTTCGTCTTCCATCACGACTGCCATGCCTTCAGCCAGCTCATTGGAGTCCGGGAAGTCGGCCAGCGGCACGGTCTCATTATCTTCAGGGTCATACTCGCCATAGGCTTCAGCAGGCTGCAAGGTCACGGATAAGCGATCCCCAACCTTTTTGCCAACCAGCGCTGCTTCCAAACCGGGGACGATATTGTCTGCGCCGTGCAGATAATCCAGCGGTTCTGCAGCCGTTGCTGTCTCGACAATTTCACCATCGGCGGTCAGGCTGTAGGCGAGGCTGACCACCATTCCGTCACGTATTGTTTCCTCTGCCATCTCGTTTCCGTTCCTTGTCTGATTGTTTGATCTGAATGCGCGTTTAATTGAGGTATTTGTAGGATTTCCACATTATAAAGCGGCTTAAGGGCAATTGGAATAGGCGACACGGCTGAACAAAAGCGGCCATACGGCACGGGAAAGCAGGCCCATCTGACGGCTGTGAACGGCTGTTTGTCTGATCTGGAAAAGAGGATCTGGCGGCCCGGATTCGGTAAGTACCGACCGCGCCGAAGCCTCTGATGTGATACCCACAGACGCAGCTCAACCTGTTTGTGAGAAGGGCGTTAAGACTGGGTTGAGTCAGGATTGAGTATGACTAAATGCGGCCTGCAAACCACGGCTAAATCATGTCTTGAGTTCGTTTTTCGTTACTCTATCAAACCGAATCTATACCTGCTACAATCCGCTTTTAAGTGGACAATTCCGCAGATTGTGATATAAAAGGAGTTGCACATCGACAGTCAAATGTCAGCCGTTATCTCCATTTAAACAACTGAATTTTGTAGTCAGGGAACCCTTCCCTTAGTCCAAATCTTTCTCATTTTATGTTCTATATATGAGTGGCTTACCGAAGTGGTAAGGCCGCTGATAGGTTATCTGTCGCTATTTTCCGGCGATATGAAGTATTCCGAGGAGGCATACATTACATGGCACAGGTAAAAAAGGCCGGTCAGTCAGGCGGACAGGGGCAGCCAAACCCGAATGCGCTGTATGATCTGGGATACAAGATCTTCCTTGATCGCTATGCGCAGAAGGATATGACGCGTTCGACACTGACGGTCGGCGATACGGTGATCGTGGTGGTGGACCCCAAAACCGGCCAGCGTGAAGTCGGCAAAGTGACTGCGATGGCGCTTGCTGAAATCACGATTGAACTGCTGGACGGCTCCGTCGTGACCCGTGACCTTGAACATGTCGATAAGCCAATCGAGACGGACCCCGGCCAGATGATGGATCGTGTCGCCCGTGGTATCGCCGAGATGGAAACTGAAGAAAATCAGGCCGAATGGCAGCAGAACTTCCGCTGGCTGCTGGAAGGCTGGAAGTTCGTCCCTGGTGGCCGCATCCTGACCGGCGCAGGGACCGATCAGCAGCTTACCTTTTATAATTGCTATGTCATCCCCTCTCCGCGAGATTCACGCGGCGGTATTATTGAAACCCTTCATCAGATGACCGAGATCATGTCACGCGGTGGCGGTGTCGGCATCAATATCTCGACACTGCGCCCGCGCACCTCATACGTAAAGGGCGTTAACGGACGTTCCAGCGGCTCTGTCTCATGGGGCGCGCTGTACAGCTTCGTCACCGGCCTGATTGAACAGGGTGGCTGCTTCGGCCCGGATGAGCGCATCATGACCAGCGTTGGTTTGATTCCCGCCGAAGAACTGGCCGACCGCATTGATGCTGGTGAGACCTTCTACGCCCACACTCACAAGGGACTGCGGCGTATTACGGCCCGCTTCCGCAACGGCATCAAGCCGCTGTATGAAGTGACCACTGAACGCGGCTACAAGGTACAGATCACCCCTGACCACAAGGTCGCGGTGCTGATGGACGGCAAGATCACCACCATGCCGCTGAAATATCTGACCACCGGCGATGAGATCCTGCTGCTGCTGGGCAGCGGCGTGCAGACGCAGTATGCCGAACTGAAGCCGGTCGATTATCAGCGCTCGGTAATGAGCACCACGCTGAATGAAAATGTGCGCCTGCCCGAACTGCTGACCGAAGATCTGGCCTATCTGGTCGGCTACATGCACGGTGATGGTTATGTCCACATCGGCAAGAAGGTCAACTGGCAGGCGGCGAAGGCCATCAAGCTGGCGACGGCGGATGCGCATCCAGCAATCCGCGAACGGCTGGTGAACAGCATCCGTGATCTGTTCGCACTTGAACCTACTGTTGCGAACGGGGACGGCGCCTGCCAGAATATCAGCATCTATTCCCGCATGATGATCGAATGGCTGAGCGCGAACGGTCTGCTGAAGGCCAAAGCCGAAGACATCCGCGTGCCGGAAGCGATCTTCCGCTCACCGTCTGCGGTGCAGGGCGCGTTCATCGCCGGTTACTTCGACGCTGACGGCTGCAATCGCGGCAGCAAGGGCGGCTACGGCATCGACTGCATCAACCGTCCGATGCTGGCCGATGTGCAGCAGTTGCTTTCTGCTAACGGCATTGTCTCTCGCATCAGCGCGACCGACCGCTCTGTACAGGGCTGGAATACGATCTATCGCCTGAGCGTGACAGGCCGCCATTTCAGGCAGCGTTTTGCGGCCTTTGTCCCGGCGGAGAAAGTCTCCGCCGAAGAGAACGGCAAGCGCGAAGAAAACACCTATCCGGTCACGGTATGGTCATCGCTCGGCATGCGCTCGAAGTATCGCCAGCGCATCCATGATGGCGTCAGCGACCGCATCTCCGTTGCACAGCTCGAACGCATCAGCGAACGGCTGGAAAGCGATCAGCAGACCGCCCCGGCGCAGGAAATCCGCGAACTGCTGAACACCCTGCCGGATACGATTACCTCAATCGAACTGCTCGGCGATAGTGAGGTCTACGACTTCGAAGTCGATGATGTCCATCTGTTGAGCGGCAGCGGCGTTTATACATCGAATTCCCGTCGCGGCGCCCTGATGCTGATCCTCAATGACTGGCATCCCGACGTATTCGACTTCATCAACAGCAAGCGTCAGGCTGGAAATATCACGAATGCCAATATCAGCGTTGGCGTCAGTGACAAGCTGATGGAAGCGGTCAAGGCGGACGGTGACTGGGATCTTGTGTTCCCCGATACCGGCTACGACGATTATGACGATGTGTGGGATGGTGACATCGACAAGTGGATTGCGATGGGACGCACCGTCCAGCATTACAAGACGGTCAAGGCACGCGAGATCTGGAATGCGATCATCGAGAGCGCATGGGCCAGCGCCGAACCGGGTGTCTGGTTCCGCGAGCGCAGCAACAAAATGGCGAATAGCTGGTACTTCAACCCACTGATCAGCACCAATCCGTGTGGGGAGCAGCCGCTTGGCGCGTTTTCGGTCTGCAATCTCGGCGCAATCAATCTGTCCCGCTTCTATGACGAAGCCGCGCATGATGTGGCATGGGATGATCTGGGCCGGTCGGTACAGTATGCCATCCGCTTCCTTGATAATGTGATCGACAGCACGCCGTACTTCTTCGAGCAGAATGCGCAGGTACAGGGCAGCGAACGCCGTGTCGGACTCGGTACGATGGGCATCGCCGAACTGATGATCAGGCTCGGCGTGCGCTATGGCAGCGATGAGTCGGTCGATTTCATTGATAAGCTGTATAAGTTCATCGCGGTCGAAGCCTATAATACATCCAGCGACATCGCCAAAGAGAAGGGATCATTCCCGGCCTTCGATGCCGAGAAGTTCCTGCAGAGCGGTTTCATGGAGATCATGCCGCAGGATGTGCGCGAGAAGATCCGCCATAACGGTATTCGCAACGTCACCCTGCTGACACAGGCCCCGACCGGTACCACCGGCACACTGGTCAATACCAGCACCGGTATCGAGCCGTTCTTCTCATGGGTGTACTATCGCAAGAGCCGCCTTGGGCTGCATGAAGAGCAGGTTCCGCTGGTCAAGGCATGGCGTGAAGCGCATCCTGACGAAGAGACGCTGCCGGAATATTTCGTCACGGCCATGGATCTCGCACCAGAGGAACACGTCAAGGTACAGGCGGCCTTCCAGCGCTGGATCGACTCGGCTATCTCCAAGACCTGCAATGTCCCGAACGATTACACGGTCGAGCAGGTCAGCAAGCTGTATGAGATGATGTACGATCTGGGCTGCAAGGGCGGTACGATCTACCGCGACGGCAGCCGCGACGAACAGGTGCTGATGCTGAAGGATGACAGCAAGGCTGAAACGAAATCCGAAGCCAAAGCTGATGCAAAACCGGCAGAAGCCAAGCCTGCGCAGGTCGCGACTCCGCACCGTGTTTACCCGCGCCCGAAGAAGCTGAGCGGCACGACCGTCAACTGCCAGACGCCGTTCGGCACGGCCTATATCACCATGAACAGCGACGAAAACGGCTATCCGTTCGAGGTGTTCATCACCGCACCCGGCAAGGCAGGCAGTGACCTTCAGGCTGATGCAGAAGGTCTGGGCCGGATGATCTCGCTCTCGCTGCGGACGACTGATCCGCACAACCGTCGCACCATGCTGCGGCTGATTATTGACCAGCTTCGCGACATCGGCGGCGCACGCTCGGTCGGATTCGGCGAAACCCGCGTTGTCTCGCTGCCGGATGCCGTCGCCCGCGTGCTGGAAGATCAGTATTTCAGAAGTGAGGAACCGCAGCAGCTTGGCCTGCCGATGGATGCCAGTAACGTCAGCTATGACGGCGGCAGCAGTGCCAAAAGCGCACCCGCTGCACCGGTTGAGCCGGTTTCGTCCCCGCCTGTGAGCGCCAGCAGTGCATCCAATGGCAGCAATGGACATCATCCCGGCGTGCTGTCCGGCGCGGATGTCTGCCCGTCATGCGCGAATATCACGCTGATGCGCGTTGAGGGCTGCCGTAAGTGCCTCACCTGCGGCTACAGCGAGTGCTAGAGTTGTAGATGAAACCAAAAGGGCGGTCCGGTTGGATCGCCCTTTTTTGTTTCATATAAAGTCTAACCGGAAATATGCTGAAGGATCTCCCTGCACCTATTCTATGACTTGTCTATTCCATCTGCATCGACATGCGGTCGAACCAGACGCGCTCGCCGTCGAATTTGCGTGCGACCGGATTCCACGGGAAGAAGATGATCACATCCGTCTCCACGCGCCGTCCGGTGGGGGACATCCCCGCCCATTCGCCCTGATGCGTGCCGGTCATCTTCGCGACTTCGAACACACCCTGTGGCCCGATGGCGATCTCGTACATCGCGAAATGCACATCCGGGAACGCGCCGAGGAAGGTCAGGTAGAAATTGCGCGCCCCTTCGTGGCCTTCCCAGCGCTGCCCGGTCGGGACGATCTCATACACGCACGTTTCGGACAGCGTCGCAATCAGGCCGTTGAGGTCCCGCGCATCTTCGGCCTTGGAATGGGCAATCCACAGGTCGCGGATCTCGGCGTATTCTTCCGGTGATGGTGCAGGCAGGCGCAGCTTATTCTGAATCGACATCTCACTGGGTACAGTCACTTTTATAAACTCCTTTGAACAATTTTAAGCGCTACTATTCAACAAAACGCTCACGAACGTGCAGTACATCCCGCTGACTCACGGCGCGTACCTGAGATGCTTCCACCGTTACGACATCCAAAGTATGTCCCTTTAAGGTGAAGAACTCGATTTCGCAGGCCGCACCATCGCTATATAGATGGACGATGGTCCCGACATCCCCTGCCTTAAGGTCATATTCCGGCAGATCGACCGTCAATACTACACGTTCATGTTCCTGCATCATGGCTTCTGTATTCCAACTTCAAAAATACAAACCGATGTAGATCACTGCCCCCAACCAGCGAAATAAGCTGGAGATGGGGGCTTTTATCTTCAAATTCCCTGCTTATTCCCCAATCGCCTTGACAAATGCCAGCTTCACACTGTCCTGCGGCGAGACGCCGACCTGCTCGTCGATCACGACGCCGTTTTCGTCAATCACCCAGTGCGACCGGACAACGCCCATGAACTTCCGTCCGAACATCGAGCGTTCGCCCCATGCATCCCACGTGTCCAGCACCTGATGATCGACATCCGACAGCAGATCATAGGGCAGTTTCTGATCATCCTTGAATTTCTTGTTGTCCTTCGGCTTGTCGGCGCTGATCCCCAGCACGACGGCATTGGATTCCTGAAAGCGCGGGAAGTTATCCCGCATCCCGCAGGCCTGCGCCGTACAGCCGGGTGTATTCGCCTTCGGATACGCGAACAGAATCACCTTCTGGCCGCGAAAATCGCTCAACTTCACCATTTTGCCATCCTGATTCGGCAGTTCGAAATCCGGGGCCTGTTCACCAATTTTCGGCATAATTCCGACTCTCCTCTTTCCCTGTTCACTTGTCCAGTGCTGACAATAAGATTACCGCATACCACCGTCACATCATAAAATGGCGTGATGTGGCCGTATGACTCTGGTTAGGCGGCATGTTATATTCGACGCGACTTTAACCCGCAATCGCACCTCTGAAGGAACTCTAAATGTCTGCTCATGATCTTCAGCCTGATTTGCAGTTCGTCCTTGATTTCATGATCGACCTGCTCAACATCCACAGCCCGACCGGTTACACTCATGATGCTATCGCCTTCACCCAACAGGCGTTTGACAGCCTCGGCAGTGCTTTCGAAGGCTATGCATCATGGAAGACTCGTAAGGGCGCACTGGTGATCAGAATCCCCGGTGAAACATCCGATCATCCTGTCGCGCTGACCGGTCATGTCGATACGCTCGGCCTGCTGGTACGCGACATCAAGAGCGATGGCCGCCTGACCGTCTCCAAGCTTGGCGGGATTCTGCTGCCTGGTGCGGAAAACGAAGGCGTCACCGTGCGCACCTTTGACGACACCCGTATTCGCGGCACCCTGGTTCCGGTCAATACCAGCACGCATGTGAATGCCGAGATCCACCGCAGCGAACGCAACGAGAAGACCATGGAAGTCCGGCTGGATGCACGCACCTTCAGCCGCAAAGAGACCGAAGCGCTCGGTGTCAGCGTGGGGGATTTCATCTTTATCGATCCGCGTATCGAGCAGACCGACACCGGCTATATCAAATCGCGTTTTCTGGATGACAAGGCCGGTGTCGCGTGTATGCTCGGCGCGGTCAGGGCGCTGGCGGATGGCGGACTCCGACCGGCGCAGGATACCTATCTGCTGATCGCCAATTATGAGGAAGTCGGTCACGGCGGGGCGAACGGCCTGCCAGATGATCTGGCTGAACTGCTGGTGGTCGATATGGGCGCAATCGGCGAAAGCCAGAACTCTGATGAATACTCGGTCAGCATCTGCATTAAGGACGCAGGCGGCCCGTATCACTTCGAGATGAATCGCAAGCTGCGCCAGCTCGCCATTGATCATGAGATCCCCTACCGGACGGACATCTATATCAATTACAGTTCGGATGGCACGGCTTACTGGCGTTCTGGCGGCGGAGCGCGTGTCGGGCTGGCAGGGCCGGGGATTGCGGCGTCACACAGCTACGAGCGCACGCATCAGGACAGCCTGACGCATACGACGCATCTGCTGGCACGCTATCTGCTGATGAAGAGTGAATGATCCTACCGCAGATGATGGTGAATCAGGGTTATAATAAAACCCAAAGTGGATTCCGATTTCGCCTAGATATGAGACAGAGGATGAAGCAAATGATGAGTGAAAAACGTTACCCGTACCACATCAATATCTTCTTTGATTCTGAAGATGGTGATTACATCGCCGATGTGCCTGATTTTAAGTATATCTCTGCCTTCGGGGATACGCCGGAAGAAGCTTTACGGGAAGTGTTGATTGCACTTGAATCCGCTATTGAGATGTTTGAATCTGAGGGCAAACCGCTTCCTGAAGCAAAATATCGACCTGACTATATCCTGCAATAGTTGCTTACTGAGCCGGCCTAACAACATCTACCTCATGAATCCCAATAACACGCCAATCATCCTGCCTGTCACCCGACTTCGCTCGCTGACGACCTGTGAGCGCCTTGTCTGGCTGGATACGCACGGCGATCCGTCGGAGCGCACCGCACCGCCCGCAGCATTGACAGCGCGGCTGGCAGGCGGAGTCGCGCATGAAGAAGCCGTACATCTCGCGACGGTCGGGAAAATTCAGACGATTCCAGTTGCCAGTTGGGCCGAAGGTGTACAGGTCACACGAGAGGCCATGCAGCGCGGTGATCCTGTCATCCTCAACGGCCATTTTGAGGCACTGCTGCCGCTTGACGGACTCGCACAGCCCGTCATGCTGCGCGGCAAGGTGGATCGGCTGGAAAAGCTTGGTCAGCGTAGATCACAGGCTGTGTATATGCCAATCGAGATCAAGCGCTATCTCAGGACATCGGATACAGACAGGCTTCAGCTTGACGCCTATCTCTGGCTGCTGGAACAGGCGCAGGGTGTGCAGCCGCCTTTTGGTAAATTCTGGCTTGGGGGACGTGATGATGGTCGTCCAGCGCAGAAGGTACGTCACGATTACGACGAGATGCGGCTGTGGACAGCACTGGACCACGCCGCCCGCCTGATCGCTGATACCGCATCAGCGCCGCCGGTGCGGATTGCATCGCACTGCCGGGACTGCGCGTGGTATTCGGCGTGTATGTCGCAGGCGGTCGCCACCCATGATATCTCGCTGCTGAACGGTTTGTACAAAGAGACGCGCATCCACTTCCAGAGCGCCGGGATCGTCAGCCTTCAGCAGCTCGTCTCGATGTCAGTGGTCGAGCTGCGTCAGTTTAACAAAATCGGCCCGACCACCGCGCCGATCATTCACGCGCAGGCCCGTGCATGGATCGAACAGCGCCCGATCTGGCTGCGCGAGATGCCGGACATCTATGCAGACGAAAGCTGGTTCTTCGACATCGAGACCGATCCGGTCAGCGGTGTGGTGTGGAGCATCGGCTGGAGCCGCGAACATGAGCCGGTCCAGTTGGTGGTGGTCGCGC
>CAYNDH010000042.1:21038-25562 GCA_964395665.1 uncultured Anaerolineaceae bacterium
TGGAGCATCGGCTGGAGCCGCGAACATGAGCCGGTCCAGTTGGTGGTGGTCGCGCCGCATCTCACGCAAATGGAGCAGGTGACACTGCCGGACGGCCATATCGTCCATCTCGCGCCGGATACCGACGCCGCGTGGTGCTGTTTCGCGGACAGCGTCTCAGCCGATTCGCAGCCCATTCTGCACTGGACCGGCTTCGATGCCGGTGTGATGCGGGCCACCGCGCCTGAAGATGTCGTCACGCGGCTGAACCACCGCCTGCATGATTTTCACGGCTCATTCAAAAAGACCGTGCAGCTTCCGGTGAATGGTATGTCGCTGAAAACGGTCGCTGTGTACTTCGGCTTCGCGTGGTCACAATATGCCGACTGGCAGATGGCGTGGAGTGATTATCAGCGCTGGGTGCGCACGAAAAACGACCACTATCTGGCGAAAGCCTGTGCCTATCAGGGGGATGATGTGCGTGCGATGGTTATCGTCCGGGACTGGTGTCAGCAACAGATAAACAGGGGATGAGTGCTGCACCCTACCTGTTTTGGGGAGTTGTCGCAGGCCTTTAATCTGCGCTATAGTGTAAATAGAAACGATATTCTTTAATCGCGTTTGCCCCGCATGACCGCCCCGCTGCACCCACCGTCCGAACTCACCATCTGAGTTTTGCAGTGACTGAGGTTTTATTTATGGACAAACGAATGGTCGATTTCATCCGGGCTTTACGCGCCGCTGGCGTGCGGATTTCGCTGGCCGAAAGTCAGGATGCCATGTTTGGCGCCGAGAATATCGGTGTCGCCAATCAGACTTACTTCCGCTCGACATTAAAAAGCACGCTGGTCAAGGAACGCCGCGACCACGGCATGTTCGAGTATTTCTATCCGCTGTTCTTCGGTTCCAACACGCCGCCGATGGAGAATATCCCGGACAATCTGACGCAGGACGAGCGCGATATGCTCGAACAGGCGCTGCGGTCGCTGGCCGGACAGATGCAGGCGCTGCGTGATCTGATGGATCAGATGCTTCAGGGCCGCCCGTTCAGTCAGGACCAGTTGAATGAAATGGGCCAGAATGCCGGGCTTGAGCAGGCCAGCGGCGATATGTATCAGCGCCAGTGGTTCGAGCGGCGCATGAATTCCGAGGCTGGTCTGCGTCAGCTTCAGCAGATGATCGAAGACCTGATCGAGATGCTGAAGTCGATGGGCATGAGCGACGAGAAGGCCGAAGAACTGCGCGAGATGATGCAGATGAATATGGAAGGCTTCAGCGAGCAGATCTCCAATCACGTCGGCCTGTCACTGGCCGAGCGCATGGCCGAGCGTGAGCCGGAACCCAAGCCCGATCTGATGGATATCCCGCTGCGCCGTCTGGAATATGCCGATATTGACCAGATCCGCGAAGAAGTGCGCCGCCTCGCCGCCCGACTCCGCAGCCGTGCCGCGTTACGTCAGCGCCGCGCCAAGGATGGCACGCCGGATCTGCGCCGGACGATGCGCAGCAATATGAAATATCTCGGCGTGCCGCTTGAAATGAAGCACAAACGCCGCCATGTCAAACCGGCGCTGGTGCTGATCTGCGATATGAGCACCTCCATGCGCTACTGTGTCGAGTTCCTGCTGACACTGGTCTATGAACTTCAGGATGTAGTCTCCAAAACCAACAGCTTCGTCTTCATCGGCGATCTGGTGGACATCAGCATGGAGTTCAACGAGCATGATCCGCAGGAAGCGGTCAATAATGTCATGCGCGATAATCCGCCAGGTTATTACAGCACCGATCTCGGTAACAGCCTGAATACCTTCAAGCGCGATCACATGGGGCTGATCACCAGCCGGACGACAGTCATCCTGCTGGGTGATGGACGCAACAATTACAACAATCCGCGCATCGATGTCGCGCAGGAGATAGAGCGTAAAAGCCGCCGTCTGCTGTGGTTCTGCCCGGAGCCGCAGTCGATGTGGGGGACCGGTGACAGCGATATGTGGCAGTATGCGCGTGCGGCCAGCGGCGTCTATCACGTGGCGACTCTGCGTGATCTTGCCAACGCGGTCGATCAGATTCTGGTAGATGGGTAGAACGCCACCCCTAACCCTCCTCATGACTCGCAGAGTGATAGAGAGGGGGACAGGTTTCGCATAAAATGGACAAGGCAGGCGGTGTGGCAGTGTTTGGGTGCTGGCCGCCTGTTTGATTCTGGGTTGCCGCTGGTTCCACACGGAGAGACGGTCGCGGACATGCAGCATATGCAGAATATGTGGCGTGTCTCTACGTGTTTTTAAAGCGGCGGTCTGCCCGGTGAGGAGAGAAAAAAAGCGTCCCACAGGCGGGACGCTTTCGATTTCAGTCAATGATCCTGCGTGAACGGGGCGACTATTCCAGTTCGACCGCCATGGCGACTGCTTCACCACCGCCGAGACACAGGGCAGCGATACCACGCTTGCCGCCGCGATCCTTTAGCGCATGGATCAGTGTCACCAGCACCCGCGCACCACTGGCCCCCAGCGGATGCCCCAGTGCAATCGCGCCGCCGTGGACGTTGACCTTCTCCATCGGGATATTGATGCCCTGACGCTCAAGGCCGCGCATATCGGCCAGCACCTGTGATGCGAAGGCTTCGTTGATCTCGAACAGATCGACCTCGTCCGCCGTCCAGCCTGCACGCTCCAGCGCCACCGGGATCGCTTTCACCGGCGCATAGAAAATCCACTGCGGATCGACCGCCGCCTGCCCATAGGCGACAATCCGGGCCAGCGGTGTATGCCCGTGCTGCGCGGCATAGGCACGGCTGGCGACCACCAGCGCCGCTGCGCCGTCGTTCATGCCGGGGGCATTGCCGGCAGTCACGCTGCCGTCGGCTTCGAAAGCCGGTTTGAGCGCCGCCAGTGCTTCGAGTGTCGTATCTGCGCGGATCGGCTCGTCGGTGTCGATGACCTGTTCGCCCTTACGGGTTTTGATCGTGACCGGGGCGATTTCGGCCCTGAATTTGCCTTCAGCGGTCGCTTTGGCCGCGAGCTGATGACTGCGATAGGCGAATTCGTCCATCTCGTCGCGCGTGACTTCAAGCTGGCGACCGATGAATTCTGCCGCGTTGCCCATGCCCCAATCGGTGATCGAACACCACAGGCCGTCATTCTGAAGCGAGTCGCGCAGGGTGACATTGCCATACTTGTTACCAGTGCGAATCGAGTCGTTCAGGTAGGGGGCGCGGCTCATGCTCTCGACGCCGCCCGCCAGATAGACTTCACCATCTTCAGATTTAATGGCATTCGAAGCCAGCATCACGGCCTTCAGGCCGCTGCCGCAGACCTTATTGACGGTGATCCCGCCGACGGTGTCGGGCACACCCGCGCCAAGGCTGATCTGACGCGGCAGGGCCTGCCCCGTCCCGGCACTGATCACATTGCCGACGATCACTTCAGCGACGTCTGCTGTATTGATCCCGCTGCGCTCTACCGCTGCACTGAATGCGACCTTACCGAGTTCGGCGGCAGAGAGCGCCGCCAGTGCGCCGAGAAATCTGCCCTGTGGTGTGCGGGCTGCGCCTAAAATCACCACATCACGGCTGTTCGGACCGTGTGCGCCGTTGTTACTGCCATTTCCGTTATTCACTGATGTCGCCATTGCAGAAATATCCTTTAAATACGTCACCTTAAGAAGAGGCCGAAGTGCCGGACTACGTCTGTCCGAACAGGGTCTGCCATGTGGTGACAAGCTGTTGATAGGTATTTTCAAGTGAATCGGGGATGACGCGGGTATCCCCGACAATGGTCATGAAGTTGGCGTCACTGTACCAGCGCGGCACGACGTGAAAATGATAATGCGCCTCAATCCCGGCCCCGGCTGGTGCGCCGACATTGGCCCCCAGATTGAATGAGGGCGCGTTGTAGATATGGCGCAGTGCCGCCATGCAGCGGTTGGTGGTGACGGTGAGATCGGTCAGCCCTTCGACCGTGAGCGCTTCCGGTGTGGAGACATGCTCATACGGGACCACCATCACATGGCCGTTGTTGTACGGATAACGGTTCATGATCACATACACGTATTCAGAGCGTGCAATGATCAGGGCTTCGGCATCATTCGGCGACGGCTGGCGCTTGTCGCAGAAGATACAGGTTCCATCAGTCGGTTTGCTATCGCCACGGATATAGGTCATACGCCACGGGGTAAACAGATGTTGAGTCATCGGCAGGGTAGAAGGTCCAGATCAACCGGAATTTAATTTCTTAAGGCATTATAGGGTATCTTTTGTTCAGCAGACAGAGACTTTTGCTAGAATTTGAAAGAAACAAAAGCGCATCAAACCTAACACCGCAGATTGTTTTGTCCGGCGTCGTTTATGCTGATTGCATCAAAGCTGATTGACATGAACACGCGCTGATATGTATGTATCCTGACTCAACCCAAAGGCCACCTATGACCCGCCAGCCCCGTCCCACATCTGGCCCTGCAACTGGCAGCGCCGCCGGATCGAGTGCCGCCGCATCCCGCAGCACGGCATCCGCACTGACACCGTCCAGCCTGACACCGTCCAGCCTG
>CAYNDH010000042.1:25662-26912 GCA_964395665.1 uncultured Anaerolineaceae bacterium
CTGACACCGTCCAGCCTGACACCGTCCAGCCTGCTGATGGATTTCCGCCTGCTGCTGTTTCTGTTTATCGGCTTCCGGCTGATGCTCGGTATAGCCTTTGAGCCGATGCTGCTGGAATCCAGCGGTGAGCGCGGGATGACGGTGGGCGGCGACCTGTATTATCACTTTCATCTGGCGCAGCTCACCGAAAACGGCGATTTCCCCTTTCGTGAATGGTGGAGTGAATTTCCGCCGGTCTGGTCATGGATGTATTCGCTGATCTATCAGGCGCTTGGGGCCAATGCCAATTACACCAGTTGGAGTATCGCGCTTACGCTGGTCATGCTGGTGTGTGATGTCGGCAATCTGTGGCTGATGCGTGCGATCGGAGCGCGGCTGCACGGCGCATCGACCGGGATGGCGCTGGCATGGATTTATGCGCTGCTGCTGGTCCCGGTAGTCTTTATGTGGTGGAATTTTGAGGTGATGGTGGCGTTTACGCTGCTGTTGAGTCTGTGGTGGCTGGTGACGGGCAAAGATACGCACTCGGCGCTGATGGCCGGATTCGGGGCGCTGGTCAAATTCACACCCGCGCTGATTCTCGGCGCAGTGTTTCGCTATCGTCCGCTGAAACATGCCGTGCGCTATGCCGTGATCGCGCTGGGGCTGTTCCTGCTGGTCTATGGCGTCCTGTACATCACCAGCCCCAACCGGCAGATGGTCACAGTATCACTGGTGGCGCAGTTCGGCAAAGCATCGTATCAGAGTGTGTGGGCGCTGCTGGATGGCAATCTGACCACCGGCAATTTCGCCGCACCGGGGATTGATACGGTCGCGATCCGCTATGATCCGGCAGCGGCGACCACGCTCTACGGCAATCCGCCGGTCGTCCCCGGTTGGCTGCGGATGATCGGTGCCGGATTGATCGGCCTGTTCGTGTTTGTGCGCACGCGCCGCTTCGATGATAAGGGGCTGGTCGCGTTCGTCGGCATCACACTGCTGATCTTCTTCCTTCAGGCGCAGGGCTGGAGTCCGCAGTGGCTGGCGCAGATTCTGCCGCTGATCCTGCTGACCTTCCCCACACGCAACGGCGTGCTGATCTGCGTTGTCCTTAGCGGCCTGATCTTCGCCGAGTATCCGTTTCTGTTCATCCGCACCGGGGACAGCGAGACACCGGGGATCATCAGCGGCGCCCTGCTGACGCCGTATGTCGCACTGATCATCACCCGCACGCTGATGCTGGTGGCGGTGGCGGTGGCGTTCTATCGCAA
>CAYNDH010000043.1:0-26863 GCA_964395665.1 uncultured Anaerolineaceae bacterium
CTGATACAGACAAGAATACCAACCTCCCTCTAACCTGTCAACCCTGAGTTTTACTTTCTTCAAAACTCACGGTGACCCAATTAACGAGGGGGCTCGCCTCTGAGACAATCTTTTTCACACCGCAGTTTTCACTTACGATGCGATTTTGATATGCTCTGGCTTCTCGCTATACCATCCTAAGTTGTTAAGGACACATTGTGCGCTCATTTGGATCTGGTTTGTTCTGTGTGAGCGAACGATGGGAATAATAACAGCCTCGGTGAGGCGAGTCAAGAGCAAGTTTCCCGGACTTCTGTTAGATTCGCGATGGACTATGCTGGATCTGCCATCAGTTCTTCATCAGGATGCGTACGGATCACCGGCTGCGTATCCCGTGGCGTATCGCCCAGAAAGTCCTTGATATACACTTCCTGAACAACGATCAGGAAGGTGGCAGTCAGCGGCACTGCCAGCAGAATCCCCATAAACCCGAACAGCGCACCACAGATAATCTGCCCTACCAGCACCAGCACCGGCGGCAGATTGATACTTTCTGAAAACAGAATCGGGCTGAAGATCTGACTCTGCACAAACGACATCCCATACAGGACCAGCACAATGAGCAGCAGATTTTCCGGTGCCTGAACGATACCGACGACAATCGCCGCCAGCACCGCGATCAACTGGCCGAAGTTCGGCACAAACGACAGCAACCCGGCGATCACGCCCAGCGCCGCCGCCTCTCCGATATTCAGCATCGCCAGGCCAATCCATGTCCCAAGGCCGACAAACAGCATCGAGATCAGGGTGCCTTCCAGCCAGCGACGCAGCATAAAGTTGACGCGGCCCAGAATATACCGGGCGCGGTGGCGATAGGATAACGGAAACAGCTTGATAAATCCTTCGCTGTATCCATTCGGGTCTGCCAGAAAATACAGGCTAAGGAAGATCAGGATCAGGAAACTCAACAGTGAGGTCGCCACGTCGCCGACCACGGGCAGCACTACTCCGCCGATCTGCCCGGCAGCATTTGCCAGTTGATTAGGCAGATCACTCAACGCATTCTCGTCAAACTGGAAGGTTTCGAGAAACGGACGCACCGTCTCTGCGAAGAAATTGGACTGTTCAAACAGCTCACCGGTTTCCCACTGGCGGCTGATCTCGTTGACACCACTTGGGATTGTCACGGTCGCCAGCGCCACAAACTGTTCCACAATCGTTGGCAGTACCAGCCGCACCAGCAAAAAGACCACCAGCGAGATCCCAATGACAGAAGCCGCGATCGCCGGTGCGCGTCTTACACCGAAACGACCCAGAAAGCGCACCGGTATCGTGAAGAAAACAACCAGAATCACCGATGCGAATGTCAACAGGACTATGTTACGAATCGTCCACAGGATCGCCAGCACTACAATCACAATAACAGCAACCAATACCCACCGGGTCACCTGTGCATAACCTGACTCTCGTATCATGCGTCCTACTTTCGCGCTGTATCTGGGCGGTGTCGACTTCTTAACCTGGGCTGCTGGTATTTCTGTTGCTTACGGAAACCCCCAAGCAGGGTTTCAGATCGCAGGGTTTCCGTAAGTAATACTCAAACATGACGACTCATACAAATGACGTTGATATGCCTAGAGCGGTTCCGGGTAACTTCTGGGCGGATCTGACGGATCGTCGTCTGTATCCATAAAATCAGGTTCGTCATCATAGGCATCAGCCGTATCAGGATCATCGAATTCATCAACCACGAAGCCGGACGAACCAGTCGTATCAGACAAACTGGACAGTGGTTCGCTGTCATAAGCCGATGTCGATGCTGCCGACGACGAAGCGGTCGAAGACGGCAGCGGCACGGGTGGCGTCGATGATGCCGATACACTACCAGTTGAAACCCCATAAGAGGCATTAGGTTTTGATTCAGATAACACCGAATTCTGTGTTCCTGTAACATCCGTCCGGACCGGCGTCTCATCCACCGGCACTGCGGCAGGCGTCACCATCGGCGCTGCCGCAACCACTGGGGCCGCCGGGATCACATCCGTGGATGAGGTCGTGCTGCCGCCCGCAGATGTCGAGCGGCCAAGCTGAATATTGACGCGCGGGCGATTCGCCAGATCAACACCGAGCTGCTTCTTGATTACCTGCTCCAACGTGCGATAGATCTCGCGCTGCTTCTCCGGGATATTCACGCGGTCATCTGCCGTTTCCACATACAGTTCGACATCTGCGCGGCCATTGATCGATTTCAGTTCCGCTTCCACTGATGCCACACCCGGAACCTGTGCCACCGATTTTAAAATCCGGTCACGGACCGAAGCCACCGTCAGCGCAGCCTGCGCCCCTGCCGCACGGACATACAGCATATCACCGTCAGTCCGTGGACGGCTGCGAAAGCGCAGCGTGATCACCGCCAGCGCAATCAGATACAGGATGATCACCGCCGCAATGCGTGCAATCGGCGAAACTTCTTCAAGCCGTCCGATCACATCCGCGACAACCTGAGGCGTGATCAGCAGAACGGTAGCAAAGGCCACCATCAGTAACGCCAGTAAAACAGCCAGAATACGAATAATGAGATTCACACCACTACTCCTGTCATCATCGATTAATTGTGGCAAAATCGGACTGCTTTAGCCCAGATAACGAATCACGACAATCGTCTGATCATCGTGCGGCGGCACCGAGCCACGAAACTGCGCGACAGAGTCGAGAATGGCGTCCATGATGGTCTGCGCGTGGCGCGATGCCTCGCTCTGGACGATCCGAATGACTTCCTGCACGAGCCGGTCATCACCGTAGAATTCATCATTGATATTCTGCGACTCGGTCAGGCCATCAGTGTAGTAAACAAGGATATCCCCCGGCTCCATCTGAAGCTCCGTAGCCTGAAGCGGGTTGTTAGGGAACCATCCTACAGCGCGGCCACCCTTCGCCATGAACCGCGCTTCGCGGGTGCTGTGCCGATAGAGGATAGGCGGATTGTGGCCGGCATTGACGTGTACGCTGTGTCCATCGCTGGAAAACACGCTGTGATAGACCGTTACGAACATCCCGCTTTCGGCATCTTCCAGAATCAGATCATTCGTCCGGCTGATGGTTTCAATCGGATTGAGTCCGGCGAACGAATGCGCTCTGATCATGGTGCGGGCCACGGCCATAAACAGCGCCGCTGGTGCGCCCTTATCCGAGACGTCAGCGATTACCACGCCAAGCTGATTATCATCCAACAGAAACACATCATAGAAATCACCGGCGACTTCACGCGCAGCACGCCATCCCGCCGCGATCTGATACGATCCGAGATCAGGCACATGGCTCGGCAGCAGGCTCTGCTGGATTTCACTCGCCATCTGAAGCTCACGCTCCATGCGGCCCTTCTCAACCGCGACGGTATAAAGCCGTGCATTTTCCAGTGCAATAGCGGCCTGCCCTGCAACAGCGCTTAACAGATCACGATCCGCTTCACTGAAGAGGCCGGATTTCATCGACGTATCGACATAGATCGCCCCCAGCACGTCACCATTGCGCGTGATCAGCGGCGCACACAAAATGGCACGCAGGCCGCGCATGATGATGCTTTGTCCGGGCTGATAACGTGAATCGAACTGGGCGTTATTGGTCAGCAGAGGCTCACGGCTTTCCAGTACCTGACTGACAACTGTCGTGCTGTAGCCTTCTTCGGCCAGCACCTCACCGTCAATGCCCCGTGCAACCAGCACCCGCAGATCTTTCCGATCTCCATCCGCGACCATGACAAAACCGCGCTGTGCTTTAGTCACGCCCATGACAGAGTCAATGATATTGTTCAGCGCTTCATCAAAATCGAGACTGGAATTCATTGCTGCGGTGATTTCGTAAAGCGTCAGCAGGTGTTCCGGGCTTAAATTCTCGGTGGAGGTCCCTTGCGCCATAACAAGCCCTTAAGGTATGAATTCTGAAGGATCATTACAGAAATTATAGTCTACAGTTTCGGGTTTAGGCCAGCGAGGGCAGCATGAGAGTCCACTTAAAGCCTTGGGTTAAAGCCTTCAGTCTTCAAGTCATGTCAAAGCACGCTATAATCGACATTCGTTTCGATCTTCATTAAATACAACATACAAAATTTTGAGGTGATCGGTTTCCCATGTCTCAGGCTCACGAATACGCGCAGCAGCACGCACAGGCATTTCGCCAGCAGCTTCACGATCTCGTTCGCATTCCCAGTGTCAGCACCCTGCCGGAACGCGCCAATGATGTACAGGCCGCAGCCAAATGGCTGGCAAGTGATTTAGAACACATTGGATTTGAAAAGGTCGAAGTCGTCCAGACCAAAGGCCATCCGATTGTCTATGCCGAATGGCTCGGACAGGGCGAGAACGCGCCGACCGTGCTGGTCTACGGCCATTACGATGTGCAGCCCGCTGATATGGAAGATGGCTGGAATACGCCGCCCTTTGAGCCGGTTGAAAAAGACGGCAAGCTGTACGCCCGTGGCTCATCCGATGACAAGGGACAGGTCTTCGCCCACCTCAAGGCATTCGAAGCGTTGTTCAACACCACCGGACAACTGCCGGTCAATGTCAAACTGATTATCGAAGGCGAAGAAGAGATCTCTTCGATCAATCTGGGTGCATTTGTCAGCGAAAACCGTGATCGCCTGAAGGCCGATGTCTGCGTGATCTCGGATACCGCTATTCTCTCGGTCGATCAGCCTTCGATTGTCTATGCGCTGCGCGGCCTGACCTATATGGAGATTCACGTTCAGGGCGCACGTACCGATCTCCACAGCGGCGTCTTTGGCGGGACTGTGCATAATCCGGCGCAGGCGCTGGCCGAGATCATCGCAAAACTTCACGCCGACGACGGCAGCATCAGTGTCCCCGGCTTTTATGATGATGTACTGGCCCTGGATGATCAGGAACGCGCAGAACTTAAAAAAACCGACTGGAAAACCGAGGACTGGTCAAAGCTGACCGGCCTTCATTATCCATGGGGCGAAGCACAGTACACCCTGCGCGAACGCGTTGGCGCGCGGCCCACACTGGAAGTCAACGGCATGGTCAGCGGCTTCTATGGTGAAGGCGCCAAGACCGTCCTGCCTGCCAAGGCGATGGCGAAGATTAGCTGCCGCCTGGTCGCCAATCAGAATCCGCAGCGCATTTATGAACTGGTGCGGGATTATGTCGCCAGGATCACACCGCCCACCGTCAGCAGCGAAGTACGCCTGCTGCACACGGGTGATCCGGCGATCGTCGATCGTCAGACGCCGCTGATGCAGGCCGCTGTCACGGCTTATGAAAAAGGCTGGGGCAGGACACCGGTATTCATGCGCGAAGGCGGCAGCATCCCGATTGTCTCGGACTTCCAGCGCGAACTGGGTGTGCCGGTCATCCTGATGGGCTTCGGCCTCAACAGCGACGGCGCACACGGGCCAAACGAGCATTTCACGATCGAGATGTTCCATAAAGGCATTGATACCGTCATCTACTTCCTTGAAGAACTGGCGGCAAAGGGCAGCTAGCAGGGTTTCAGGGGCGGATACCTGATTCGCCCCTTTCCAATGTCTGATAAATTCATGGCTAATTCCAGCAATCCACCTGATACAGCGCAGATCACGGTCATCGCGACTGTATATAATGAAGGTGATCATATTCACCGCCTGATGCGTTCGCTTATCCAGCAGACACGCCAGCCGGATGCTGTGATCATCGTAGACGGCGGCAGCACCGATCATACCGTCGATGTCCTGCACCAGTATCACGACACGCTGCCGCTTCAGATCGATGTGCAGCCGGGGGCGAATATCAGTGAAGGACGCAACCGTGCTGTCGCACTCGCGCCGGACGGTGTGATTGCCGTCACCGATGCCGGAGTCGAACTTGAACCCCAGTGGCTGGACGAGCTAACGCGTCCGCTGCTTGATGATGCATCACTCGATTGGGTGGGCGGTTTCTTTACGGCGGATCATCAGAATATATTTGAAATCGCAATGGGCGCGACAGTCCTGCCGCTGCGCGATGAAATCAACCCGCAGACCTTTCTGCCCAGCAGTCGCAGTATCGCCTTTCGCAAATCGGTCTGGGAACGGGTGGATGGCTATCCTGAATGGCTGGACTTCTGTGAGGATCTCGTCTTTGATCTGCGGATCAAGGCGATAACAGATCGGTTTGAGTTTGCACCAGATGCCCAGGTGCGCTTCCGTCCACGTGGATCACTGCGGAGCTTCTATCGCCAGTACTATCTGTATGCCCGTGGCGATGGCAAGGCCGACCTCTGGCGCAAACGTCATGCGATACGCTATGTCACTTACCTGCTCATCGCGCCCTCAATGCTCTGGCTGGGATGGCGCAGGCATCCGGTCTTCTGGCTGCTTGAGCTGATCGGCGCGGCGGTATATCTCCGGCAGCCTTATCAGCGGCTGACAAAACTGATGCCGCTCGGTGCACCGATTTCGCAGTGGTTACAGGCAGCGATGCTGGTGCCGGTGATCCGCATCATTGGAGACATCGCCAAGATGCACGGGTATCCTGTCGGCTGGCTGTGGCGCATCCGGCATCAGCCCCCTGACTGGCGAGACATAAATCATGCCACGAAGCCGGCTGCATCCGTTGCGAAGACACCGGAATCACAATAAACTGTTTTAAAGTAGAGGAAGTCTAAGGATCGACATGGCCGGAATCGGCAATATTAACCTCAAAGTTCTGCTCTATGACGCAGACTTTTATGCACTCCAGTCGATCAACGGTTATCTGGCATGGGATCGTCGTACCCGTGTCACATACATGTCCGAAGAACTTGATCCCATCTGGCCGTATCTGAAACGGCTGCCCATGGCGGAACTGCCGGACCTGGTCGTATTGGATGTTGATCATCTTAACGGAGTCGAGGGGCTGTACGACACCGTCAGACGGCTGCGGGAATATGTGCCCAGGATCCGTATCATCTGCATGACGCAAAAGGCCGATCCACAGATGGCGGAAGCGGCTGCAAATGCCAAAACGCAGGCTTATCTGGTCAAGGGTGAGGTCAGCTTTCAGATCGCGTGGGCAATTGTCTATTCACTGTCGCATGACTTCGTCATCACGCAGGGTGTTTCCAAAGCCAGCGAGAATCTTTTCAACAGCCGCATCTTCCATGCGTCCGTGCTGCCGGAAAGCCGCGAATATCCCGAACTGACGGAGCGCATCAAGCAGGCCATCCGGCTGTGCGTGGTCGAAGGGATGCCAGCCCATCTCGCCGCAGATGAAATGGGCATCAGCCTGCACACCATTCGCGGTTATATCAAAGAGGGTTACCGCATCCTGGAATCATATGACAACACCGAATATCCGGTGGATATGACGCCGCAGGAACGAGCCTTCATGCGTTTTACAGCGCTGGCACAGAATAACGAAGAGGACGCCAGCTCGTCAGGGTAAATTCGACAGTCAATCTGCCGAACAGGGCCGCACCTGTACGGTCTAACCGGGCAGCCACATCGACATAAAATTGACGCTGTCCACCCACTCGCCATTGATATTCACTTCCCAGTGAAGATGCGGCCCGCTGCTGCGTCCTGAATTCCCACTCAAGCCCAGAATCTGGCCTTTAGTCAGCTTCTGGCCGCGCACCACATGGATCACTGAAAAATGGCAGTAGGTCGAATACACACCATAACCATGATCGACGATCACCAGGTTGCCACGGATATCCATCGGCCCGGCAAAGACCACCTTCCCCGCCGCAATTGACATCACTGGCGTGCCCGTCGCCGCCCGTAAATCCCACCCGGTATGACGGGTTTCGACCGTTCCATTCAGCACACGCACCGCACCAAACGGCGATGTGATAGCCGAATGAATGGGATACTGAAAGTCGATCTCGCCGCTGTCCCACAGCACTTCCGGTGTGATATTGCGGAAAATAGCATCCATCCGGGCGAACTCCGTCCGCTCGATTTCCGGATCGACCAGATAGGCGCGCTCGGTCGGGATCTCAATCGTCTGCTTGATGAACCCACCCAGCCCGACCGGGACTTTGACCGGGATCTCTACCCGTGCATCATCTTCCATCACAGCGAAGACCGTCAGGTCATAATCACGCGCGGCCTGCTCGATGCTGACTGAAATCAGGCCATAGTATCCCGCTGGCTGGTTGTCGTCACTGTCGTCATGATCGTTCACCGTGAAGAACTCGATGACATCATTAAACCAGCGTGCCCGCGCTCCGACGACACCCTCACCGTAAACATACAGCACCCCGGCGCCGCCCTGTGGAATGCGCTCAAAGTACAGTTCGAGTGTCACGCCGTCCTGTTCAATCACAGCAGACGGATCAGGCTTCGGGGTGGGCGCGATCACGCGGGAAACCGCTTCGTCGGTAGCGGCTGCTGATGCAGCGGCTGCATCTTCCGTGGCTGCGGGGTCATCTTCGGGGGTCTCCGTCTGGTCGCTGTCTGGCGCTTCCTGTGTGACCACCGGATCATTTTCCTGGGCGGACAGATTGCTGATACTGCCAGCGGTGATGATGATAAGACCGAAAGTGAGCAGCACGCTCATCCATGCGAATACACGTGTGAGATTTCTTTTCACAGCAGGTTCCTAATCACATATTTCCGTTAAATCAGTTCGTGGGTGTCGGCGTCGGGGCACCGGGCAGCAGCGAAAAATCGATCTCAAGATTTTCGACCAATGCCTGAAGCTCCCCTTGTGCCGGGCCGTTCAGCACTTCGGCGGGTTCGGTATACATATAAAAGGCGAAATTCACATTCTCGCGCTGTGTGACGGCAAACCAGCCGCGAATATCAGGCAGGCCCGGTGAACCATCCATCAGTGGAGGGCAGTCCACCGCCGCGAAATAGGCTCCAATTGCTGGCTCACCGGCGACGATGAATTCGCGATCCTCATCAATCCCGACATTACAGCCGGGATCGAGCAGCGCCAGATTGAGCAGGCGGATCGCATCACCGCGCAGATAAATCTGTGCGCCGCCTTCCTGAAATGCGGTGGCGGTCGTCACATTGCGGAAGCCCCAGATAACTGTGATATAACCCATTCCGCCTGTCACCGGCCCGCGATAGACCGTAAATGGCAGGAAGCCGAGCGAACCCCCCGTGACTGCCGTCGCGGTAGCCGCCGGATCAGCATCCACAGGTGCAGATGCGGTTAGCTCCGGCACCTGTTCGGTGGCGACAACCGCAACCAGCCCGACATCGATACCATCTGAAAGCGGCAGTGCGGCATCGGCGGACTGCCATTGCCCCGGCAGGTTGATGCGAATCGGCGCACCAAACCCGGTCTGGATCACATCAAGGATATTCTCGGCTTCAGCGCGTGCGGTGGCCTGTGCCGCAGGATCAGCGGTCTCAGTGATAAAAGGCAGAAAGCTCAGGCTGGGTGTCGGCATCAGTGTAGGTAGGGGCGTTGCGGTTAGGGTCGGGGTAAAGGTTGAGGTATCCGTCTCGGAGGGTGTGCCGGTACATCCCAGCAGCAGCCCCAAACACCCTAACAGCACGAATATGATCCTCAGCTTCATCTGTGATGACTCTCTTTTCAATCGGACGACCTCCACAACAGCCTGACTCTCTGTACAGACGGCAGACATGTCGCCTTATTATGCCATCAGGCCCGAAGATGGGAATAGGAAATTGAAACTTAACAAAAAAAGAGAGCCAAAGCTCTCTGATTTTAGACTGACAGATAGAGAAACCCGTTTAAGCACTCAGCGGGACGATACACTCCGGCACATCATTCGATGGGCTGTTGACGATCTTCGAGACTTCGTAGGCTTCCATACTGTCTGCCGAATACGGCTGAAGCAGCGGCATCAGTTCCGCCGGAGTCATCTCGTCTGGTGAGAGCCACAGCTTATAATCCGACGGATGCAGGATCACGGCCATCCGATGATGGAAGTTCTGCAGCAGCTCGTTCGGCTCCCCGGTCAGAATGGTGCAGGAATACAGCGGATTCCCGTCCTGATCCTTCCATGTCTCCCATAGGCCAGCAAAAGCGAAGACCTCATGACCGCGCATGTGGATGTACATCGGCTGCTTGTCAGATCCGGATTTCGTCCATTCGTAGAAACCAGTCGCCGGGATCAGGCAGCGACGGCGTTTGAATGCCTCACGGAATGAAGGCTTTTCCGCCGCGGTCTCAACCCGTGCATTGATCATCTTATAGCCGATAGACGGGTCTTTTGACCAGAACGGCACCAATCCCCACTTGAAGAAATCCAGCTTCTGCGGCTCGTGATTGGTAATCACCGCCACAGGCTGCGATGGAGCGATATTAAAGCGCGGCGGCAAACTCTCCGGAACCGTCACCAGATCGAATGTCTGCTGAAGTGTCTCGGTGGTGGTATCAAGCGCAAAGCGACCACACATGCTGTTCTCCTGAAAGCTGTTCAGATCGACGGTCTGATGCAGTGCGGAAACTCAAGGATGTGATTACTTCCTGCGGGTTCCCAGTTCAGCAATCTGACGCATCATGGCAAGGGCTGCCAGCGCCAGCGCGATAATCTGGCCGGTGGGGACAGGCTCCGGTGCCCAGTCTTCACGTTCCATCTCTTCAGCCGCCGCACGGGTAAACAGATAGGATGCCAGCATCCCAAAGATGATCCCGCCAGCAGCACCAATGGCATAAACCTGCGCCTTCCACTGTGTCCGTGCTGACTCAAGTTCTTCCTGTCGTTTGTTATTTAACATTGGGCAAGTCTCCCTGAGAGCGTGATTTGGGATAGCGGTTGAAAAAGTCCAGAATCGGGTCCAGCCGTGCCAGTGATGCACTCACATCAATCGCCTGACGGCTGATACGGTCGCTGGCGTCCGCAGCACCCTGTTCCAGCGAAACCGAGAGTTCGCGCACCTTCTCGAGATTCTTCAGGCTGAAATTCGTCAGCCAGTTCATCCCATAAATGGCCGACATCACCGCCATATACAATGGAAACAGACAGACCGCCATCGGCAGCAGGCAGAAACAGCTTAATAGAAAGTTGGCTACGGTTCCAAGACCACGTGGAGTCAGAAATATCGTGCTGAGGACCAGCACTCCCACAAGAATAAGGCCGCCAATGACTGGGAAGATTACCCACCGCCGTACTTCCTGACGATGGTGCTCCTGAACTTCGGGCACCTCTGGATTCATCATGCGCCATCCAAGCAGTTAGCGGTTAAATGTGGTTCATCATGGCGCTGATTATAGCCCAGAGGCGGGGGATTTTAAAGCGATTCAGCGTGTTACTGAGCCATCATTAAAGATTCCAGTCGGGTGACATCCCAGCCCAGCCTGCGCTGCCTGCCCTTCAATCTCGCTGAAGCGGTCGAAGAATCGGTCATCCGGTTCATACAGCACGGCTTCCGCATAGCCATCCGCCACCAGACGTTCGTTAATGAAAATATCACCTGCATACACATAGCGCAGCAGCCTGCCATAGCGGTCGGTATTGCTCCGGTCGCGTTCCATTCGCACCATCTGTCCGCTGACGAGATCGGTATTCGCCTGTTTCGCATCGGCATAGCAGACCTCATTGCGTTCAGGGGTATTGATGCCGATATAGCGCACGACGTAAGTCACATCACCCTGTCGCACATCAATCGTATCGCCATCGACGATATTCACCACCGTATACAGATCACCCTGCGCCGTATCCGGGGAATTCCCCGCATTTTCCTCAAGATTGCAGCCCACAGTCCCGAAGATCACCAGCAGGATAGGGACAATCAGCCGCAGCACAGCCCTAAATCCACGCAATCCCATACACGCCTTCCCATTTTATGAATGCCGGTTACACCTGTCAGCGCTCTCGCGCAGCGTAAAGCGCGGTTTGCACCTGCTCCATCAGAGAACCGTCATCGACCTGTTGTGCCGACACAAGATACAGATCGGCGCGCCGTGCTTCGCTGTACTGTACTGCATCATGCCAGGTCTCACCCTCTCGCAGTTCAGGTGAGGGCAGCGTATCGCCATTGACGATCAGTATCGTCGGGATATCGGTCAGCGGCGCCGTGTTCAGCAGCGACAGTATCTGATGATGACCGTCATCATCCATGCCGTTGACGACCACCAGCGCAGGCTGTCGCAGCGCATTTTCCACCATATCCAGCGCGTCAGGCAGGCCGGAAACCATATCGACATCGTACCCTGCCCGCCTCAACAGGGCTGCCGGGCCTGCATTCCATGTGTCGATGGCATCGCGGGGCACAGTAGGATCGATCACCAGCAGGGTTTCACGCTCCTGTTCATGTACCGCATGATGCACGGCCTCAAGCAGTCGTTTTGGGGTGATCGGCTTGACCAGATAATCCATCACTCCCAGATAGAAGCCCGACTTGCGCTGATCGACAGCCGATAACACGATCAGCGGGATCGTGTACGTCTCCCGGTGCTGCTTCAGTTCACGTATCACATTCCAGCCGCTGATCTCCTGCATCATGACATCAAGGATGATGAGTGCAGGCCGCAGCCGACGCGCCATTTCCAGTGCATAGCTTGGGTCCTGCAGCGTCACCAGATGATAGGGTTCGCCGCCAAGATAACCAGAGAGAAGCTGAAGCGCAGCCGGATCATCATCAATCGCCAGAATCACGGGGCGCAGGTCATCGTCCGCCAGCACCGGCACCTCAACCGGGCTGCGCTGTGGCCGCGTCACAGCAGGCAGCAGGATATGGAAAGTGCTGCCCTCATGCAGCCTGCTTTCTACCCAGATATGCCCTCTATGCAGTTGAATCAGCCGTTTGACAATCGCCAGCCCCAGACCGGTCCCGCCATATTCACGCACACTCGATCCATCGGCCTGACGGAACGCCTCAAAGATAATATGATGGTTTTCAGGCGCGATCCCGATCCCGGTATCCTGTACGCTTACGAGCATCCACTCACCATCTTCGACGTTGAGGTAAGATGGCAGCCGTATCGCCCCCAACCCCGCACTGCCGTAAATAGCATACGGTCGCGCTGTAATCGAGATCCCGCCGGTTTTCGTAAACTTGACCGCATTCGCCGCCAGATTGGTAATGATCTGACGGACGCGCTGTGCATCCCCGTACACTTCAGATAGCGCCGGGGAAATCTGGACATTCAGCGCCAGCCCCTTCGCTTCAGCCTGTGGGGTGATGTCGATCATCGACTGGCGGACAAGCTCCTGCATATCAAGCTGATCGGATTCAAGTTCCACCTGACCGGCTTCAATTCTGGAAAGATCAAGCACATCATTAATCAGCGCCAGCAGATGCCTGCCGCTCTCATGCACACGTCCCACCCGGTCAAGCTGCTTCTGACTCAACTCGCCATAGACACCTGTCTTCAGCAGTTCGCTGTAACCGATAATCGCATTGAGCGGCGTCCGCAGTTCGTGGCTGATATTGGCGAGAAATTCGGTTTTCAGTCGGTTCGCGACCACCGCTTCTTCATACAGATCACTGTTCTGGACGGCAACGGCGATCTGACCGCAGATCGTCATCAGCGTTTCCTGATCACCCTTCGTAAAGACATGTGATGGGTTATAGCTGTCCAGCCCGATACTGCCGATCACACGATCCAGCACCACCAGCGGCGCAAACAGCGATGTCTGCGCCCCACTGCGGCGCAGTGCGGAATAGGCCGTTTTCTCCTGAGCCATCTTGTCGGTATGGACCACCACGCTGCGATTCTCCGAGAGCATCCGGTTATAAACCGCGCTCTGGCTGAGGTTGATCTGCGAGCCGATCACCCCGGTTTCAGGGTGCTCGGCAGCCACCACACCCATATCACTCTCATTCTGCATCAGCACGATCCCGCAGTGATCGACATTGAAAAGCTGGGGCAGCAGTCGGACAACATTATTCAGGACGGTGTCGCGATCCAGTGATGAACTGGTTATCACGGAAACCTGATGGACGGAGGCCAGCCGGTGTGCGCGTTTACGCAGCACCCGCAGGTTCTGCTGTGATTCGCTGTGCAGGCGGGCATTGTCCACCGCGACAGCAGCCTGACGCCCCAGCGCCAGTGCGGAATTGGCATCACGCTCCGTGAAAAAGTTTTCCTCGTAACGATCCAGGCTGATGAAGCCCACAACCCGATCCTGAACGAGCATCGGGACTCCCAGCCATGACCGAATCCGATCTGAACCCTGATAGACGATATTCGTATTCCAGCCTTCGATCTGCTGCACATCGTGGATAATCATCGGCTGGGCCGCCCTGAATACGCTGACCATCGGCGTATCACGGTCAAAGTACAGTGTACGACCTCTAAGTTCTTTCGTCCCCAGTGTGGCCCGGACGATCAGCGTCAGCGTCTCATCCTCATCCAGTGCCACCACCGCGTCTTTGATCGGCATCAGAATGGATGCGCCATCTGACTGAATGACCCGTTTGACCTGCTCCAGCACCCGTTCCAGCACTTCTTCAAGCTGTAATGAAGAGCTGATCACCTGCCCCACTTCGGTCAGTGTGCCGGCGAGTTTACGGCGTTCCTGTTCCGCTTCCAGCAGACGGGCATTATCCAGCGCCATCGAGATCTGGGCGGCGATCGTCGTCAGCAGTGACAGATCATCATCCGTATACAACTGCGGGATGCTGCTGTAAACGGCGATCAGGCCGATGATGTCGTGCTGATGATTGCGAAACGGAATCCCCAGCCATGAGCGTGCATCGGCATCTGGCTCATCCCCTTCAAGCCGGACCTTCATGGATTGCAGCCGCTGCATTTCTTCTGGCAGATCACGGAAGTGCAGCGTGATGCCGTACTGATGAAGTGCCTGTGCCATGCCCGACACCGGCAGGCTGAATTCCGGCTGGCGAACACCATGCTCCGAGAGCAGCCAGTATTCCAGCGTATGCGGATGCTGGTGAAATAAGCCGATATAGAGCGAGGACATATCGAAGACGACGGAGAGCTGTTCATGCAGTGCGGTGCGAACATCTTCGCCGCGAAACTGCCGCGCCAGTGTCACGCTGATCTCGTTGATCGATGCCAGTTCGCGCACCTGTCGGGTGGTGCTTTCAAACAGATGCACATTTTCCACGGCAACCGCTGCGCTGCTGGCAAAGGTCAGCAGAAGCTGAAGATCGTTTTCGTCGAACACATCGACTCGATCTGACTGCGAGATCAGAGCGCCGATACAGACATCCTTTGAGATCATCGGGATGCCCAGATACGAAACTGGCAGGCTTTCTGCATCCTGCAATCCAAAGTACACAGCGCTGCTGGCCCGTTCTTCCTCATTGCGCCAGAAGATCGGCATCAGCTCATTCAGCATGACCTGTATAGGTTGATCAATCTGTTCGACATACAGATCCATGATTTGCATCTGCTTCTGCTCGAACAGATAAAGATGGACGCGCTCGCTCTTACGATCACGCACCACAAACTGAAAGCGCGTCAGGTCCTGCACGCTGGCAACCGCTTCATAAACGCGGCGTGCCAGTTCCTGCAAATCAAGTGTCGCATTCACCAGCAGGCTGACTTCGGTCAATGCTGCCAGTTCCTGCATCCGTGCCCGCAGTTCGGCCAGTTTCCGGGACTGCTGAATAGCCGCTCCAAGCTGGTTGGCGATCTGCTGTAAAACCTGCACCGGCGTTGTTAACGGCTCTGAATGCTGCTGATGCAGCACCAGCAGGCCAAAGGCCGACTCCCGTGCATCAGCCCGAAGCGGCAGCAGCAGACGATGATCGACGTACAGCGGCTGGCCCTGTTCAATCGCCTGACGCTCGACAGCGGTGATCGTACTATCATCGTGTAAGCCGTCATCGTGCACGACAGAATATCTGCCCGGCGTCTGCGCTGTGGATGCGGCCAGCACCAGTACATCAGGATACTGAACCAACAGCACTTCAGCCCCGCCAAGGGAAAGTTCAGCCGTGAGGAACAACAGGGCATGTTTCAGCAGACTCGGCAGATCAGGCTGGCTCATGATCATCTGTGCGACTCTGGCCGCCAGCATGTCACCTGAATCCACAGATCCACTACCAGCGCCTTGATGAGCCGCCGCATCAGCATCGCTGACCGTCACATCGCTGACCGTCAATTCATCAAGGCGCTGGGCGGCGATCCGGGCAACGGGCAGCGCACTATCGTCCACACATTCCAGCCATAGCACGCCGAAATCCTGTCCCTGTGGCAGCCGAAGCGGGATCAGACAGCCGCTGCTGGACTCATCCAGCAGCGCTGATAGCCCTGGCAGCACCGCGTTCGCATCCTCTTCAGAGGTCAGGGGATAAAAGGAAGGAAGCTGCTGACGATGGCGTGCATCGTTCAGCCATATTTTCAATGCCGACGGAATAGTGGATATCCCGACGGTTTCACGACTGGCAGTGTCCCCTGTGGAGAGCAGACACCACCCCGAATACCCACGGCTGGCATAGTATCCGACAAGCGCCTCTGCCAGTACGAGAGGCACTGTCGCCTGATCAATCTGTTGGACAAGGGCCTGAAAATCCGGCATCGTCAGTAATCAAATTCTTGTGAGTTTAAATAAGGTTTATCATGTCGATTGTACATCGGTTTGCGGCTGATGGTACTTAAGCATTGGCTGATATTGGTTCATATTGGTTCATAGTAACTGCTGCGAAACACCACAAACCGGCACCGATAGTCGAACGTAGGCAAATCATTGGCCGCGAATCAGAACATCGCCATAGACAGAGCGACCGTAAGCTGCATATAGTAGACGCTCAGGCTTGTTTAAAGGATGTGTCAGGGATGCAGACACGACGGATTGCTTTATTTTTGAGATTCATGACACACGGCGTACTGCGACGCAGCGGGTTGCGGCACGCTGGCCTGATCGTCAGCATCTGTGCAGCGCTGCTTATGCTGGGTGGCAGTCATCAACTCGTGCGGGCGCAGGAAGATGAGATCAGCGGCGTTGTCACCCAATTTCTCGATGCGTGGGAAAAGAAGGACAGCGCGACGATGTACACGCTGTTAAGCGATCTCAGCAGGGATGCCTACCCGGAGCAGGTTTTCTCCGATCGCTATAAAGTCGCCAATGATACCATCAACTTCACTGACCTGACCTACAACCTCCGTGATGTCACCTTACAGGGCGACTCCGCCGCTGTTCGCTACGACATCACCTTTGAGTCCAGTGTCTTCGGGGAGATTGAAGACGCCGACCGCGTGATGCGTCTGGTCCGCATCAATGGCCGCTGGGGGATCGCGTGGTCCAGCATGGACATCTTCAAGATGATGGCCGGTACATCGAGCCTGCAATCCAGCGGGCAGATGGAAGCACGGGCCAATATCTATGACCGCAACGGTAATCCGGTCGCGTGGGAAGGCTCGATGGTCGCCATCTGGAGCAACCGGAATAACATGGTCAATGAGGCCGATTGTCAGATCTATCTCGCCAATCTCACCAACCGTCCGATTTCAGAAGTCGTGACCCTCTTCATCGGTAAGGACTTCCCGACCGATTTCCTGCTGGCCGAACTGGACATCGAAACCTATAACCGCGTAAGTGGGAATTTCACAGCAGCCTGTGGTATCTCCTTCACCCGGGAATATGCAACGCGTGTCTATTATGGTGGCAACGCGATGGTCCATGCCGCCGGATATATCGGCCCGATACTTGCCACTGATCTCGAATCCTATGTCCGCAGGGGTTATCCGAGAGACAGCGTCGTCGGGCGCACTGGCATCGAAGCCCAGTACGAACGAGAGTTAGCCGGGACGCCGCAGCGTTTGCTGCGTGTGGTCGATCCGGGTGGGATCACCCTTCAGGCGCTCGGCGGGACAGAAGGCTCATCCCCTGTCCCCATCATGATGACCATCGACCGCGATCTACAGGTCGCCACGGCTGAAGCGCTGTATGACGCCTATACCTATGCCATCAATCACTGGTCCGGTGAGGCAGGGCCTGCCGCCGCCGCCGTGCTGGATGTCAACACCGGCGAGATTCTGGCAATGGCAAGCTATCCGTCATTCAATCCCATGATTTTTAATCCTGACACGAATATGGATATCGCCACGGCGGCGGCATTAATCCAGAGCGCCACCAGTGATCCGCGCCAGCCGCTGCGTAACCATGTCGTTGAAGATCAGTATGCGCCGGGTTCGGTCTATAAAGTCGTGACTGCCGCTGCGGTTCTCGATCAGCAGGTGACACGGCCCGGAAATATCTTCGATTGTGAACTTGACTGGAACGGGGCGCGCTACGGGGATACATCAGGCGTCCGTTACGATCATCGCGCCTCTGATGGGCTGCCACCTGCCGGACCTGTCACACCGGCACAGGCGATCATGGCATCCTGTAACCCGTTCTTCTGGGAATATGGGGCGATCCTCTGGGGGCGTGACCGTGAGGCGCTTGTGAATTACAGCCGTGAAATGGGACTTGGAAGCGCATACAGCATCTTCGGCGGTGCCGTGCCTGAAGCTTCAGGCAGTCTGGACATCCCACGGGATGCCTCAACGGCTGTCAATGACTCCGTCGGTCAGGGGGATGTGCAGCTTCCGCCCCTTCAGATGGCCGTCGTGACCGCCGCTATCGCTAATGATGGCACCGTTTATAAGCCGTATCTGGTCCGGCAGATCGGCGGGATGGATGGCACCGAAGTGCAGCGCGAATTCGAGCCGAATATTCTCAACCAGTTAAATTACGGTCAGGATGTCCTGCCGACGATTCGTGAGGGAATGTGCGGCGCAACCACGGATGACGAAATCGGCACGGCATGGTGGATCTTCAACGCGGATTATATGCAGGCGACAAAAAATTACACAGTCTGCGGCAAAACCGGCACGGCTGAAGCCGGCGCTCGTCCGAATGCATGGTTTGTCGCCTACGCACCGGCAGACAATCCACAGGTCGCGGTCGTCGTCGCAGTGGCACAGGCCGGGCGTGAAGGCTCTGAAGTCGCCGCCCCGATCACACGCCGCATTCTCGACAGCTACTTCAATGCTGATCGGGCGGTATATCCACCACTGTGGCTGGACCCGTTCGCACCACTCAATATCCCACAGGGGGGCGGCGTAGGTTAATCATGACTGGTGATCACCCCTCAAAGCAGATCGTGCGCTGTGTTTCGTGTGATGGATATGGCTGGGAAATCGACGATTTCAGCGGGGATGCCGTCGATTGCAACTGGTGCGGCGGCACAGGCTATCTTTATCGCGATGATCAGGGGATTGATCGCCGCATCCCCGAAGCCGATTATGGTCGGGTACAGGAACAGCTCGAACAGCTCGAACAGCTCCGCCTGCGTGAGATGGGCTACAGCGGCACAGCCCGACATCCCGATGAACAACCGATCCGCCGTCAGGATTCATCTGAAAACGGCCCAGGTGATGATCCTGAATCGTAAAACAAAAATCCCCGACCGCGTGGTCGGGGATTTTCACATCAGAGCGGGTGACGAGATTCGAACTCGTGACATTTTCCTTGGCAAGGAAACATTCTACCACTGAATTACACCCGCAAGATGGTCACATCATACCTTTGAGATTTGTATTTGACAAGAGGGAATTTTAGAATTTGCCGGATTAAAATGGAATTTCTGATCTCCGGTTCAGAATGATGCAGCACAAACTCGCACTGTGAGGATAAATCGCACTCAATGTCTTTGAAAAACCATTTACGCGCCTGTTTATATGCCGTTTCAGGCAGCAGCCATCATTTACTGCACTTTTTTTCAAACAGATTGCAGATTACAGCAGCCCTGCTTCTGATCCTGCTGTTGATGCTTGCCGCCTGTGATCCGATGGCACCGCAGCCGGTGGTGATCGTCGTCACCGATACCCCGACCTATACGCCGACACCGTTTATCACCGCAACGCCGACCGCAACCCGCACACCCATCCCGACCGAAACGCCGGACTTCACCCCCACGCCGACACCGTTCCCGTGTAATGAAGATGGCACACTCGACGAACTCTCACTAAGCGGGGCCAGCGCACAGGAATCGATCACCTATTCGATCTATGTGCCGCCGTGTTATGGCGCATCCCGCCAGCGCTTCCCCGTGCTGTATCTGCTGCATGACCGCGATCAGGACAGCGGCCAATGGCAGGATATAGGGATCGCCGAAGCACTCAATACCGGCATCCGGCTGGGCGCGCTGGCCCCGATGATCGTCGTCATGCCCAGCGGCGGCACTCTGAATGAGCGTGACAGCTTCCCGCCGGACACTTCCTACGAAACCGTCCTGCTCGATGCGCTGGTGACGGCAGTGGAACGTGACTTCTGCACAGTCAACACCGCCAGAACCCGCGCCATTGGCGGCATCGGACGCGGCGGCTTCTGGGCCTACAGTCTGGCGCTGCGAAATCCGGATGTCTTCGGCATCGTCGGCGGCCACAGTGCGGAGTTTAATGACGATCTCAATGATATTCCGGCGGCATTTAACCCGCTGGAACTGGCGCGCAACTCCACCCTGCTGCCCGAAGCCGGTTTGCAGATGTATCTCGACAACGGCACCGCAGATTTCACCGCTGCCAATCAGAAATTGTTCTCCGATCGCCTCACGGCCCGATCCATCCCTCATGTCTATATCCTGAATACGATTGGAAATCATGAGAACGAGTACTGGTCGGCTCATCTGACCGAATACCTTGAGTTTTACGGGCGGCGCTGGGAACGCAATTACAGCGCCCTGCCAAGCTGTCTGTCGCCGAGTCCGTCATAGGCTGCAAGAGGTCAATCAATGGCTGTCGCACACACTGCCCGTGGTGAGATCTGGTATGCCAATCACAGGCGGCATCATTTCACCCATCCACCGCTGCTGCTGATCCACGGAGCCGCCGGATCGCATCTGGACTGGCCGATCAACTTGCGCCGCCTGAACGCCATCGTCCCCGATCTGTCCGGACATGGTAAAAGCAGTGCCATGCCGAGCAGAGATCGCATCCCGCTCTATGCAGCGGATATGATCGCCCTGCTCGACGCGCTCGAACTTCCGTCCGCTGTTATCGTCGGACACAGCATGGGCGGGGCGATTGCCCTGACCATCGCGCTGGAAGCATCGGAGCGCGTCGCCGGTCTGATCCTGATCAATACCGGCGCAAAGCTTGCGGTTTCCCCGGCGATCCTTGACAATGTCGTCGCGGATCAGGCGGCAGTCGGCGAGCGCCTAAGAGCACAGCTCTGGTCGCAGCACACGCCGCAGCAGATCCGCGATCTGGGCTATCAGCAATTTATGCAGACACCGCCCGAAGTCGCACTGGATGATTACATCGCCTGTCAGCATTTTGATATTCGCGAACACCTTGACCGGATACAGACTCCGGCGCTGGTCTTTGGCACCGCCGAAGATCAGATGACTCCGCTGAAATATGCACAATATCTCGCCGAACATCTGCCAGATGCCGAACTGATCATCGCGAAAGATGCCGGTCATATGCTGCCGATTGAGCAGGCAGGATTTGTCGCGGATGAGGTCACGCGCTGGCTGTCCACCCGTTTTGAAAATCACAGCACACCGAAACAGGATACTGATTAAAGGCAGGGCCAGAAATTGACATCAGCCAACGCCATTCAACGACATCTCTTTGACATCATCTAAGTTGTTCGTCATATTACACTTGAAATTTCCGTGAGGTATTAAGCTATGAACGCAGCTCCAAAACGCAAACTCACCATCGCGGTCGTCTTTGGGGGCCGCAGTGTAGAACATGATGTCTCGGTCGTAACCGGCAACCAGATCATCAAGGCTTTCGAGTCTTCCGGTCACGAGATCGTCCCCGTGTACATCACCCGTGATGGCCGCTGGTATAGCGGCGAAGCGCTCAATGATCTGAATAATTACAAAAACGAGATCACCAGTCACAAAGGCGTCGAGCAGGTCATTCTGTCACCGGCCACCAATCACCACGGCCTGATCGTGAACCCGGTTGTCGGGCGCTTTCAGAAGAACGCCGTCAAGCGCATTGATGTGGTTTTCCCGGCGGTGCATGGCTCACATGGTGAGGACGGCACACTGCAAGGGCTGTGCGAACTGGCCGACATCCCCTATGTGGGCTGCGGTGTGATGGCATCAGCCCTCGCCAATGACAAGATCATGACCAAAACGGTTCTGCGCCAGGTCGGAGTCCCCGTCGTGCCGGATGTGGCCTTCACCCGCAGCGAATGGCTGGATCAGCCGGACGCCCTGATCGAGCGCGTCAACAACGAGCTGACCTATCCGGTCTTTGTCAAACCCGCGACACTCGGCTCCAGCATCGGCGTCGGACGGGTGGAAGATGACGCCATGCTGCGGCTGTCGGTGGAGATCGCCCTGCGTTTTGACCGGCGCGTCCTGATCGAACAGGCGGTCACCGACTGCCGCGAAATTAACTGCTCGGTTATGGGCTACGGCGCGAAGATCATGCCGTCTGTGCTGGAACAGCCGGTTTCATGGCAGGAATTCCTCACCTATGAGGAAAAATACATGCGCGGCAATGAGGGGATGAAAAGCGCTGAACGCCTGATCCCGGCCCCACTTGACGAGACATGGACACAGCGCATCCAGCAGTATGCGGTGGACGCCTTCCGCGCCATCGACGGTCACGGCATCGCCCGGATCGACTTCCTGCTGCGTGACGATGAGGTTTATCTGAATGAGATCAACACCATGCCCGGATCGCTGGCCCTGTATCTGTGGCGTGAGACCGGCCTGTCGTCATCTGATGTGGTCATGCGCCTGGTCGAAGTCGCGCAGGAAGCCCATGCGGAAAAACGCCGCAACACCTATGATTATCAGACCGACCTGATCTCACTCACGGCTTCACGCGGGCTGAAAGGCGTCAAAGGCACGAAAGAATCAGCCCCTTCGACGCCGTCAACCGCATCGGTGTAGGACAGGGTATCGCACGACATAGCCTTATCCTGTTTTTGCTCGTGAGATATGGCAATGATACGTCGATAGGTCTCAATGTAAGGGACTGTAGGGACGCCCGACGGGGCGTCCGCCGCGTCCGCCGCGTCCGCCGCGTCCGTCGCGTCCGTCACATGTCCGGGGCGTCCGTCATGGATGTGAAATACGGCAGCACCGTCTACCACCTACCAATAATCCCCAGTATCGCCTGTAGGGGCGCAATATATTGCGCCCCTCATTTACGTCAGGATCAACCCCGAAGTATCCCTTTCTCCACTTCGACCTCCATCATTTGAAAACTCTAACCGCATAAACCGAACATCCGTGCTACACTATAGATTCGCGCACCTTAACAACCCTGACATCCGAATGACATCACCCTGATTGCAGCGCAATAGCGCCGCAAATTCGTCGCCGGACCCGCACTTTGAGGGGAAAATCTCTTGCAGCGGCACTTTTTTTTATCGCGCCGCCGCCGCCGCCGCCGCAGGGTCGTCATATCTGCCCGTATCCGATGTGTCCACTAGTGGGCCTTAAAACCTGCGTCGCACCACACAGGGCTGTGTCCCCGGCTGATCCCCCCACGATTATGGGCTTTGGCGAAAAGGGGAAAAGCACATACAATCGCATCAGAGGGCAGCATACCCTGACCGCTGTCCCTGCGTCTGGAAATACGCCCTGCATCGGAGAAAGTTTGTGAGAGTCGCCCAGCGTTCCTTTAAAATCTGCGTTCTATCGCTTGTTCTGCTGGTTCTGTCGGCCTGTGGTGGGGCCGACAATCCAACACCCACCCTGCGCGGGGCCTTTGTGCCCACCCGCGTACTTCCCACACCGCTGCCGACTGAAACGGCCAGCCTGACACCTTCCGAGACGCCAGCAGCAACCGCGACCTCCACCGAGACTCCGCAGCCGACCAGCACGCCGAGTGAAACAGCATCGCCGAGTGAAACACCGTCGCCGACTGATACAGCAACGCTGACCGCAACAGCGACACTGACGGCCACGGCAACCACAACGCCGACACTCACACTCACATCCACTCCGACCCAGACACCGGTCCCGCCGAGTGAAACACCGACCCATACCCATACACCGGACGCGACAGTCGATCCGAATGCGACACCGGAAATCATCGCCATCCCGATTGCCTATGGCGAAACCGTCAGCGGGACGATCACCAATGCGCAGCCGCGTGTCTTCTACCGTTTTACAGGGCTGCCGGGGGATGTCATCAATATCCGCATGGCCGCTCCGAATGGTGACCTTGACCCTTATCTCAAGCTGCTGGACGAGAACGGCCTCATCCTGGCGGAGAATGACGATCACAACACCAGTATCAGCCGCGACAGCCTGATCCATAGTTTCAGACTGCCTGCCGGAGAAAGTTTCTCCATCATGGCGACGCGGTTTGATGAGGAACTCGGCATCCGTCAGGGCGACTTTGAACTGACACTATCCACCGGGACCTATATCGATGCGCCAGTGCCCGATGCTGTTCTGCCCCTGGAACCAGGTGTCACTGTTAACGGTCAAATCACGCGAGAGCAGCATGTGGTTTACTATCGCTTTGAAGGCCGGGCCGGGGACCTGATCACAGTTGAGATGATCAGCAATAGCAATCTGCTGGACCCGGTGCTGATCCTCATCGGACCGGATGGCACACGACTGCTCGAAAATGATGACGCGCCGGATCGTGCGCTCGACAGCGGGATCTACGATTTCGTCCTTCCGGCGGATGGCACCTATCAGATTGCGGCCACACGTTTTCAGGGGGCCGTTGGCAATACCATCGGTCAGTATTCGCTGACATTAACTCACAGTGGCAGCGAACGCACCGCGTCCACCGCAGCAGTGACACCGGTCGCTGTCGGTACACCCATCATCCCGGAAGCGCAGGCAGCATTAACGCTCGGCCAGCCCGTGACCGGGGCGATCACATCAGCCAACACGCAGCTTGTCTACACCTTTCAGGGCAGCGCCGGTCAGAAGGTCACCTTTTCAGCACGTCGGCTCAACGGTCTGATCGACCCGCTAATGATGGTCCTTGCCCCGGATGGGAGACCGATCGGTTATAACGACGACACCTCGGTGCTGAATCGCAATGCCACGATTGACAATCTGACCCTGCCCGCAGCCGGTGAATATCGCGTGATCATCACCCGTTCATGGCGGCGGGCAATCAGCGCAACCGGAGAAGTCGAAATCCTTGCAGCCGAAGGCACAGATGAAGTACCTGCCAGCGCGATTTTGCCCGTCGAACTGACGGCAGACATACCAGTCGATATTGAGCTTTCACAGGATCAGAATGAAACAGCGGTTACCTTCAGTGGGACTGCCGGCCAGACTATCCAGCTACGGCTGCGGCGCGGTGGTAATATTGGGATCAACTTCGTGATGCTGTATCCGCTGACAAATAAGGTCCTGTGGCAGGGCAGCGAAGAAACCATTGATCTGATGCTGCCTCATGACGGATTTTATACCGTTCTGGTCTTCGCCCGGCGCGGACAGGGACGAGTTACCATCAGTTACAGCAATCCCGAAGCAGAATAGTGTGGCATAGCACGAACAGAAGAGAGAGGTCAGATGCGGACCATCGGCTTAATCGGCGGCATGAGCTGGGAATCATCGCTGGAATACTATCGCCTGATCAATCAGGACATCAAACAGCGCCTTGGCGGATTTCACTCGGCCCGATGCCTGATGTACTCGGTCGATTTCGCCGAAGTCGAGCAGATGCAGTCCAGCGGGGCATGGGATGACGCCACCGCCCTCATGATCGACGCGGCACAGCGTCTGGAGCGCGGCGGCGCCGACTGTATCGTGATCTGCACCAATACCATGCATCTGATGGCCCCACAGATCGAAGCGGTGGTCCCGCTTCCACTGCTGCACATTGCGGATACGACCGCACAGGCAATCTGTAGGCAGGGACATCATAAGGTCGCGCTGCTCGGCACTGGATTCACTATGTCACAGCCCTTTTACCGCCAACGACTGGAATCGCATGGATTACAGGTCAGCATCCCACAGGAAGCCGAGCGCGAAAAGATCCACCGTGTGATTTACGATGAACTGGTCAAGGGCATTCTGCGTGAGGAGTCGCGAGAGGCTTATATCGAGATGATCGAACGGATGGCGGGTGAGGGTGCGCAAGCGGTGATCCTTGGCTGCACCGAGATCGGGCTTCTGATCAGCCCAGGTGATGTCAGCATCCCCAGTTTCGACACAACCCGACTTCATGCACAGGCCGCTGTGGATTTTGCACTGACATAATCTGAACGGTCAGTTCAGGTCCTTGCCCACAAACCGATAACCGATGCCGTATTCGCTGTGGATGTAGGTCGGATACTTCAGATCCGGCTCGATCTTGCGGCGCAGATGTGAGACATAAATACGGGGGTAATGGTGTTCATTCTTGTACTCCGGCCCCCAGACGTATTCGAGAATTTCCAGAAAACCGAGCACCGTGCCACGCTTCTGGACAAACATCGACAGCAGGCGGAATTCGGTTGGCGTCAGCCGTACTTCTTCGCCATCGACCAGCACCCGCCGCGCTTCGAGATCCGCGACCAGATAATCATCCGAGTAGCTCATCGCGACGTCACGGCTGTGTTCAGTGACACCGGCACGCCGCAGCAGTGCCCGCACCCGCGCATGAAATTCGATATTGGGCAGCGGCTTCAGCATGAACTCGTCCGCGCCGGTATTCAGGCCGCTGGCGATGTCCTGTTCGGTCACCGCATGTGCTGTCATCATCAGGATCGGCACATCCGACACTTCGCGGACACGCTGGCAAACCTGCATCCCATCCATACCCGGTAAGGAGACATCCAATACCACAAGATCCGGCTTGAGCTGATGGAATAATTTCAGGCCATCAATGCCGTTATCACTGGTAAAGACTTTGTATCCATTGACCTCAAGATCGAGCTTGAGGAGCTTAGACATTTCCTTATCATCCTCAACGATCAGGACTGTAATGGGCATGTTGCTCTCATTCTGACTGGGGCGTACAGGTTGATAAACCGATTATACCATTATCCTCAAGTGTTAAGCGAACCTTGCTGTAAACAAAAGCGCACGATGAATGACTATTCATCGTGCCTGGACTTTGGCTGTTTTTGCAAAAAGAAAGACCTTTTGGCAAGCTTGGGCTAT
>CAYNDH010000044.1:0-26817 GCA_964395665.1 uncultured Anaerolineaceae bacterium
AGCAACATCTGCACCAATCAGGGGCTGATGGCGCTGGCGGCCTGTATCTATCTTGCGGCGATGGGCAAGCATGGCATGCGCCGTGTAGCAGAATTGTGCTATCACAAGGCGCATTATGCGGCGAATGAAATCGAGAAGCTGGACGGCTTTTCAGTGGACCGGTCGCTGCCGTTCTTCCACGAGTTCGTGGTGAACTGCCCGCGTTCGGTAAAGGAAGTCAACGATCAACTGCTTCAGCACGGCATTATCGGCGGGTATGATCTCGGCAAGGATTATCCACACCTGCAAAATCACATGCTGCTGTGTGTGACCGAGATGAACAGCCGGGAAGAAATCGATACGCTGGTGCGGGTGCTGGGGGACAGGGAATAATGAGTAGTATTATCGAACCGCTTATCTATGAAATCAGTTCGCCGGGGCGTGTCGGTGTTAATCTGCCCCAATGCGATGTCCCGGAAAGTGAACTGCCGAAGGATCTGATGCGCGAGACGCTGGATCTGCCGGAAGTCGGTGAACTTCAGGTGGTGCGGCATTTCACCCGCCTAAGCCAGTTGAATTATGCCATCGACAAGGGCTTTTATCCGCTTGGCTCGTGTACGATGAAGTATAACCCGAAGATCAACGAAGATGTAGCACGTTATCCGGGTTTCGGTCTGCTGCATCCGCTGACAGACGATGAAGGCGCACAGGGCGCGCTGGCGGTGATGTATACGCTGCAAAGCTGGCTGGCCGAAGTCAGCGGGTTCAGCGCAGTCAGTCTGCAACCGGCGGCAGGCGCACAGGGCGAGTTCGCTGGTATCCTGATGATTCGCAATTATCATCTGGATCGTGGAGACACTAAGCGGACCAAGATCCTTGTGCCGAACAGCGCACATGGGACCAATCCGGCGACGGTGACAATGGCGGGGCTGTCGGTGATCGAACTGCCATCCGATGAGAATGGCGATGTCGATCTCGAAGCTTTACGCGCCGTGTGCGAAGGGCCGGAGCGCGACGAAATTGCCGGGATGATGATCACGGTGCCGAGTACGCTTGGCCTGTTCGAGCGCGGCATCCTCAAAATCATCGGGATGGTGCATGATGCGGGCGGCCTGATGTATATGGACGGCGCGAACATGAACGCGCTGATGGGCGTGGTCAAGCCCGGTGATCTCGGCTTTGATGTGATGCACTTCAACCTGCACAAGACATTCTCGACACCGCACGGCGGCGGCGGACCAGGATGTGGGGCGGTTGGCGTCAATGACCGGCTGAAACCCTTCCTGCCGGAACCGTGGGTTGATATTGTCGAAGAAGCAGACGACGAAAACGACGCCCCACTGTATGGCTTCGTTCGTCCGGAAAAGAGCATCGGACGGCTGAAGGCGTTCCACGGCAATTTCGGGATGCATACCCGCGCCTATGCGTATATCCGTGCTTATGGCGGCGAAGGTCTGTATGAAGTCTCACGCCATGCAGTGCTGAATGCCAATTACATCCGCGTCAGCCTGAAGGATACGTATAAGATCCCGTATAACCGAGCCTGTGGACATGAATTCGTGCTGGAAGGGCATTTCGAAGGCGTGGATGATATTCACGCGCTGGACATCTCCAAGCGGCTGATGGATTACGGCATCCACCCGCCGACGAATTACTTCCCGCTGATCGTGCCGGAAGCGCTGCTGATCGAGCCGACCGAGACCGAAACCAAGCAGATGCTGGATGAGTTCATCGACGTGATGAAGACCATCGCACGTGAAGCGCATGAATCACCGGAACTGCTGAAGGAAGCCCCGCATAATATGCCGGTCACGCGGCTGGATGAAGTGCGCGCCGCCAAACAGTTGATATTGAGCTGTGCGCCCGGTCAGCGGATTGCAGGCGATTAGAAAATCAGTGGAATTCACAGGTCGATATTGTGAACTGTGAATTGTGAAGAAAACGCAGCGAGTGAGGAAAACCTGCTCGCTGCGTTTTTATATCCATGATCAGGTACTGGGTAGGTGTGTCGGTCAGACGCCGGCACTGGAATTGTGTTTGAGGTAGCGTTCGATGGATTCCTGCCACCATGCCATGCGATTCAGGCGGAAATGCCCTTCGGTAAAGGCCTGTGTGTATTCTTCCCCGGCTTTGGAGAGTGGGATGACGGTGTAAGAGACATAGACATCGGTCTGGGATGTGCCGATGCAGCGGATGGTGATCAGCGTGATGTGTGAGTCCTGATTAAACTGGGTGAACTCAATCTCGTATTTCTGTGGATCGTAATGGGTAATCACCCAGATCTGAGGCGGTTCGCCGGGATGCTGGATCTGAAAGACCGCGCCTTTTTCTTCGGCGGTCGGTGTGGCGCTGAAGATGATTTTCGGGTCCCACTTGTGCGCCCAGAGCTTTTCCTTGATCGGTGTGAAAAGTGGGAAGACGACATCGACCGGCGCATTGAAATGTAGTGTGTGGTTTCTGATAACCCGTGGCATTACAGTTCCTCATTCCTGAAAAACGAAGGATGGCGGATGCGGATACACTGCTGTACGGGAAGTGCCCTGCGTTCGTTTCAGGATTACGATTGCAACTCCGTCACATGCGCTCAAGGATAACATGTTCAGGCGTATATGACAGGATACTTTGGATTGAGATTGCAGCGAGAGCAGGAAGCAGCATACCGACAGGTAAACAAAAACCAGCGGTGTGCGCTGGTCATGTGTTGGCTGCGGAGAGGGTGGGATTCGAACCCACGGTGGCGCTTACGGCACCACACTCGTTTTCGAGACGAGCCTATTCAACCGCTCTAGCACCTCTCCAGTATAGGTGGCTGCGGGATGGCAGGTGATGCCGTCCACAACCTCATATTATTATACACGAGATCCGGCGGTTGCATAGAGTTTGCATCGTGAAATCGGTAAAAATGTGTCAGTGGGGGCCAGCTATGTATCAGCTTTTGCGTACCACTTCCCATGCGAGATGATGGATTTCGGGCAGGATGAGTTTCTCCCATGCAAGCTGCACCGCATTTGGGCTGCCGGGTGTGGAAAAGACCACAACATTGCGATAGACGCCGGCGGTGGCACGGCTTAGCATAGCGGCAGCCCCGACTTCGTGGTAACTGAGCATCCGGAAGATCTCGCCGAAGCCGGGAAGGGGCTTTTCCAGCTTGCGGCTGATGACATCAAAGGTGGTGTCGCGGGGGGCGATGCCGGTCCCGCCGTTGAAGATGATGAGCTGAACGGCAGGATCAGCGGTGAGTTCATCGAGAACCGCCTCAACCTGCGCCGGTTCATCGCGGATGAGGCGGTATCCGCCGTGAATGTGGCCGTGTTGTGTAAGCTGTGCCTCAAGATAGTGCCGGTTGACATCGGTTTCAGGGGTGCGGGTATCGCTGACGGTGATGATAGCAACGGTGACCGGTGCATCCCCGGCCTTGCGATGATGTTCCTGAACGCTCATAGGTGCTCCTGATCGCTGTGATCGTGATGATTGCTGCCTGGAATAGGCCAGCATGACTGCGGCTTGGACGAGTCTCCGGCTGCATTATATACTTGGTGCTTGTGACAAACCCAGATCCATGCACCTGGAGAGGCTTCTGATGTCAACTATTTTCTCTAAAATTATCGCCAGAGAAATCCCCGCTGATATTCTGTATCAGGATGAACGTGTGACAGCCTTTCGTGATATTGACCCGCAGGCCCCGACCCATATCCTGATCATCCCCAATAAGGAAATCCCGACGGTGAATGATGTGACGGAAGAAGATGAGGCTGTACTGGGGCATCTGTTCATCGTTGCGAAGAAGATCGCCGAGCAGGAAGGGATCGCCGCAAGCGGTTATCGTCTGCTGGTGAACTGCGGCAGCGACGGCGGACAGGAAGTGTTCCATCTGCACATGCATCTGTTGGGGGGTCGCAAACTGGGGCCGATGCTGGCACGCCGGGACGAATAAGCAGCAGACTGTAACCCACCTTAGGACATGCGGCATTGTGCAGCAGGCGAACTTCTGGAAGAATGACGGTTTGCATTGTTCCGTGTAAAACGCTGATCAGCACAATGCCGATCCGATTTTAGAAAAGGAACGCCATGCTGCGTCGAATTCAGTTTCTTGTGGTGTTGATCTTCTGTGCGATGTTGATGGGGGCATGTCAGCCGCAGGAAGAGCTTGCGATTACCGTGACTCCGGTGGCTGTAGCGCAGGTTGATGCAACCCCTTCCAGCCTTGTAACCCCTGAAGTGACGCCTATTGTTGATGAAGAGCGCACGCTGGTCATCTGGATTCCGGACCCGCTTTACCCGGTTGATCGCCCCCAGATCGGGACGGTGCTTGAGGCGCAGATCCAGAGTTTTGCGGCAGAACAGGATATCACGGTTGAACTGCGGCGCAAGTCAGCACAGGATGTGGGCGGGATCTTATCCACGCTGCGGAGTGCGGCGAGTGTAGCGCCCAGTGTGCTGCCGGACCTGACACTGCTGCGCTATGGGGATTTTCTGGCAGCGGAACAGGCCAACCTGCTGTTTCCGTTTGACGGGCTGATCGCGGCGAGTGTGATCGCTGAACTGGAAGAAACAGCGGTGCAGATCGCGACTGTTGAAGATCGGCTGTATGGTGTGCCCTACGTGCTGGATGTGCTGATGGCGGCGCAAACTGACGAAAGCCTGGCCGAGACCACAGTGACGGTTACATTTGATGATGTGATCAGCAATCGGCTGCGGTATGCCGCGCCGGTGAACCGCAGCGGGATCAGTGAGGTATTCTGGCTGCAATATCTGGCTGCGGGGGGTGCGCCGGTCGAGAATGGGACCACGACCCTCAATGCACAGGCCCTGCTGGAAGTGCTGACATTTTATGAAGAACTGGTTGAATCCGGCCTGATGGATCAGGGTATCCTGGATTACACCACGATTTCGGGATACCTGCCCAGCCTGCTGGACGGCGGCACAGACATCGGAATCGTCAACAGCACCCAGTTCGGCCAGCTTGCCCGACAGCGGGATGGTGTGTATCCAGCCACGATCCCGACACACAACGGAACCGTGATCTCACAGGTGGATGGGTGGATCTGGGTGCTGACATCCAGTGACGCCCAGCAGCACGCACTGGCGGGGCAGATGATCAACTGGCTGCTGGATGTTGACCGTCAGGGCGAGTACGCGCAGCAGATCGGGATGATTGCATCGCGCAATGACACGCTGCGGCTGTATCCGCCGGAACATCTCTCGCTTGATTTCATCGACTCCGTGCTTGGTAATGTATATCCACCGATTGCCAGCCTGCCGACTGGCAATACCCTGCGTGCCATGCAGACGGCGCTGTTAAGTGTGATTCGCGGCGAAGTCCCGGCGCGGGAAGCCGTGCAGCGGGCCGTCGATCAGCTCTCAGGCTAGCGGCTGATGGCTGGGTGGTATGACGGATTCGCGCAGCGCCTTTTGGTAGAGCCGATAGGTGCGGTGAATCGTCATGCCGAAGCCCTTCAGCACACCGACCATGTCATGATTGGTTTCGAGAATCCAGCCGCAGTCCACTTCATCATAATGCTTGCGGCGGATCGCCAGCATCGCATGGTGACACATGGCGAGATCGACACCCTTCTTGCGGTGTTCCGCTACAACACCCATGAGCGGCACACGCGTACCGTTGATGATACGGCGCACTTTCCAGTACCAGAGCGCTTTGAGCAGTGACCAGATCTCCGGGATGCCGGGGCGTGGATGGACCTTCTGGAGCACCTGATTAAAATCTGGTACGACGAGCAGAAATCCGACCGGTTCGCCGTCGATTTCGGCGAAGCAGGCGAGGTCAGGATCGAAGAGCATACTCAGGCTTTTGATGAGCGCATCGAGTTCTTTCTCAGTCATCGGGACAAAGCCCCAATTCTCGCTCCATGCCTGATTGTAAAGCCGCTTGAAGAGGGCGAATTCATGCTTCAGGTTCTTTTTGTCCAGCGGACGCAGGCTGATCTTCCCGCGCTGGACGATGCGCGCTGTAATCCGGTTAAAGCGCTCTTGCAGATTGCTTCCCTGTACCATGTCCCAGTTCTGATAAAAGCTGTAATGATCCATAGCCTTCTCAAAACCCGGCTGGGCTTCGATCAGCGTCTGATAGTAGGGATAATGATAGGGCATCAGCAGTACCGGCGGTTCGAAGCCGTCGATCAGCAGCCCGACATCTTCATGGGTGGTAAGCGTTTGGGGGCCACGGATGGCGTCGCAGCCTTTGGCGCGTACCCACTCGACAGCGGTATTCAGCAGGGCAGCGGCGACTTCAGGATCATTGATCATCTCGAAAGCGCCAAACCACCCGATATTCTCGTGATGGAATTCGTTGTGACGATGATTGATAAAGGCCGCAATCGTCCCGATGATCTGATCTCCACGAGATGCGATAAAATACTCCCCGTCGAGATATTCCCATGCCGGATTCTTCTTTTTGTCAAGAATCTCATAGCGCATGGAGACCAGCGGCGGAATCCAGTCAGGATCATCCCTGTAAATCTGCCATGGGAACTCTACGAAAGATTTAAAGTCCGCCGGGGATGTTACGGGGCGGATGTGGACGGTTTCAGGGCGACTCATGTCGATTTCCGATCATCATTTAACAGGTAACAAACAGTAAAGAGCTGACAGGTGATGGGGTGTGGATCGCTGTCAGGATCATATCGAGATTGTATTGACTCACGGGGCATTTTGGCAACGGGGCGATCCGCAGATGGTGGGCGAAACAGTAAATCGGTGCGGTTCTGCCGGGTCTGGAACCGGCCTCACCCAGTCTTTACCTTCCCGTACAGGGATGGAGCGTCGTATAATGCGCCTTGATAGATGGTAAGCAGAACGAAATCATACAGGAATTACGGCTGATTGTCGCAAGCATTCAAGATCTGTCCAATCTGTGATACGCCTAACTCGCAGAACGCCAGTATGTGCAGCAACTGCGGCACTGCGCTGGAACATGTCGCGTCGGTATCGTCGGCTCAGGCAGGCCGCGTGCGCTCGGCTGAATTTGAAAGCCAGTTTGGTGAAACCGATCTGCTGGAAGACAGCCTGCGCCCTGCGGCTCGGCGCTATCTGATGGGCTGTGTGAGCGCGCTGCTGCTGCTGATGGGTGTTGGGCTGGTGATGGCGCTCGGTCCGCAGGTGATGGACCGTCTGCCGAGTATCGCAGGTGGGCCGCAGAACGCTGCGCTGATGACCAATACACCACGCCCGACACTGGCGCTGGCGACGGTCACACAGGGATCACCGACGCTGACGCCCAGCGAGACACCGCCGCCGACCGCCACCGATACGCCGACGGCGACTCCCGAACCGTGTATGCCGATGGTACAGGAACTGGAAGGATTGATCGCGGTGGTCGCCCGCTGTGGACACCGTGACCTGTTTGTGCTGACGCAGGTCATCGAGTTGAATAATCTGGATAGTGTCAACGATATTCGTCCGGGGCAGATCCTGATTGTGCCGCTGCCGACGGGGACACCCGATCCGAATGCGACGCCGGAAGTGATCCCGACTGAACAGACGAACCCTGACGATGCCAGCGCTGCGGGTGCATCGGATGAAACGGTCAGCAATGACAGCCAGATGTCCGAATTCGACTTCAACCTGACGATTATCGCTGATCCGGGTTCAGCCCCGACGCCGACCCTGCCGCCGGGTGTGGCCTATTATTTTGTGCAGTCGCAGGATAATGCGATTATCGTCGCCTCACTTTTCGATACAAGTGTTGAGGCGCTCTCGCAGCTTAACCCGGAAATCCGGTTTTCGCAGTGTGACTATGGCGAACGCTTTGGCGGGCCGAGATGCACGGTCCCGTTAAGCCCCGGCCAGCGTGTCCGGGTGCCAGCGCCGCTGCCCACGGCGACACTATCGCCCACACCATCCGGCAGCGAGACCCCGACTCCCACGGGCACACCGACCTTCAACGCACCCAGCAGCCGAAGCCCCAGCGACCGCGCCTTCTTCCGGGCGGATCAGATCATCACCCTGCGTTGGGTGGCAACCGGGATACTCGGTGAGGATCAGGTGTATCTGGTGACGGTGGAGCGGACAGATGACGAACAGACCTTTACCGCAACCACTCGCGATCTGTTCTTCAGGGTTCCGGGGACGTGGCAGGGGCCGTCTGCTGAACGCTATGAGTACCTGTGGAGCATCGCTGTTGTGGATGTTGATGCACCTGACAGACCGCTGTATCCTACGCAGCCGCTTGCCTTTTCGTGGGAAGGGCTGGGACAGGAAGAAACTGAATCATGAAACCAGTGAACCGTGTGACACGCACATTTTATGCTGTACTGCTGCTGAGCCTGCTGGGGATGCTGATCAGTGCGTGCAATTTCAATGTTGAGGAAGCGACACCCACGGCGGAAGGGATCATCGAGCAGAATGTGGATGGCGTGCCGGAAGTGGAGACGCTGACACCGACTATTTCTCCGACGCCGCCCGCTGAGCCGTCCAGTGCGCCGACGAGAGAAGTCGCCATACTGGAAACGCCGCTGCCGAGTTTCACACCTGGGCCGCCGACCGAGACGGAGACGCTGACTCCAACCGAAGGGCCGGTTGAGCATGTGATCCAGAGCGGTGAGTCCCTCTGGGTGATTATGGCGCAGTACGGCTATTTTGATTTCAGCGTTGAGGCTGCGGTGAAGGCCATTAATCCGGGAATTCCCGACCTGAATAACCTTCAGGCTGGCCGCATTCTGCTGATCCCGCAGATGACAGCGACACCGACTCCGGTGGGTTTTGAGATGACCAATGTCGCGAATGCAACGCTTGGCATTACACCGTTTGCCCAGTCCTTTGACAATGTCGGCTGCCATACAGTGGTTGAAGGTGACAGGATTATCACGATTGCGGTGCAGTACAATACGACGCTTGAGGTGCTGAGCCAGCTTAACCGCACGTTGTACTTCCCGCCAACGTGCGACTTTACCAATCGCAGCGGCGGGCCGGATTGCAGTGTCAATATTCAGTTGAATACGTGTGTGAATGTGCCGTTTCCAACCGCCACGCCGACACTGTCACCGACGCCGTCAGGTGACGAGACCGCCACGCCCACCCCGACTTATGCACCGCCGCGCATGGTGTATCCGCCGCAGGGCGCGATTGTGAATGTCGGTATCCCGTTACAGTGGGTGAGTGTCGGGGCGCTGGCAAGCGATGAAGTCTATTTCATCCAGATTTACGATGTCAGCCAGCCGGATGCTGCACCCGTGACAGGGATCTCACGCACGAACAGCTATCAGATCCCGGCGAGCATGGCCCCAGTCGATGGTCAGGAACGGACGTATGAATGGACGGTCGCGGTGGCGCGGCGTAATGAGCAGGGCAGCTATCGCATCATCGGCGGCGATACTCCGCGACAGCAGTTCCGGATACCAGGCTGATCGTTGAAAGTCGATAGCTGGAAGTCGCTAGCCGTTAGCCGTTAGAGGTGATTTGAAAATAAGGGCCGGAAGAATCCGGCCCCTACAGTCTATGTGCTGCGTATTTATGACCGCCGACGAATCCGGCGGTTTTTGTATGCCTGAAAGGTGACAGATTTAGCGTGAACGGCCAAATTCGCGGGCAAGCTGGTCACCGCTCATGTGGAGCATGGTTGGGCGGCCATGTGGACAGGTGTGCGGGGCTTCACAGCGCTCTAACTGACGGATGAGGTTTTGCATCTCGTCAATGCTGAGGATCTGCCCGGCTTTGACGGCGGCACGCTTGCAGACATAGCGGATAAGCTGATCTTCGATGGCGCGCATCCCGGGCTGTTTGGCGAGTTCCAGATCGTCGATGATGCCAGCGATCACGTCCACGGGGTCATGTTTGGCGAGAATGGCCGGAATGCTGCGGATCAGAAAGGTGTTGGCCCCGAATGCCTCCAGCAGGAAGCCGGCCCGCGCCAGCACATCCTGATGTTCTTCGATCAGACGGGCTTCGGCAGGCGGCAGGTCGATGGTCTGCGCGTCCAGCGTGAACTGCGCCATGGGCTGCTGCTGGTTGAATTCCTCAAGCACCTGTTCGTAGAGGATGCGTTCGTGCGCGGCGTGCTGGTCAATCAGGTACATCCCGGCAGGGCCTTCCGCGACGATGTACATCGCGCCGACCTGTCCGACGACGCGCAGGACAGGCAGTGTGCGCGGCTTCAGGATGGTGCCAGCGCCGACCGGGATATTCGACAGATCAGGCTCATCGTCGGCTTCACGCTGTGCCACACGCTGTTCGCGCTGGACATCGCGCTGTGACGCATAACGTCCGCTGCCGGTCATCTCAAGCGGCATGGAGAGCTGTTCGCGGCCCGCGCCGACCGCATCGGATGAATCGTCAGTGCCTTCGAAGCCCCAGCCTGAAAATCCGCCGCCTGCGCTTGTGCCGGGGCGGGTGCTTTTGAAATATGGCGTCTGTGACAGCCCGATCACGGCATGGCGGACGGCGCGCTGCACGGCGCTGAAGACCTGATTCGCATCACGGAAGCGTACTTCGGCCTTGGTCGGATGCACATTGACATCGACATCCTGTGAGGGCAGCTCGATCATCAGAACGGCGACGGGATAGCGTCCGTTGGGCAGCAGGGTATGGTAGGCCTGCACGACGGCATAATTCAGGGTGCTGTCCTGAATGTAACGCCCGTTGACGAACAGGGTAATGCGGCCACGGTCCGAGCGGTAGAAATCAGGTGTCGATGTGTAACCCATGACGCGGATGTTTTCATGCTCGCCATAGACTTCAACCATGCGCTTGAAACTGTCCAGCCCGAGCGATTTCACGACGACATCGGCAAGCTGTCCGCTGCCACTGGAGCGGAACACCTCTCGGTTGTCCTGTTCAAGGATGAAGCGGACCTGCGGATAAGCCATGGCGTAGTGGGTGATCAGGGAGGCGATCTGACGGCGCTCGGTGGCTTCCTTCTTTTGAAATTTGAGTCGCGCCGGTGTGTTATAAAACAGGTTTTCGATGGTAATCACGGTGCCGATGGGCGTGCCGACGGCCTGGCGAAGGGTGATTTCACCGCCTTCGATCATCAGCCGCGTGCCGACTTCTTCTTCGTGGTGGCGCGTCATCAACTGGGCACGGCTGACGGCGGCGATGCTGGCGAGCGCCTCACCCCGGAATCCGAGCGTGTGGATGATCTGAAGGTCGTCAATGCTGCGTAATTTGCTGGTAGCATGGCGCATGAAGGCCAATTCGACCTCACTGGTGGCGATGCCAATGCCATCATCGCTGATGCGGATCATCTTCTGACCGCCTTCGTGGATGCTGACGCGAATGGTGGTGGCCTGGGCATCCAGTGCGTTTTCGAGCAGTTCCTTGACAACCGATGCGGGCCGTTCGACCACTTCTCCGGCTGCAATCTGGTCGATGACAATTTTAGACAGGACTTCAATTGACATAGCGCAGTGCTCTCAGGCTACTTTCGGGCTGTTTTCAGCAAAACGGATGCCCCGTGAAGGCGGGGCATCGATGTGTGCGGCTGTGGCGATATTCTGGCTGGTATAAGCGGATATGAATGTAATACGCTGGTGATTACTCTCTGGCTTCTGGCCGCAGGATATTGGTCCCCTGAATCGGGATGCGAATGTAGAATGTGCTGCCTTCGCCTTCCTGACTTTCGACCCATGCATCTCCGCCGTGACGCTGGGCGGCGCTGCGGACGATGAATAACCCTAGCCCGGTCCCCTTAATGCGGCGGAATTCCTCACGCGGGATGCGGCGGTGACGCTCAAATAACACCTTCTGATGATCGGGATTGATGCCGAGACCATTATCCTTCACGGCAATGATGATCTGATCATTCTGCCGGTTGGCGTGGATCTGGACCAGGCCGCCATCAGGTGTATATTTTACCGCATTATCGACCAGATTAGTGAGCGCCCGTTCCAGCATGTGAGCATCAGCATTGATAATCGGAATGTCTTCGCTGGTTGAAGACTCCATTTTGAGGTTAGGCTTTTCGGCGGGGATTAACTGGCTGGATGCCACCCTGTCAACAATCTCGACGATGTCGCAGGGCGCCCGCTGCATCTCAAAGAAGCCGTTCTCCGGATCATAGCGACCGGCATCCTGAATATTTTCGACCAGTGTCGCCATCTGGGTGACGCCGGATGAGATCTTCTCGATGAACTGGAACTGCTTTTCTTCCAGTTCGCCTACCAGACCGCTTTCCAGCATATCAGCATAGCCCTTGACGCTGGTCAGGGGTGAACGCAGGTCATGAGAGACAATGCGCACGAATTCATTCTGATTGCGGACGATCTTTTCGTGGCGGGCCTGTGATTGCAGCATGGAAGCGATAATGCTTAGCCCGTCGATCAGGATTTCAATATTCGGGATATGGTCAGCAGGGATCGAATCAAAGACCAGCCACAGCACGCCGACAATCTGACGCTGCGATTTGATCTGTGCGATCAGCCAGGACGGATACTGCTTGCCGGGGCGGTCGGCGATGGTGGGATTGAGGTGGATACCGATTGGCAGGCTGTTGGCCGCCGTCCTGAAGAACTCGGTGTCCACTGCTTCGTCTGCGGGAAGGCTGTTGGTCTCAACCAGATCGGGATCGTTGAACAGGATAAAGGCGGCACCCGCTGCACCCGTCAGGCCGCGCCCCAGTTCCAGAATCGGCTGGATGCTGCCCCTGGCTGATGCGGACGTCGCAATGGTGTGAAGAACGTGCCGCAAAATCGCCACTTCATCGTGATCCTGCTGCTTTGCATCAAATGATTCCATTGCGTGTCCCTGCAACCTATTCGTGAACGAACGTTATCTTCGTCGCAATTATAGTATGAAGCGTCTATCACGCACAACCGGGTCTTAATGCTTTGGACTGCCGGTGGACTTTCCGGTCGATCCGCCAGCAGGATTCCCCGTCGGTTTCGCGGCGGAATTCTCGCTGCGGCGTTTTGCCTGTTCAAAGCCGCGCATGATCAGTTTATAGGCTTCGTTCAGATGCTGCATCTGCCATGTGGCATCGGTTGAGATGTTGGTGTCCGGGTGATACTCACGGGCCAGCCGCCGGTAAGCGCGCTTGACGGTGTCTGGATCGGCGTCAGCGTCCAGCCCAAGCACTTCCCAGGGTGTGCGGGGGCGGTGCATGTGGTGGTGCGCGTTCCGTCCGTTATGCGTGGCAGATGCGGATGCGCTGGATGCAGAAGCGCTGGATGCAGGAGCGCTGCCGGGATGATCGAAGTCTGCGATACGCCATGCCCCATGCAGCATTGGGATATCGTCGATCATGCGAATATCGCAGCCGAAGTTCGTGACATTGACATCCGACCCATAACGCACGAGCCGCTCCTTCCCGAAATGCTCGAAATAAACCGGGAAGATGTGGATGTCCTTACCGTAGACGCTGAAGGCATAAATCCGGTCACCATACAGGGTATACAGGACCTTCAGCCATTCATCCGGCGTGATGATGGTGTTATGTTCCGGCAGGAACATCTCCAACCAGATCACGAACAGGGTGAAGATGCCAGCGGCATTATTGTCAGCGAGGGTCAGGCGGATTTCGTAGGGCGGAATGATGGTTTCGATCAGATAGATGCTGATGCGTTCACCGGTGATAAGCTGTACGAGCAGATTATCACCGCCGTCGTGGATGACTGCCGTCCTGTTAGATTGTTCAAGCTGGCGCACGAGATGGGCGCTGGCGTTATAGGTGTCAAAACGTACCATCAAAGGCAAAAACCATCTGGATTCACTGTGGAAGGATGTCATTATTATAGCGGTTTCGGCGCAAATATGGGGGATTCATATCCGCCAGAATGCAGCAGCGGCGAGAACAGGTGTCTCGCCGCTGGCATTGTACAGCAGGTTTACTGGTGCAGTTACTGGACGGTAAACGGCACGATGTAGGGCTGCTGAAGGACTGAAGCATCGTTGCTGATGATCACCAGTTGCAGCTCATAATTGCCGGGTTGCAGCCCTGGTGGGCCGGGCAGGAACTCGAGCTGGCCTTCGTTGATCTCGTTATCGTAGTGAATATCGCCGATGGTCGTCCAGTTGGGGAACAGACCGCCGCGAATCTCCAGCTTGAAGTACTGCGCCTGATTACGGTCAAAGCGGACGGTGCCGATAATCGGCATCCCGCCTTCGGGGATGATCTGTCCGGGCTGCGGTGATGAGATCATCGCAGTGGCGACAATCGGGCCGTAATTACTGCCGAATCCAACACCTGAAACCAGTTCCGGCGTACACTGGATCGTCGGCAGGAAGGCGAGACCGGCGCGGCGGGCGTGCTGTTCGGCATAAACAGCGTCCATCGGGTCAGGCGGTGGGGCAAGGAATAACAGTTCCTGCGCGCCGGCTGCATTCTGGATCTGATCGACGCGGACACGGCAGTATTTCGGCGGGGGTGGGACTGGATTACCAGGTGTCACCTGAAACTGAATGGCACTGGCGACAGGATCAGGGATCGGGACGACGACGGCGCGGTAGATCCCCGGATCTGCCGGGACGACATATTCGTCAGGGTTGGCCGGGGGCTGCGGGAATCCGCCGCCGGGATAGGCCAGTGTGCCATCACCGGCGGGCAGACCGGCAGGGGAGTCTAGGAACCATTCTGTGCGCTGGCGCGGACACTGTGGTGAAGGATCGGTCAGGGCGCGGATGTCGCAGATCTGACGCTGGCTCATGCCCTGCGGGATCTCGAACTGATCGTTCAGAAGCTGGTCATGGTGGGCGAATTCTGTCATCAGATCGCCATTGGCGTAGATCTGCGTCAGAACACGGTTCCAGATGGGGGCAGCACCTGTCAGGCCGGATGAGTTCACCATCGGTTCGCCACGGCTGTTACCCACCCAGACACCCACGGTCACATTACGGGTATAGCCGACGGTCCAGTTATCCTTGACATCGTTGGTGGTCCCGGTTTTGACGGCGCTGATGATGCCGGGTGTGTACAGATCGCTGCTCGCACCCATTACCGGAGTACGTGCTGCGTTATCGCTCAGGACATCGCTGATCAGGAACGAGATGCGCGGGTCCAGCACCTGACTGATGACGCGGGTCTGATTGAAGGAGTTCTCGGTCTGATTGCCCTGCGGACAGCTATCCTCATATTGGTAAAGGATGTTGTTGTCATTGTCCAGCACACACAGGATGCTCTGCGTCTGGACGAGCTGACCGCCTGTGGCGAAGACACTGTAACCGCGTGTCAGTTCCAGCAGGGTGATCTCACCGCCGCCGAGTGTCAGCGAAAGCCCATAGAGGCTGGCATCTGTGCCGAGACTCTCAACGCCGAAGCGGGCGGAGAAATCCAGCAGATAATCGACGCCGACGTTGTGGCGCATCACCTGCACTGCCGGGATGTTGTAGCTGTTGGCAAGGGCATAGCGCATCGCCATTGGCCCGTGGAAGGTGCGGTCATAATTGACGGGTTCATACGGAGCCTGACCGGGAATGCCGATCCTGGTCTGCGTATCCCAGATGATGTCGCCGGGAGTCATCCCGCGTTCGAGTGCGGCGGCGTAATTGAACGCCTTCATTGTGCTGCCGGGCTGACGGCGCGCTGTGGTGACATTAACGCGGCCATCAATTGAGTCGTCGTTATAGTCCTTGCTGCCGACCATCGCCAGCACTTCTCCGGTGATCGGCTTGAGTACCACGACAGCTCCGTTGCCGACATTCTGCGCCTGAAGTTTGCTGATCTGGTTAAGAACCTCGGCCTGAACCATATCATTGATCCGCAGGTCAAGAGTGGTGTAGACGCGCAGGCCGCCGAGTGCGATGTCCTCTGGGGCATAGCCGATGCTGGTCATCAGGTTTTCAAGCTGGCCCTGTACCCAGACAGTGAAATGCGGGGCGCGGAACTGGATGTCAGCATTGCTGAACGACAATCCCTGTCTGATGGCGTCATCACGCTGTTCCCGCGAGATAAAGCGTTCATCGACCATCTGATCGAGCACCTCACGCCAGCGATTTTCAACCTGCTGCTGGACAATCGGATCGGGATTCAGCGGATTGAGTTCTGCCGGGGCCTGCGGCAGACCTGCCAGCAGCGCGGCTTCTCCAAGGGTGAGATCAATGGCAGATTTGCCGAAGAAGACCTGTGAGGCGGCCTCAGCGCCATAAGCGAGATTCCCATAGTAAATCTCGTTGAGGTACAGTTCAAGGATCTCGTCCTTGCTCTTGCGACCTGTGAGGGCAATCGCCAGCAGGATCTCTTCCGCTTTACGTGAGGCGGACCGTTCGGCACGCTTGGCCGGATCAAACAGCACATTACGCACCAACTGCTGGGTGATGGTGCTGCCGCCTGCTGTGGACTGGTTGAGGCCGACATAACCCATCAGCGCGACGGTGGTCGCCGGGATATCGACGCCGATATTCTGGTAGAACGTGTCATCCTCAATGGCGATAGTGGCGTTAATCAGGTCCTGCGGCATGTCTGACAGATGGATGTTGGTGCGGCGTCCCTCATTGAAGACTTCGTAAAGCTGCTGACCATTGCGATCATAGAGGAAGGTGCTCTGGAAGGTGTCATGCTGATCGACACGGGCGATATTTTCGTCGAGCAGATCACCGATCCGGGCATAGGCTACAATCCCGGCGATGCTGGTCACACAGGCGAGACCACCGCAGAAGGTGACGAACAGGCCGAGAAAGATCGCCAGACAGCCGACGCGAAAACGGCGATTTTCACCCGGACGGCGGTGCGGCAGGGCTGGACTGCCAGCCGCGCCCGGCATCCCCGGTGCGGCGGCATAAGGCGCTGGCGCGTTTGCCATCGAAGAAGGGGCACCCGGAGCGGCGTTGTAGGCCGATGGATTGCGATAGGTTGGGTGGGGCTGGGTGGGCTGGTACGATGGCTTGAAACGGTCATCCTGATGCACTGTTGGGGCGCTGCCGGGTGGGACACCCTGCACACGCGGGGTCTGCACCGTGGGTTCTGACCGGCGCGGGTTGGTAAAGTCCGGGTTGGGATCAAGCCCGTCACTGCCGGCGAGTGTTTGCTGCTGATGTGAAGGGACATCCGGTGATTTCTGGTGCGGCATGGTCATCATTTTGTTGATCATGCGGCCTTCACGGGCTGAACCTTCATCTTCCGATGTGGGCAGTTGGAAGGGGACATCGTCGTCGGCTGCGACATCCTCAAGGTTGATGAGGGGCGGGATGGGTTTACCGTCTACCACCTCAAGGTCTTCGGTTTCTTCGGTGTCGTAGACTTCGGTTACCGCCTGGGATAAGCTGGCCCAACCGGTTTCTGGCCGGTCCTGGGCGCGGAGTTCTTCATCGCTTAACTCCGGCTCTTCCTTTGGCAGATGAAACGGGATATCGTCATCCCGATTATAAGGATCTTTCCTGGGATCGTCTGTTGGCATTTATATCTGAACTCCAAATCGGACAGGACGCGATGATGCGTCTGGTGGTTGTCTGTAACAGACAAGCTGACTGTCATGCTGTCATGTTCCACCAGTGTAAGTCTTACAAAGTGTATCATAACAAGCGGTGGATTATCTGACGTTTACCTGACCATCATTGCACGCTGATCACACGATATATCAATAGGTATAATGCAGCCTGATGAGCAAATAAAGATTTTATGCATTTAATTGTTAAAGGAGTTTCAGATGATTGTTCAGAATGATGACCAGCAGGTTGAAGCTGAGGGCAGGGCGAATATCCTGACGGCGCAGCACCTGAACGGACGTCCGCCAGCGGAGCGGATGGTGCCATTTCTGAATATCCGCCATCTGCTCTCGATGCAGGCCAAAGTCGGGGGAAGCAGACCGTACCTGATCCACTATGACGGCGAAGGCCAGCGCGAAGTGCTTTCGTATGATGAATTCAACGCACGGGTGCATCAGGTGGCGAACTTCCTGCATGATGATCTTGGCGTCCGGCGCGGGGATCGCGTGGCGACGATGGCCTATAACCACAGCGATACGGTCATCATCTACTTTGCGTGCTGGATCATCGGCGCCTGTGTCACACCGCAGAATATCGCGGAAGATGACCGGCGGATTGCGTTCATCCTGCGGAACAGTGAGGCGAAAGTGTGCCTTGTGCGGGCGGAGTACCTTGAACGGGCCGAGCGCATCGTTCAAGGCGACGGCAGCGAAGATTCCGGTGCGCCGAATATCCAGATACTGGTGCAGGTGGGCGGTGAACCGAATGATCGCTACCTGCATTTTCACTCGATGGTCAAAAGTCTGCCGTATACCTATCTGGGTGACGGCGCACCGGTCAAATCCAGTGATGATGCGATCCGCGTCAATGAGGCTACGCCGGGGCTGGACGATGAAGCGCTGCTGGTTTACACCAGTGGTACAACCGGCGCACCGAAAGGCGTGATCCTGACGCAGTATAATCTGCTGGTGGATGCGTTCGCGATCGCGCAGGCGCAGGGGATCACCGGCAGCCAGCGGATGATGTGTGTGCTGCCGATCCACCATGTCAACGGCACGGTCGTCACGCTGATGACTCCGCTGTATGCCGGGGGATCGGTCGTACTGAACCGTGCCTTTTCGGTCAATCACTTCTGGCGGCTGCTGATTGCGGAAAAGGTTAATATCGTCAGTGTGGTGCCGACGCTGCTCCAGTTTTTGCTGGAACACGGGCGGAAACAGCTTGAGGAAGGACATTCGGTGTTCGGGGAAGGCATTCACCGGCGCGGGCTGACGCACTTCCGCCATTTTATCTGCGGCGCGGGTACGCTGTCGATGACGCTGGCGCGTGAATTCGAAGATCTGTTCGGCTTTATGATCCTGCATGGCTACGGATTGAGTGAAACGACGTGCTATAGCTGTTTCCTGCCGGTGGACCTCTCGTGGGAAGAGCATCAGCAGTGGATGCTGGAACACGGCTATCCGAGCATCGGGATACCGGTTATGACGAACGAGATGGCGATCTTCGATACATCCGGGAACGGCCAGATGCTTGGCGCGGGTGAACGCGGCGAGATCTGTATGCGCGGCCATAATGTGATGCAGGGCTATTTCAAGCGGCCAGATGCCAATCAGGAAACGTTCAAATTCGGCTGGTTCCGCAGCGGTGATGAAGGGCTTTATCTGACCGATGCACGGGGCAGGCGCTTTTTCTTCATCACTGGGCGCATCAAGGAACTGATCAACCGGGGCGGCGTCAAGTTCAGCCCGTTTGATATTGAAGAAGTGCTGCTTGATATGCCTGGAGTCAAGGTCGGGCTGGCGATTGCATTCAGGAATGATTATTACGGCGAAGAGGTCGGCGCCTACGTCGTGCTGGAAGACGGCGCGACCCTGACTGCGGATGATATCCTGAACTACTGCCGCGCACGGATGACGTTTGAAAAGGCTCCGAAAGTGGTGGTCTTCGGCAGTGAAATCCCGGTCACATCGACGGGGAAATATCAGCGGTTACAGTTACAGGCGCTGTTTGCCGAATGGCAGGGGACGCAGTTCCGCAAATAGGTGTTCGTCAGGGTTCGGGTGGCTGTGATCATTACAGATCGCAGCCCTAATACGCCCCCTGCCGCAGGATGACACGTGGCAGCGTCATCATCAGGATCTGGGCGTCAAGGCGGATGGACCAGTTTTCGATGTAATAGATGTCGAGCAGGCACATCTCGTCAAAGGGTACATCACTGCGTCCGCTGACCTGCCAGAGGCCAGTGATACCAGGCATGGTTTGCAGGCGCTGCATGTGCCAGTTATCGTATAAAGCGACTTCATCAGGGGTGGGTGGGCGCGGCCCGACCAGACTCATCTGCCCCTGAATGACATTGACGATATTGGGCAGTTCGTCCAGACTGGTCTGCCGCAGCAGGCGGCCAATGCCTGTCACACGGGGGTCATGGACCAGTTTAGGATGGCGGGGATCAAGCTGATTCTGCTCGACGATCTGCTGGCGATACTGATCGGCATTGGGGATCATGCTGCGGAACTTGATCATATTAAATGGGCGGCCATTTTCCCCGATACGTTTCTGGGTGTAAAAGATCGGCCCTTTGCCTTCGAACAGCAGCAGCAGGGTGATCAGCAGGAAGATCGGAACCCAGACCAGCGCGCCGACGGCGATGATCATAAGATCCAGCACCCGCTTGAGCAGACGCCCACCGCCGCGCAGCGGGACACTGCCATTCACACCTAACAGGGGGATGCCGTCAAGGTTTTCGATGTTGACCTGACGCAGGTTGAGCTGGAAGACATCCGGCACGACGCGCACTCCGATATTCATGCGCTGGCAGGTTTCCAGCAGGTCCATAATCAGGTCATGATGTTTCCAGCGCAGGGTGATGATGACCAGTTCGACCTTTTCGCGCTTTAGTACCTCTTCGAAGTGATCCAGATGACCGAGTCCCCGCACGCGACCGAGATCGACCATGCCCAGCGACGGATCATCGTCCAGATAGCCGATGGGCCGGTAGCCGAGTTCCTTGCGTGCGATGATCGTCCGCAGTACCGCCTGACCGACTTCACCCGCACCGACGATCAGCACATTCTGGACGCCGACGCCCTTGCTGCGAAGATAGGCCAGTATGCTGCGCTGGACGACGCGTGCCAGTGAGAGCAGCACGATAGTGAAGCCGGCGGCATAGATCAGCATCAGTCGGCTGAAGAAGATCGGCTGTGTGAAAAAGCTGATCGCGACCAGAATCAGGGTGGCGCTGGCAACACCGTTGATGATGGTGTAGACCTCTTCCATCCATGCGCGGCCACGGGTTGTACGGTACAGACCGGTGCCGCGAAACTGAAATTGCAGCCAGATGCTGAAGATCAGCATATAGATGATATAGGTATTGAAGGGTGCGTCGTTGAATGCTTCAACCGGGCGGAAGATCTCCAGCTCGTAGCGTGTGATATAAGCCAGGATGAAGGCAAGGCACGAGAGGACGAAATCGACGAGCGGCATCGGATTGCGCAGTCGGTTGGGGGTCGGTGTCACGGTTTGGGGCTGTCCAGAGCCTTCTGGTAAGTGCTGATGATCGCCTGTGCGGTGTTCGTCCAGCGATACCGCTGTGCTTCCATTAAGCCTTGTTTTCGAGTCTGTTCCTGCCATAGCTTATCATGAAAGGCGCGGTGCAGCGCCTGTGTCCATTCAGTGACGTTATAGGGGTCGATCTGAAGGCCGCTGCTGCCTGCCACCTCAGGAAGTGAGCTGACATTGGAGACGATGACGGGTGTTCCACAGGCCATCGCTTCCAGTACAGGCAGTCCAAAGCCTTCATAAACCGACGGGTAGATAAATACCTCTGCGCTATTGTACCAGAGTGCCAGATCCTGAGCAGGCACAAACCCCGGAAAAAAGACATCACCCTGTAAATCGTACTTCTCGATGGCCGCGTTGATCTCATCCATCATCCAGCCCCGGCCACCTGCCAGAAACAGCGGCAGGCGTTCGCTTTTGGGAAGGGCGGCATACGCCTGCAGGAGCGTTGGAAGATTCTTGCGCGGTTCCAGCGTGCCGATAAACAGCCAGAAGCGTTCAGGCAGGCCGTGGCGCTGCCGGAATGCGGCGACCTCATCACTGGCGAGAGGCTGAAAGCGCTCAACATCATAACCACAGGCTGCGACATCGATTTTTTCCTTTGGCAGCCCAAAGGTCTGTTCGAGATCGCGGGCGGTGCTGTGCGAAATAGCGATCACCCGGCGGGCGCGCAAACAGCTCAGACGGGTGAATAACTGGAGATAGAGGTGGCGGGCAGGTGTCAGCACCTGCGGATAGTGGATAAAGCTCAGATCATAGACGGTGACGACACTGGGTTTTGTGAGCAGCAGCGGCGAGACAAAGGTCATCGCATGGTACAGATCGAATTGGCTGAGACTGAAAGGCTGAACGACCTGTTCCCACAGAATGCGGCGGAGTGGCCGTTCGGTACTCCAGCGAGTGCGGCGCATGGTGATCCCCGGATAATCGGTCAGCGCCTGCGGGCCGGCCATCACCGTGCAGTGCCAGCCGGGTGGAGCCGCATCCGCAAGGTGCATCAGCACATTGTGAATATAGCTGTGGATTCCGGCGCTGCGATAACCGGATTGGCCCGATAGCAGATGTGCATTGATTCCGATATGCGTCACGACGATGACCAAACCCGGTAGGCTGAGGCGGCAAGTGAGTTAAGATAGTAGCACAATGGCAGGCAAATGTGGCGATTAAAGGTGAAACAAGTCTGATGCGAAGTGTGATTGAACCGGCGAACGCGGGGCAGCTTGCGGAGCTTATCAAGCTGCGCTATGGATGGGTAAATGAGGTGCGCTGGACGCCGGATGGCCGGATACTGGCCGTGGGAAGCGGGAATGCCGTGCAGCTTTATATTGACGGAATCGGCCCGAAGGCAGATCTGGTCCTGAGGGAGCATGATGCACCGGTGAAGTCACTGGACTTCGCCCCCGGTGGGCGCTATCTGGCGACAGTGGGCGCGGACCTTGTCGCGTATGTATGGGATATTAGCCAGCCCGCGCAGCCGGTGCTGCATCTGACAGGTTATAAGGATGCGCTCAACGCGGTGGCATTCAGTCCGGATGGGCGGTGGCTGGCGGCGGCGGGTGTCGAGCATGCGATTTACGTGTGGGATATGGCTGATGGTGGTGCCCTGCACGGCGCATTCGCTGCGCACACCGGGGAAATCAACAGTCTGGTGTTTCTGGATAACACGGTGCTGCTGTCTGCCAGCCGTGACCGGAAAATCCTGATGTGGAATATCCCTGACGGTAACACTGAGAGGGTGGTCGGCCAGCATGAGGACTGGGTGCGGCGTCTGATGCTGAATCCGACGCGCACGCTGCTGGCATCGGTATCGAAAGATGGTTCAGCGCGGCTGTGGGATGTGCGTCAGCCTCACTCACCACAAATGAAGGCAGTGATTGAGGCTCATGAAGGCGGTGCGGATTCAATCGACTTCAGCCCGGATAACCGACTGCTGGTCACGGGCGGGCGCGATCACCAGATCCGCATCTGGGACCTGGAAATGGCGCTGACGAAGGAACGACTGACGATCAATGATGCCAGCGCGACACTGTCGGCACATGTCAAACCAGTGATGACGCTGGCATTTAACCCGATCGGCACCATGTTGATCTCCGGTGGTGGAGATAACACGGTGCGCGTGTGGAGCGTGCAGGATGGTACTGCTTAAGACTGCGGCAAAGCATCCGGCCATGCGGGGCGGATCACGTAGATGCTTCCGCCGCCAGCGCTCAGGTAGATCCATCCTTCAGGGCTGAGTGTGACGCCGTAAATGTGGTGCGGATAAAAGCCGATACCGCCATACTGCTGATCACGGTCAGGAAGGCTGGGGACGAGTGTCATCGAAGTTTCACCATCGGGCGTGTAAAACTCTACGGTATAGCCACGCAGACGGCTGGCGTGGGCGGTCCCACTGAAGGCGATGGTAAAGTAACCGCTGTTACTGGCAAAGGCCGCGCCCTGATACCGGGCCAGGGCGATGGGGTTACTGCCTGAGGAAAACGTCATGAAAGGGGCGACGGTGCCGTCACAGGTGTGCATACTGTCAATGGTGGTGCTGTCTCCCATGCAGAAGGGCGCACCATAATCCGGGACCTGAGGTGCAGGTTCTGCAACAGAAGCAGACGCTGAAGCATGCTCTGCCACAGGTTGCAGAATGATCTGATTGAGTTCATCATAGCGCCCGGTGGTGATCTGTCGCGGGGCAATATCGGTCACCCACAGGCTGCCCTGATGCCACATCATGCCGCTGGGCTGGCGAAAGCCGGTGGCGATCAACTGCCGGTCTGAGCCATCCAGCGCAAAACTCAGGATTACGCCGCGTTCGGTATCACCGCGTGCTTCTTCACACAGATCGCATCTGGCCCCAAGGCCGACATATAACCGGTGCGCGTCTGCTTCACCACCGACCGCGATGCCCCCATTCCAGTAACCGGTCCCGGTTGGAAGGTCGGAGACAAGGGTTTCTATCCCGCTTGCTTCTGTCCAGCGATAAACGGTGGAACCGCCGGTGATATACAGTGCCTCCTGAAATGCGGTCAGACTGACGGGGCGTTCCAGTCCGTCAGCGCGGGTGACAGGTGTATCCGGGATCAGGTCACTGTTGGTGTCCGTGATTTCGATCAGCGTGCCTTCAGCCGGTGCAGTTGTAAACAGGCGGCCATCCGGTAAGGTGGCAAGCGCGGTGAAGCTCAGTTCAGGTGCATTATTCAGCCCAATTACCCGTTCGATGCAGTAGGTGGAGAGATCTGCGGTCGGGATATTGACCCATGCCTCACGCTGTGAACAGGGAAGGGTGCTTCCAGCCTGTGCATATACCGGCGGCGGAAAGACGACATCACCTAACAGCATCAGAGCCAGCATGAAAAATGAGAAAGTTGAAATTGAGCGGTGCAAATCTGTTTTGCCGTGTGATTTAACAGGGAAGTCAGAAGGCTGAGGGGGATTCTCAATCGATGCTTAAAGTCTACCCACCCTCAATTGAAACCAAGGCGCTATAATACCAGCATATTTCGAATACTGTAGGACTTGTAGATGGATATTGGGATTATATCGGATATACATGGAGACTACCGTGCGCTTGAACTAACACTTAACAGACTTGATAACCACCACCGCGTTGCGCATATCCTGTGTGCGGGTGATCTCGTTGGCCGTGGTCCTGAACAGGATCGGGTGGTTGAGATGATTCGCGAGCGTAATATTGCCACGGTGCGCGGTAATCATGATGAGTGGTATTATGATCTTGCCCCAGAGAACGTGGCTTTTTTGCGTAATCTGGCTGTGGACTGGCGCGGTGAAATTTTTAACCGAAGTCTGTTTATGTGTCATGGGAAGCCCGGTAATAATCTGTGGGGGCTGTATCGGGATCATATCTCCGATACGCTGCTCAGTATGATGCTGACATCACTGCGCTGCGATGTCCTCATCACCGGTCACACCCACGTCCCGCTGTTTGTGAAGGTCAAGCAGGGCTGCGTGGTGAACCCGGGATCGCTTTACACCTTCAAAAGTGTGCGTTCCAGCTCTCATACCTATGGGGTTTTACACCTCACGGATCTGACATTCGATCTGTATGACCTGACGGCCCCGGTGATCGAACCGCTGTCGTTAAGTGACTATGCCTGAAGTGACTATGCCTGAGAACTGAGAGCAATGACCTGCGGTACCGATTCATAAGGATGGACATGACATCAAGCAATCATAAGCAAAGCAGGAAGAACACACAGGGTAAAGGCCCTTCGCCGCTGATGGAAGCCGGCCTGAATTTTGTCGGTGAGGCGGCGACGACACTGGCGAATCGGGTGCGCGCCCGTTTCGAGATCGATTATGTGGTCTTTGAACTGGACCCGGCGATGCCTGCACTGCCGCTGGAACGGAATTTTATCGAGCAGCGGCTGTTTGGCGAACCGCCGATGAGTCTGCTGGAATTTGACCGCGCCCTGCGGCGTGTGGCACGGGATGCGCGTGTTAAAGGCGTGCTGCTGATGGTGCGCGGGTTTGCCATGTCGCTGGCGGATCTGCAAACCCTGCGCGACAGCCTGCTGCTGTTCCGTCAGTCTGGCAAGAAGGTCGTCTGTTACGCACAGGAATATGATCTGGCGGGATATTATATCGCGTCGGCAGCCGATACGATCCTGATGCAGCCGGGCGGCATTGTGGCGACGATTGGCCTCAACCAGCAGGCAGTATTCCTGAAGGATGCGCTGGATCAGGTCGGGGTCGGGATCGATGTGGTGGCGATCTCGCCCTATAAAGGCGCACTGGATTCGTTCAGCCGCAGTGACATCTCGGAAGAGGGGCGTCAGCAGCTTGAATGGATGCTGGATTCGCGCTACGGCCAGTTGGTGCGGGCGATTGCGGAAGGGCGTCAGCGCACGGAAGAAGAGATCCGCACCATGATCGATAATGCGCCGTATATCGATCAGGATGCGAGTGCGGGTGGTTGGGTGGATGCCCTGCTGAATGAGGAGCAGATCCCGGAACAGCTCGGCGCGGAGCATCTGGTTTACTGGGATGAAGCCCGGATGCAGCTTACGGATAAATGGCATAAGGTGCAGGCGAAATATGTGGCCGTGCTGGAGCTGACGGGCATGATCGTCCCCGGTGAAAGCCAGGAACCGCCGCCGATCCCGCTGCCAGTCCCGCTGCCGCTGGTGCGCGAAACCCAGTTGGGTGATATGACGGTGGTGCAGCAGGTGAGGCAGCTCATCGAAGACGAAAATGCGGCGGCGGTCGTGCTGTTCATCGACAGCCCCGGCGGATCTGCGGCGGCCTCTGAAGCGATGACATCCGCACTGGAACAGCTTGCGAAAAGCCGCCCGGTGGTGGTGTATATGCACTCGGTTGCGGCATCCGGCGGATATTACATTGCCACGCCTGCCCGGTATATCGTCGCGCAGCCGGGGACGATCACCGGCTCGATTGGTGTGGTCAATGGCAAGAGCGTGACGCCGGGGCTGTTCAAGCGGCTGCACGTTAACCGGCTGAACTTCTGGCGTGGACGTAACGCGATGATTTTCGCGGATACCGCGCCGTTTACCGATGAGCAGCGCCGCACTGTGCGCCGGATTATCGAACGCATCTATGATCAGTTTGTCGAGCGGGTGGCGGCAAGCCGTGGGATGACTGCCGAAGCTGTCGATATGATCGGCGGTGGTCGTGTGTGGACGGGCGAGCAGGGGCTGGCGAATGGTCTGGTCGATGAACTTGGCAATCTCGATACGGCGGTGCAGAAGGCTCGCGAACTGGCAGACCTTTCATCATCTGTGCCGCTGCGGATTTACCGTGAGAAGGCGAAGAAGCAGCGCCCGCCGAAGCTGGTTCAGAAGGCTGTGTATGCGCTGATGCCGTTCGCCGGGCTGAATTATCTGTATGGCGGCACGCGCAAATTGCTCAATGGATCGACCCAGGCGGTCATGCCGTTTGAAATCCGATAGCTGATTGTGACTGAACGGCACTGAAACCCGAAGATTGAATCAAAAAGGCTGATCCCGG
>CAYNDH010000045.1:0-16866 GCA_964395665.1 uncultured Anaerolineaceae bacterium
CGGCGCAATAGGACTGCGCTACCCACTCGCTTCGCTCCGAGGGAAACGGGATTGATCGACGGTGACCTGTTTTTCTCCCTTTCCATCGCAGCATCCGACAGACGTTCTTCCCGTCGGTAGCGGAATGGGTAGCATTGCTAGCAATGCCGGATAGGGGGTGTTTTTCCGCCTCACGTGCTCATATCGCCCCGATATACGTCGGCCCGATGTATTACAGCGCCTCTTATGGCTCTACCGTGACGACAGGCGCATTCTTCAGCAGCGGATCGCGGCGCTGAAGCGGAGCCAGCAGCGTGCGTGCAATCGTCAGATTGCGTTCCGCCGTTTCGATGTCCGCCATCCCCGCGCTGATCTCCGCCGGATCAACCAGCCGGTCGGAATCACGGCAGACGGCGCGGAATTTCTCAATCGCCGCGTTGATGCTGTTGACGGCATTCTGCATCGCGTCGGCAATCGGCGCGTAGATCGGCTCGCGTGCCAGCGTCCCATCCACGAAACTGTTGCCCCGCAGGGCGAAATCTTCCGGGATATTATTGCAGGTGGTCGTCTGGCCGCGATCCAGTGCCCGCCAGCGCCCGCCAATATCACCGAGAATCTCCGCCGTCCGCCCGATCTCAAGCCGCACCCGTGACAGCAGATAGCCGTAGGCGTAAAGCGATGAGGCATCGGGGGTCTGTTCGTAGCCACGTGGCACACCGACCGCCCATGATGCCGTCCAGTAGTATTTACCGCCGAGCTTGAACTGAATCCACACCGCGCCGCCTTCCGCCGAGCCAAGCCGCCCGGTGACTTCCACCTGCACCGGGCTTTCAATCGGTGGCGGGACCTGATTCGACGGATCGATGCTGTCCACGTACATATACTCATCCGGTGACAGCACAATCGTCGGGCCAGCCTCACGCGCTGTCGGCACGGTCTGCACGCCATCAATCGGCAGTTGCAGGATGTCGCCGGTCCATTCCAGCAGCCAGTACGCCACCCATCCATAAGTCACGCCATCGACCGTGAATTCCGTCCGTGCGTCTGCTTCCAGCGGCCCTTCATAGGCAACCTGAATCCAGTCGCCGTCGATGGTGCGCCCGGTGGCGCGGTAGGTTTCGCCATAGGGCAGCACCGCCAGCCGGTCCCAGATCGTCCCCGGCCCGGCGCGCAGGGTGGCATAATCCTGCGTGGTGACATGGACCACGGAGAGCCGGTTTTCCTGTCCGGATGCTGTGGACAGGCTCATGACCAGCACCAGCAGCCCCAACAGCAGTAATCCAATTCGTTTCTGCATTTTCTGTGTCCTCATGATGACCTCTGTTGTGACCTCTGGTTACGGCGCGGCAGTGTGCGTGGCGGTCGGGGTCGGGGTCGGCGTGACCACGCGGCCATCACCATACGTCCCCGGCTCCTGCGCCCATACCACCAGCGGCCCGACACCGGTCGTCAGATCGACCATTTCGCCGGTCTCTATGTTGAGAATCAGCGTGTGCTGGCCGACGCCTTCGACGCTCTCATCTTTTGGCAGGGTGGTCTGAAGCGCGATATAGCGGCTGTCCGGCGACCAGGTGAACGTGCCACCATAGCCGCGTGCGCCGTTCTCCGGCAGGCAGTAACGCCGCGTCTGCCCGGTCTGGCTGTCCCACACGCCGATGGGATAGGCCAGATTGCCATCAGACGAGAAGGCACGATAGCGTCCGTCACTGGACCATGTGCCGCCCTGGGCACTGCCGAGCCGCTGATTATCGACATTCGGGAAGGTCACCTGATAGGTTGGCGAGAACAGACGTGGGAAGGTGTAATACATCCGGTCTCCGAATGGATGCCAGTACACATTGATGCTCTCGTAGTTATACTGGGCGAAAAGCTGATAATCGCCGCTGTCGGTGTTATAGAGATAATACTTGTAGCCGGTTCCCACACCGGTATTATACGGTGTAGAGGCGACCACCCACGGTCCGCCGGGCTGACGGTTGACCAGTGTCGTCGGCAGCCCGTTGATACTCAATTCCGGTATCCACGGCTTCGGATCAGGGAAGACGTTGAGCGTATCACGGGCGTAACCCTGTTTGAAGTAGAGGTCGCCGCCGCCTTCCGGTGTCAGTGGGATCTGTGCCTGCCACTCCAACTGCTGATTGCCGGACCAGTTCAGATCACGGGGTACGGGTGTCGGATGGACCGGCGTGCGTAAATCCCACAGCACCCGCGCATCGCTGTTATCGGGCCGCACGATGTAGATCAGTTCGAAGGTCTGCGCCAGAATCCACTGTTTGTCCGGCGAGAATTTGCAGTTCAGCCCACGTCCGCACTGCGGGATCTCCGGCTCTTCATAGCGCGTGCCGGTGTTCGGATTGATCACCCACAGCGAGTCGCCAAGCACAGGCGCATACAGGCGTCCGGTGGGCGCGTAGGCGCTCGGTGGACTGCTGATCGGGTACAGTCGTTCGACCGGGCAGACATTTTCATCACGCAGCGCGGTATCATAAACTGACTCGTCCGGCTCTGGATACATCGTCTGCACAGCGGTCGGCGTCAGCGTGGGGCGCGCCGTGCCAACGATGTTATAAGTCGGTGACGGTGACGGCTGCGCCTGAATCAGATTGGCGGTCGCTAGCTGTGCAACGGCGGTCGATGTCAGTTCGGCCATCAGCGAGTCGTAGGTGGTGATCATCCGGTAGACGATCAGTTCACCCGGCAGGCTGGATGCCGCGATCATGTCCCTGTCCGGGCTAAGGATGGCGGTCCCCAGTGGGCGTCCTTCGGTTTTCTCGAACAGTGCATAGACCGGGGCCATTGGGCGCTGCTCGGTCACCGGTTCCTGATAATCACCGCTGGCACGTTCGCCGCTTTCCGCGTCGATGAACATCGTCATGCCGAGTGAGGGATCGAATTCACCACCCGGCTGGATGATTCCGATGCCTTCACACAGCAGAATCGCCAGTTCCTGCGCCTGTTCGGGGCTGGCGTTGGCGGTCATCTCTTTCCAGACTGCGCTGTACTGCTCGGTTTCGCTCGGATAGCGCTCCAGCAGGCACGGCGGGACTTCACCGAACGGAACGCCGGTGGCGCGGATGAATTCCGGTGTCGGTGTGGGCTGAAGCAGGGCTTCAACTCCGCTGGCCGTCTCCGGCAGATCGTCACAGATGCGCAGCGTCCACTCGTTGAGCCGGTCCCCGCGCAGGTGATAGACCATCGGTTCCCACAAGGCCGAGAACTGCGGGATATATTCAGGATAGGCATCGACAATGCACTGCGGCAGGCTGTTGGATGCATATTCGGCCCCATACACCCGCTGCGTGACGCTGCTGGCGCGTCCCTGTCCGTAAACGTACACGGTATCCTCATCCGCCCAGCCGTACAGCCGCTGATTATTGGGCGGCAGATCATCACCAGCGATCAGCCATTTCAGGCCATCTTCATAATCGTACATGGCGATCTGATTGCCGGGGGCATACGGCCCGAAGTTGTTGACCGTGTACACCACGAGGAATTTCGTCCATGACGGATTGGCGTAAATCTGCTCGACCGAGCTGCCGGGGATGGTATCGAAGTTGACCGTGTAATTCTCGCCGGTGTTCAGATCCAGCACCTGTGCGCCGCCGCCACCTGCGCCATTGCTGTAATGGCTTAAGAAGCGGCTGCCATCGGATGCGGTGGCGGCGATACTGCCTGTCAGCTGGATCACCTCACGCCGCACGACTTCACCCGTCGCGATATCCCACTGACGCCACTCCGATCCGGCCAGCGTGATCACCCTGCTGCTGTCACTGCTGAAGAAGAAGCGGTCAAAGCTGCGGGAATAGCGCAGGTCTTCTGCCAGCATCTGGCTCGTTTCGGCGTTGAAGCGCTGGAAGTCGCTGATGATCTCCGTCCCGTCCAGATTATAGGCCAGCACGCGGTTCTGACCCTGGCGGCTGTAGCGGCCAATCGAGCGCAGCGCGGGCAGCAGTCGGTTGACTGTCTGGCCGGTGCTGATGTCATAGGTGATCACGTATTCATCGCCGCTTTCATAGGCGCGGACGAGCAGGTGATCGGTATCCGGGCTAAGGGCGACCTGATTGACGGCGCGGCTGAACTGAAAGCGACCGGTGCGCATGTTCTCGTCGAAGACGAACAGCAGCGCGATCACGTTGTCGGTTGATGCCGCCGGGGGCAGCACCAGATCGATCAGCGTGACCGTCAGCGGTGTCGATCCATAATAATCCCTGTGGCGGTAATCGAAGCCGAAAAGTGTATTCAGCAGCGGCAGGCTTGCCCGATCCCCCGGATCACCGATCATGCGGGCCACGGAGCCGAGTTCAAGCCCGCCGAGCTGATTAAAATCATTCTCGCTCAGGTCGGTATTCATCGGGATCTCGACCAGCACGCCGTCTTCAGTATCGACCTGAAGCAGCGTATTGGTCGTCACCGGGCGCACATAGACGCGCTCGTCCTTCAGGCTGGTCCAGGCCGTCAGCGGGTCCTGCTCGTAACGGTCGGTCGGGATTTCGTAGCGTGTCGCCAGCGTCAGGGCGTCCAGCACGCGCAGGCGTGAGGGCAGCGCCGCGATGATGTGATCATCCGGCGACAGTACGAAACCATTCGCGAAGTCCGTCATCTGGATGGCTTCGACGCCATTCGGCAGGGTTGAGGGTGCTTCATTGCGGGCAGCGGGCAGATGCCATACCCACGGATAGACGATCGTATCGGTTTCCGTGATCCGCAGTGCCGCCGGTGCGGGATAGATGCCGTGAAAGACCAGCACCTCATCATTACGCGAGAAGGCCAGCGGGCCGAGCAGCCGATGCACCCGTCCAAGGCTGGTAAGGCCAGCGGCCAGCGTGCCGGTTTCCGTATCCCACAATTCCATGGTGACACCATAGACCACGGCCAGCCAGCGCCCATCATTGCTGAAGGCGATGTCACCGTATTCGCCGCGATCGTGCAGCACGGCAATGGTGGAATAATCCCGCGCATCGACCAGCAGCAGCCGCCGGTAAGCATCGACCACGGCCATACGTTCATGCTGGGCGTCATAGACGATCTTGCGCGGCAGGGCGCGCCCGATCTCACCGACGATTTCAAACGCAACCTGCGCTTCTTCGGTGGATTCAGCGTCAGGCGTGGTTTCGTCCACCTGAGACAGCGCCAGACCAGTGATGAAAAGCAGGATGCAGAGGATCGATAAAACGCTTATTCGTCTCATAATGGTCTCTGTTCAGTTTGCAGAAAGTAGTTATTGTAAGGGTAATGGACATTGATTTATCAGGACTCACCGCATGACCATCGCCTGACTGACGAAATCCCTACGATCAGACTGCGGACATGCTGCGCGATAAGAAAGCAAAATATAATCATGGAAGCTTATGCAAACTTATCCGATGAAACGATGATACGCGATAAACCCGACGATGAACCTTATTATGATACGACGATCGCATTTGCAATCAGTATTTAGTCTGATCCTGTTCGCGCTGCTTCTGGCCGTACAGCCGCCGCCGCTCATGGCACAGGCCGACAGCGACCGCTCCGAATGCATCCCCGCTGAAGGCGAGCCGATCCGCATCGGGGCGGTTTTCCCACGGGTGGAGCTGTTCGGCGCAGATGGTCCGCAGCCTTATCGCGGTGTGCAGAATATGGTGCAGGCGATCAACCAATGCGGCGGTGGCCGTCCGCTTGAGCTGGTCTATGCGCCAGCGAATAACCGTGATCAGGCGCTGGAAGCCGTCGAGACGCTGCGTGGACAGGTCCCGCTGGTGATTGGCAGTGGCTCCGGTGCGGTCAGCCAGATCCTGACGGAAGCATCGGCGGATGGCAGTTTCGTCTACTGGGAAGTGACCGAACCGCTGGATCATGCGGACAATAGGCATGAGTGGGCCTTTTCTCCACGTGCCAGCAGTCACCAGCTTGGCCGCGCCGCCGCGCACTATGCGCTGGAGCAGATCCCGCCGCTGATTGACGGTCGCGAACCGCGTATCGCGCTGTTATATGAAGACCGCGCCAGCCTGATTGCCGAAGGTGTGCTGGATACCCTTCAGCCGCAGATCACGCGCCGCTACTCCAACACGCTCGGCAATGGTTATGATCTGGCGGCCAGACTCCGTGATGAGCGCATCGACGTAGTGATCATCGCCACCTTTGAACGCGACGCCAGCTATTTCTGGTGGAATCTGCGCCGCGCCGATGCCAATATCGCGGCATGGATTCAGGTTGGCAGTCGGCTTAAGGATACCTGCGACGCATTTGCGGCCATCACCATCGGCGCTGATGGGGCGGTCGATCAACTGTACCGGCCTGCGACTGCCGGTGCGGTTTACGAGCGCTACCATGAACTGTCTGCCGGGTTGTTTGGCGCGATCAGCGACCGGACCGATCTGGCGGCATCGGGTGTCTACCTGCTGGATATGCTGCTGAATGATGCGCTTGCATCGGACGACAGATCTGCAACCGAAATGAGCAGTGAGGAGATGCAGCAGGCGATCGTCAGCAGTGATCTGCCGCTGTACAGCGGTCTGATGGGGGAAGGGCTGGATCTGCAAGACGGTGATGGTGATAATGCTGCCGCCAGTGTCATCGTCCAGCAGCGGCAGTGGGACGGCTTCTGTACCGTTGAGCCGGGGGCGCTTGCCACCTGCACCGCTGGATTACAATCTTTCCCCACATGGCGCGAACGTGCGGTTGCCGCGTCACAGGGGATCTGCGGAACTGAACGCAAAAGCCTTGCCTTTCAATTTCCCTTTGCGAACGCGTAGGAGAGTCACATGACAGCACGCAGATTTACACTGATCCTGATCTCGGCCCTGTCACTGATGCTGACAGCGGCGCTGAGTATCGCACAGCCCCCGGGTGATCCGGATGCCGCCGAACCAGGCGAGAGCATCACCGGGATTGTGGAGTTTGAAGGCTCGGCGGTCTACGTCGGCCCGGATTTCGCCTACGATCCCATCAGCCAGCTTTCACAGAATACCTCTGTGCTGGTGCTGGGCCGCCGTGGGGATTTTATCCACAGTTGGAACGGTGATCAGTGGCTGGAGATCGAATTTCAGGGCGAAACCGGCTGGGTGTATGCCCGGCTGATCCGCACCAGCGTCCCGTTTAACAGCATCCCGCCGACCGGACGCCGCCTGCCGCGTGACCGTAACCGCCGTGTGCCGCAGGTTTTTGATCTGTCGGATAATGTGTGTGATTCGTGGCAGGGGGAATTCACCCGCACCGGTGATTTCATGGCCGGTGACCGTGTGATCACCGTCACCTATCCCGAACTGCCGGGCGCGAATGTCTACAGCGTGATCGTGATCTCGCCATCAGGTGAGCGTACCGCCCATGACAGCACGACGACCACGACCGAGATCCGGTTGGAGAACCTCAATCGTCAGGGCGGGACGTATACATGGCGTGTGGTGCCGTACTGGACGAATGATGACCGCCGCACTTCATGGCAGCAGATCTGTCTGCTTCAGACAGGCGGCACGTTCGAAAAGCCGGGGCCGGACATCACGCCGCGCCCGACGATTTACCGTAATTACAACTTTGCCAGATCCCGTAGCACACCGACACCCGAACCGCCGCTGGTCCCGTAACCGGATGATACACTGTGTATAGTAAAAGAGGTGAACGGATCGCCAATCGCTGATGGCATCGGTTCACCTCTTTTTTGATGGAAAAGCGCCCTCATCCCCGGCCAATGAGTGCGCTCTAAAAAATCCCCTCTCCGGACGGAGAGGGGTAGGGGTGAGGTTCGCTTTTAACTCCCGTAGGTCTCGATCCGTGTCTTCAGGTTGGACATCTGGCGATCAACCACCCTGAAAATCGTCTGCGCGTTGATGACCTTGGCATAGGCACTGCGAATATCCTTTTGTAGATAGACGCCGCAGCGCTTCATGACCTCAATCGACGCGTTCAGATCGTCGATGGCCTGTTCCAGCAGGCGCACCTGACGCCGAAGCTCCGGCAGTTCGCGGATATCTTCCGCCGTGTAAGCGTAGTACGGATAATGACCGGCTGGCGGCAGGCATTCCATCGTCTCACCGCTGGACATCAGCGTCCAGTACGGCGCGACCTGGGCGGCGATGCCGTTCATTTCACCGATCCACGCCTGCAAGCGGTCAACCTGTGCAAGCTGCACTTCCGGCGGGATGATCTCAAATGCGCCGAGATTGGTCAGCGCATATTCCGGGCTGATCGGCACCGCTTCAATGCTGGCGGATGTACTGGTCAGAAATTCGGAGATCCAGCCCACCGTCCCACGGTAATTGATCTTCAGCCACAGCCGGTCGGGTGTCCGTTCCAGCACGGGCAGCGTCAGATTGACCGGGACCACCTCAAGCGGTTCGCCGTTACGGTCTGGGGCAGTGCGGAAGTTCGCCTCACCGATCATCAGCACCGAAATGCCGGTATCGATCACCGGTTCTGGCCCCGTCAGCCCGGTGGTCAGGTCCGTGATCGGCAGTTTCGCGACTTCGAACATGATCGCGGCCACATCGCGGTGAATCCAGCCGACCCTGTCCTGCCGTCCCGGACGGCGCACCTCAAGCCACTGGCCGTCGATATTGCGCCCGATCGCGATCAGGCTGTCATTTTCGAACACGGACGCGATGCGTTCGGCATCAATGACGGGTGCGGCGCGGATAAAGGCGCTGTTTGCCATAATCTGGATGATGTAATCTGGCATGGACTGCGGCGGGGGCGTGCTGTCGGCTGTATCCTGCGCCAGCGCTGTGGATGCTGTCAGGATCAGCAGCAGTGAAATCAGGAAGAGCGTGATGGATGGTTTTCGCATGGTTAATCCCTGTGAGTGCCTGTGGGCGGCTGTGAGAAGCATCAATAGTCACATTATAGGGATAAATCTGTGTCGGAAGTGTGACGGACAGACTACGCTTGCCCTGCGGATGAAAGCAATACCCGGCATAAAAAACACAGCCACCTGAGCAGGGCGGCTGTGTCGATTGAAATAGTCAGGGATGGTTGAGGCAGAAACAGCCATCCCAATAACAACCCTCATTTATATCACATTTGGCTTACCAGCCATAGTACCAGGTGCATCCATCCTTGATCGATGCAACGCGCTTCTTCTCCTTCGATCCGTCACCGAACTGCTGCATACGGATACTCGGAATCAGGTAGTGATTGCTGTTGTCATTGATATTGACCAGCATCAGCACGCCGGTTTCGCCCGGTGTTGTCACGTTCGGCGTGGCATTCACCACCAGATATTCACCGGCAGGGACATAACCGAGATAAGTCCCATTGTAGGTGAAGGCTTTCAGGTCGGCCCGCTGATCCACCACCCACAGCGCGATCGGGTCGGTCGGTTTCTTTACTTTCTTGGCTGCTGTCATATACAGATTGGGGGCGCAGTCGGCCATCGACGGCAGGGTGCCATCGAAGCCCAGCGGTGTGGTCGCTAAAGCCATGCCGCAGTTGGCGCGTACACCGTTACCGATCAGGTCCGGCACGGCATCTTTCAGCAGGAAGTTGCCCTTGAACTTATAGGCTTTCCTGGCGCGGTCATAGGCGGCGGTGACGCGCTCGACCGGTATCCGGTCTTCACGTACATCGGACTTGTTATCCGGCTTCCAGCAGAGCTGACTGACGCCGACCGTAACGCATGTTTCCTTATGCGTCATGATCGCGCCTTCATCAAAGGTGTCAGCCGTCGGCTTCTTGAAATCCTTGGCCTTGACCTTCAGTTCATAATATTTCTTGTTCTTGTAATACAGGCGGATGTTCTTCGGCTTGCCGCTGCCATCGCTGAAGACGGCGACCATGACCATCGTCCCCCGGCCTGGCTGATACAGTGCGCCGACGATCTTGCCCGGAAGCGGATTGTTGCCCGGTGCGGTCATGTCTGGTGCAAGCGTATGCGAGCCGGAGTTCTTCAATGGGATGACGGTTTCCAGCAGTGCGCCACCGGTCCCCAGATAGGTGATGGCCTCTTGATATTTGACCAGTTTTTCGACACCGTCGAACTTCTTGCCGAAACCCTCAAGGGCGTTATTGATACTGGCCGGGACACCAAGCGGTGTAAACGTCGGCCCACCGGTATAACTGATGACCTGCTGAAGGATGGCGGATGAGGGCAGTGGGGGCAGATCAGGGGCTTTCTTAGCGTGCAGCGGCGCAGTCATGAGTGCTGCAAACACTGCAAGCAGTACAAAAACGATGAGTCTGTTGGAACGCATCTTACACATCCTTACATTATATTACCTGTACCAGTAGAAACGTTGGCGGGGCTTGAATGTTGCACAGCTATTACAGAACATTTCATTCAGTATAGGTGGGCGCTCGCGTGGTAAGCTGATAAGTGGATTAAAATCTCCCAGAATTTACGTTTTAAACTTTTCGGCCCATTCCATCAGCAGGACATGATCGGCAGGACATGATCAGCAGGACAGGATGACAGAATCAAAAGCGACCACTTCAGGCGGTCGCTTTCTGATTTAAAACAGAATGGTCGGAATCGGCCAGCTATCAGCTACCAGCTACCGGCTGCTGACTACCAGCCATAGTACCATGTGCAGCCGTCCTTGATGGATGCGACCGGTGTCTTTTCGCCATTCCCATCACCATACTGCTGCATACGGATGCTCGGAATCAGGTAGTGGTTGCTGCTGTCATTGATATTGACCAGCATCAGCACGCCGGTTTCGCCCGGTGTCGTCACGTGTGGCGTGGCATTCACCACCAGATATTCACCGGCGGGGACGTAGCCGAGATAAGCGCCGCTGTAGGTGAAGGCCTTCAGGTCTGCCTGATGATTGACCACCCACAGCGCGATCGGATCGGTCGGATTCTTGAGTTTATCCGCCGCCGTCATGTAGAGATTCGGGGCACAGGGTGTCATCGCTGGCAGGGTGCCATCAAAGCCCAGCGGTGTGGTGTTGAAGGCGATGCCGCAGTTGGCGCGCACACCGTTACCGATCAGGTCCGGCACGGCATCATCCAGCAGGAACTTGCTTTTGAAATTATAGGCGTTCTTTGCACGGTCATAGGCAGCGGTCACACGCTGGACCGGTGCGCCTTCTTCGCGCACGGCTGAAGCGTTATCCGGCTTCCAGCAGAGCTGGCTGATGCCGACCGTAACGCATGACTGCTTCTGCGAGATGATCGCGCCCTCGTCAAAAGTGCCAGCCGTCGGGTTTTTAAAATTCCTGGCCTTGACCTTCAGTTCGTAATAATCGTTATTGGTGTAATACAGGCGGATCTTCTTCGGCTTGCCGCTGCTATCGCTGAAGACGGCGACCATGACCATCGTCCCCCGGTCTGGCTGATACAGCGCACCAACGATCTTGCCCGGAAGCGGGTTGCTGCCCGGTGCGGTCATATCCGCTGCAAGCGTATGCGAGCCGGAATGCTTCAGCGGGATCACGGTTTCCAGCAGCATGCCGCCGGTCCCCAGATAGGTGATCGACTCTGCCTGGCTGATCTGTGACTCCATGCCGTCGAACGCGCCGTCAAATGTCGCAAGGGCGGCATCGACACTGGCCGGGATACCGAGCGGTGTAAACGTCGGCCCACCGGTAAAGTTGATAACCTGCTGAAGGACGGCGGATGAGGGCAGTGGAGGCAGATCAGGGGCTTTCTTGGCGTGCAGCGGTGCCGTCATGAAGACCGCAAGTGCCGCAAGCAGTACAAAGATGGAGAGTTTAGTCATACGCATAAGTGGCACATCCTTTAATCATCGTTCTGTGTGTCTAACCGCTGGCTGCGATTGAACGTCGCAGAAACTACTGCACATTATAGCCATTTATCAGGATTTTAATCTGATATTTATGTAAAGAGATAACAGAATTTACCAAGCAAACGCTTAATTAATACCCGTCAGACGTTGTTTCAGGCTAAGCTGATCTATAAATCGTGATATTACCTCGATGCCATCCTCATCAGATGGGCTAGAATGGAATAAGCTGGTTGATCACGGATGTTACATTGAACATTGACTGGTGTGGATGGATTGAAGCACGAATCGCAAGAGAGAGAAAATGACATTCAATACCGGTGACTGGAATAAAATTATCGCCAATCGTTTTCTGGTGAAGGGCCGTCTGGGACGTGGTGGCATGGGGCAGGTCTTTCACGTGTACGATTACCTCACCTATGAGGACGTCGCGCTGAAGAGTGTCCTGTATGACACCACACCGACCCCGCAGCACGCTTTCCACACGACGCAGTCCAATTATAATTTCGCGCGGGAATTTCAGATTCTCGCTTCGCTGCGGCATCCGCATATCGTCGAAGTGTACACCTATGGCTTTGATGAGGAACGCCAGCCCTATTACGTCATGCAGCTTCTTCAGGCCCCGCAGCATTATCTTCAGGCGGTTAAACATCTGTCGCTGAAGGATAAGATCGCGCTCACCGTGCAGATGCTGCGTGCGCTGCTGTACCTGCATCATCGCGGCATCATCCATCGTGATATCAAGCCGGGTAATGTGCTGCTGTCTGACGGGCGGCTGCGTGTGCTGGATTTCGGGCTGGCGACGAAACTTGATCCGAGCGCGGTGGTCGAGCAGGACAGCGACACGGTTGAAGGCACGCTGGCGTATATGGCGCCGGAGCTGTTTAAAGGCGCGGGTTTCAGCATTGCATCCGATCTGTATGCCGTCGGCGTCATGCTGTATGAGGCGATTGTCGGCCAGCATCCGTTTGCCCATCCGGATGCGATCAGCCTTGTCACCGCCATCCTTGCCGAACAGCCCGATCTTGAAGCTGTCAGAACTGGGTGGATGACACAGCTTCGGGAGAGTATGGAAGACGGCGAGACACGCAAGCTCGATCTGTCCATGTCACCGCATGATATGCCGACGCGCAAAATCCCGGATGATGTGGCCGCTGCTGCCGCCGCTGCCCCGACACCTGATCTGGATCAGATCGGCGCGCAGTCCAGCATTGTGTCGATTATCTCTAAACTGCTGGCGAAAGATCCGAAAAACCGTTATCAGGATGCTGCCGAAGTCATCCGTGATCTGAGCGCGGCGATCGGTGAGGAATTCCCCATCGAGACCAGTGCCACTCGTGAGAGCTTTCTTCAGGCATCGGATTTCATCGGGCGGCAGGACGAGTTCAGTCGTCTGACGCAGGCGCTGACAAATGCACAGTCAGGGACCGGTGGTATTGTGGTGATCTCCGGCGAACGCGGGATCGGCAAGACGCGCATTATTCAGGAACTGCACACCCATGCGCTGGTGCAGGGGAATATCGTCGTGATTGGCAGCGCCACCGGCGAGAAAGCCTATGATCTCTGGCGGCTTCCGCTTCAGCGTCTGTCGCTGGAGACAAAACTGGAACCGAATGAGACGGCCATTCTGCGTGATGTTTACTCAAATCTTGCCAGAGTCCGCACGGCTGATGCGCCAACGCTGGCTGATCCTGAACCGCAGGACCGGCAGAAGCGCCTGCTGAATACCATCAGCCTGCTGCTTTCACGCCAGAAGGAGCCGGTGGTCATCATCCTTGAGGATATCCATCTGGCTGGCTCGGAAAGCCTTGCCATCCTGCGCCACGTCAGCCAGACGATTTCCAGCCTGCCGCTGCTGATCGTCGCTACCTTCAGTTCAGAGGAGAGCATCGATCTGAAGGACTATCTGGGCGGCGTCAGCTTTGAAGAGATCGAACTGCCGCGCTTTAACCCGGACCAGATCGCCGCCTTGAGCAGTTCCATGCTGGGCCGGGCCGGTCGCGATCCACAGATTGTCGATTATCTCGTCCAGCAGACTGAAGGCAATGTGCTGTTCATGATCGAGATCATCCGGGCATTGGCCGAGACTGCCGGTCAGCTTGAGAAGATCGCGACGATCGGGAATCTGCCTGCGGACATCACAACCGGCGGCATGATTCAGCTTCTCAGGCGCCGCCTTGATCGCATCCCGCAGACGGCTGTACCACCGCTGCAACTGGCCGCGATCATCGGCAAACGGCTGGATACAGAGGTGATGCAGCACCTTTTCCCGGATCTGAAGCTGGAAGAATGGCTGAATATCTGCGCGAATACCAATGTGCTGGAATTCAGCCCCAGTGGGTGGCATTTCACCCATCACAAGCTGCGCGACACCATTCAGACCGGGCTGACATCCGGCGAACAGCGCGACCTGAACCGGCAGGCAGCAGACGCCTTTATCGCCATCTATGCGGATAACCCGGCCTTTGCTGCCAATATCGCCCAGCACTGGCGGCAGGCAGAGCAGCCCGAAAAGGAATTGCAGTACACGGCCATCGCCGCCGATTACGCTTACCGCATCAGTGCGTTTGACGAAGCACTCGCCCATGACCGCCGCCGTCTGGACCTGCTGGCACAGCTTGCCCCTGATGACGCCAGTACGCGCCTGAAGATCCTCAACCGGATCGCCACCATCCATATCATGCAGGATCAGTTAGGGCCGGCGTTTGAGGTCGCATCTGACAGCCTGCGTGAACTTGAGGCTGGCGGTCAGTCTGACCGGTATCCCGAACTGCTGGCCGATACACATAAGGTACTCGGTCGCATCGACATGATTCGCGGCAATTTTCAGGAAGCAGACGCACATTTCAATCAGGCGCTTTCGACCTATCAGCTTCACCGGCACAATACCGGCATCGCCGATGTGCTGATCAATGAGGGGCGGCTGTTTGCACGCATGGGCCGTTTCGATGAGGCCATGAGCAATGCCCGTAAGGCGCTGGCTTTATTTCAGGAAACCGGCAACCAGTGGGACACGGCGAACACGCTCAATCTGCTGTCCAGCCTGTATGGACAGACCGGACGCTTCCCCGAAGCAACCGAATACGCACTTCAGGCGCTGGACACCATGCAGAAGATCGGCAATCGTGAGGGGATGGCGGGCATTCAGTCCAATCTCGGCATTATCAATCTGATGCAGCGCCGCACAGATGAGGCGAAAAGCTGGCTGTCAAAGGCACAGGGGATCTATGAGGAGATCCGCCAGTTCCGTGGGCTGGCATCCTGCCTCAATAATCTGGGGATGATCGCCATGAATGATGGTGATGCACAAGGCGCAAAGACGCTGTTCGATCAGGCGCTGCCGTATATCTCCGACATCGAAGATCCGCATTTCAAGAATAACATCCGAGTGAATATGGCACGTGCCAATTTCCTGCTTGGCGAAGATGCCATCGCCATGGATGACTTCAAACAGGTGCTGCTGCGCGGGCAGGAGATCAACGCCATGCCGCTGGTGCTGGAAGCCATGATCGGCATCGCGCTGATCCTGATCCGGCGCGGCGACGTCGCGACCGTGATGCGCATTCGCAGCCTTGTCAGCGCCTTCGCCAGCAAAGCCAGAGAGGTCGAAGAGCTGCTCCACAGCCTTGATCAGGCCATCGCCAGTGACGACCGGATGCGTCAGCACGCTGAACAGGTGCAGTCACAGGCCGCCAGTACAGCCTCCACACCGGAATCAATGGATGATCTGATCGCCCATCTCGCGACGATTCCATCGGCGGGGTAAACTACAGTTTACGTCTTTGGCAGGGACACGGCACTGCCGTGTCCGCCTGTAAACCCTCTCCAAAATTTAACCGTGGTATCGCTTTAAGTTCCGAAGTCGTTTGATCATCTTTTCACAATGTGAGCTTGCAGCTTTCCCATGGGTAATTCAGAACACGTCAGAATGAAATCCTGTACTTAATCGCATGCGTGGAAGTTCTGCCGGTACCCGTCCTATGATAAAGGTTGAATGATCGGGTTGAGTCAGGATAATTTTACGTGTTTCAGATTGATGACAGCGATCCTCGTATCGTTATTGTGAATACCGGCACCACGCATGGTGAACCGGATGATTATCGTGATCTGGTCAACCGGTGGGTAGCTCGGCTGGATCAGGGTCAGCGCTTCGGCATAATGATGATCTCGGAACCCCATGACCACGACGAAGAAGATCATGACTCCGAAGAACACCGCCAGCATGAAGCGGAGATTCAGCGCATCCTCAACGATTTCCGGCGTGATTATCGCCACCGTACCGCGCAGGTTACGACCGCTTATGCGCGAGTCCATGCACAGGAAGTGATCGACAAATACTATCCCACACCCGAACTGGTGGAGCAGGCACAGATCCGCACCAATCGCTATGCCGAGTATAACTGGGGCATTCCAGGGCGCGGGTTTACAGACATCGGTGAGGCGAAGGCATGGCTGGCCGGACAGTATGACCGCGAGCCGCTGGTGCTGGATGATCTGGTGGATGCTGTAGACGCCGCCGCGACGGTCCGGACCGGCTCAACTGCTATGACCGGCCTGTTTTATGGCAGTTCAACCGGCGTGACCGAATATGTGGCCGATGCCATTAACGACGCATGGCGCCAGTACGGGATGCCGCCGCTGGAAGCCGTCAATATCGGCTATATGAAGGATGCGGCGCAGTTTCTGGCCTACGACACGCTGATTCTCGGTATCTCTACATGGAATATCGGCCAGCTTCAGGATGACTGGGATATCCTCTTCCCCCAGCTTGATCATCTCGACTTCACTGGCCGGCGCGTGGCGCTGTTCGGGCTGGGCGATCAGAACAATTACCCGGATAACTTTCTCGATGCGATGGGCATTCTGGCCGACAAACTGCGCGAACGCGGCGCGGAACTGGTCGGACAGTGGGGCTGCGACGGCTACGAGTTCGCGGAATCGCTGGCACTGTACGATGGCCGGTTTATCGGCCTCGCACTCGATGAGGTCAATCAGGCTGATCTGACGACGAATCGGGTGCAGCACTGGGTCGCGCAGATCATCCCGGAATTCGCTTTCCAGCAGCAGACCACTGCTGCCTGATCCATTACTCTCACGAAAGGCGTATCATCATGCATCTCATTTCACGGCAGCGCCATCTGCCACTGGGTTTTGCTGCGATTCTCGTAATGATGCTGTTCAGCCTGCTTTCAGGCAGCGTCCTTTCAGGCAGCGTCCTTTCAGGCAGC
>CAYNDH010000045.1:16966-26224 GCA_964395665.1 uncultured Anaerolineaceae bacterium
CTTTCAGGCAGCGTCCTTTCAGGCAGCGTCCTTTCAGGCAGCCTGCTTTCAGTCAACGTGTTGGCCCAGGATGCGGCGGAATGCGAAGAAGGGTTCTGGCTGTTCGAGCATGAGCGTTCGGCGACCGGGGCGGTCTGCGTGCCGGATAATCCGCAGCGCATCATCTCACTGGACATGCCTGCAACCGAATTTCTGCTGCTGAACGAGATCCCGATTGTTGGCGTATTCGGCTATGCCGCCGACGAGATCTCGGCGATCACACCGGGGCTGGCAGATGATCTGGAAGACATTCCAACCTTCGGCTGGCCGCCCAACCTCGAACTGATCACCGAACTGGACCCTGATCTGATTATCGCCTTCAAGGACTCGTCACTATTCTATGAAGGCATGGAACAGATCGCGCCGCTGGTGGTCTATGATGCGGCTTATGCCACCGACTGGAAATCATCCACCGCCTTCTGGAGTCAGGTGTTCCAGACCGAAGACGCCTACGCCGAGATGATCGCGACGTATGAAGCGCGCATTGCCGAACTTCAGGATGCCGTGGGTGAGGATCGCGGTGACATCGAGATCTCGGCCTTCGTCCCAAGCCCGGATTATCCCATGATCTGGCTGGTGGATTCGGCGCAGGGTGTGATTTTGCAGGATGTGGGCCTTGGACGCCCTGAAGCGCAGGCCGTGACCTTCGAAGAGGGCGGTTATCTCGAAGGCGGCGCCGATTACGGCTTCGTCGCGATTTCGAGCGAACGCCTCGACCTTGCCGATGGCGATGAGATCTTCATCTTCACATGGGCATCGACTGATCCGGCGGTGGCGGAACAGAATATCCAGTACCTTGAAGAGTTTAACACCACCAATCCGCTGTGGAATTCTCTGCCCGGTGTACGTGAAGGCAATGTCCACATCGTCGGGCCGCACTGGTTCCGCGCCCAGACCTATCTGGCCGCCAACCTGATCATTGATGATCTGTTCGCCACCCTGACCGATGTTGAGCCGACCGTTCCCAGCCCCGCCGCCGAGTATATGATCTCGCGGGCGGATGCTACCGAAATCGAAGCCACCGCTGAACCGACGGCTGAAGTCGAGTCGTAAGCAGTCAGCAGGCTATGCACGGGTAATATCGCAGTAACAGCATGTTTTGTAAGTTTTTATACGTTTCTATAACTCTATGGCGAAAGGAACACGGTCGCTATCATGTCTGTATTAAGAAGGTGGATGCTGGTTTGTCTGGTTTGTCTGGCGGCGCTGTCATCGGTTTCGATGCTGGCGGCACAGTCCACAGACGAAGCTGAACCGACCGAAGAAGTCTCGGCCTGTGTTGAGGGTGAACGGTCCGTCCAGCACGCACTCGGTGAACTCTGCATCCCGGATGATGCCGAACGAGTCGTTGCGCTGGAATGGGCCTTTGTCGAAGCGCTGCTGGCGGTGGGTGTGCAGCCGGTCGGTGTAGCAGATATTGCCGGTTACAACGCATGGGTGAAGATCCCGCTGGAACTTGATGAATCCGCCGTGGATGTCGGCAGCCGTACCGAACCAAATCTCGAAGTGATCACGGGGCTGAACCCGGATCTGATCATCGCGGTTTCCTTCCGCGTGACGCAGAACTATGAAGAACTCAACGCCATTGCGCCGACGCTGGTCTTTAATCCCTATCCCGAAGATCTCAACATCTCGCAGTACGACGATATGATCGCCACCTTCAACATCATCGCGCAGGCCGTCGGGCGTGAAGCTGAAGCTGAAACGGTGCTGGATCATATGCAGGATCTCTATCAGCGTGCCGAGGCTGCACTGGCTGATGCTGGACGTGAAGGCGAAGCATTTATTCTGGCGCAGGGCTGGACCACTGAAAGTGTGGCGACCTTCCGCCTGTTCACGGAAAACGCGATGGCCGTCCAGATCCTTGAGCAGATCGGATTAGAGAACGCATGGGCGGATGCCCCGCAGCTTTACGGCTTTAGCGAAATCGGCATTGAGGGCTTTGCCGCGCTTCAGGGCGACGAGTTCAACTTCTTCTACGTCGCACAGGGGAATGACAACGATTTCTTCGCAGACTCCCCGCTCTGGAATGCGATGACGTTCGTGCAGCAGGAGCGTGCCTACTGGCTCGGCGGGGATGCATGGCTGTTTGGCGGGCCGCTGTCAGCCGAAGTGCTGGTCGAGACTGTGCTGGATCATATGGGCGTTGAATTACCTGCGGCGGAAGAAGCCGTCGAAGCCACCGCCGAACCGACTGCCGAAGTCAGCGAATAATGCCTTTCGACTTCGTATTTATTGACAGTTATCACACCGTTTAACAATTCATTCTGCATCATAATGAATTGGACAGGAGAAAATCATGATGAACTTTACCGCAGAAGCCACCGTTGAAACGGTTAAGGCAGTGCGTTTCATGAAGGCGCTGTGTAACCACTTCGGCCATAAGGTCACTGCCGAATACACCGATCAGCAGGGGAACGTGCAGTTTGGCTTCGGCCACTGCGAGATGAGTGCAGACGAAAATGCGCTCAGCTTCCGTATCACCGCTGATACCGAAGAGAACTTCACCCGTGTGAAGCATGTGATCGCCGACCATCTGGAGCGCTTTTCTGGTGAAGACGCACTCAAAGTCGAGTGGGTTGACCGCGTGACCAGCCTTTAGTGGCTGTTATGCACTTTTAAACCTCACCCTTCTTTAATCCCCCTCTCCAGGTTGGAAAGGGGGCAGGGGGTGAGGTTTAAACAAAGACAGACGAAATCGAATGACCTCTCAGGCAACGCCCGCATTTCGCAATACCTCACGCATCCTCGGCAGACGCGGCTTGCTGCTGCCGGGGGTGCTGATCGGTCTTTTGCTGCTGATTGCTTCGCTGATGTGGAGCATTACGCTCGGCGCCGCAGACATCACGCCACAGGTGGTGTATGAGGCGCTTTTTAGCTTTGATCAGGGTGAATTCGAGCATCTTATCATCCACACGGTGCGGCTGCCACGCGTGCTGTCGGGTGTGGTGGTCGGGGCGGCGCTGGCCGTGGCCGGGGCGATCATGCAGGGGCTGACGCGCAATCCGCTGGCTGACAGCGGCCTGCTGGGGATCAACAGCGGTGCATCACTGGCGGTTGTGCTGGCCGTGACGTTCGGCAGTGCGGGGCTGTCCACTTATGCCTATGCCGCGTTTATCGGCGCGGGATTATCGGCTGGGGTGGTGTACTTCATCGGCTCCATGGGGCGCGGTGGTGCGACTCCGCTCAAGCTGACACTGGCAGGCGTCATCCTGACAGCGTTCGTCTCATCCTTTACCACCGCCATCCTGATCGGTGATCAGGAAACACTCGACCAGATCCGCTTCTGGACGGCGGGTTCGCTGGCGGGGCGGGATATGGCCCTGTTAAGCCAGACCGCGCCCTATATTTTCATCGGCCTGCTGGCATCCGTGTTTATCAGCCGTCAGATCACCACCATCAGCCTCGGTGAGGATGTCGCCAGAGGTCTGGGCCAGAATACGCTCTGGGTGAAGGCCGCCGCCGCGTGTATCGTCGTGCTGCTGGCGGGTGGAGCAGTCGCACTGGCCGGTCCGATTGGTTTTGTCGGGCTGGTGGTGCCGCATCTGGTGCGCTTTATCGTCGGCGTGGATTACCGCGCGATCATCCCGTACTGTGCGCTCGTCGGCGGCCTGCTGGTGACACTGGCCGATGTCGGGGCGCGGATCATCATCCGCCCGCAGGAACTGCCGGTCGGCGTGATGATGGCCTTTCTCGGTGCGCCGTTCTTTATCTGGCTGGCCCGGTGGAAGGTGAAGCGCTGATGGTGCATCAAAAGCCTGTGACACCGCCATGGATCACCGTCCGGCTGGGACGTGTGCCGGTTTCATTTCGCATTGACCGGCGTGTGCCGCTGGTGGCGCTGGCGATTGTGGTGTTTACGGTGGTCACACTGGTTGCCAGTATCAGCTATGGGGAATATGATATGTCGCCGTGGGACGTGGTGCAGACCCTCTTCCGCACGCTGCCCGAAGATCATCCCGATTACCGCAATTTCAATCTGGTCGTGTTCACCTTTCGTCTGCCGCGCATCGTTCTGGCGTTTATGGTCGGGGCGGCGCTGGCGACATCCGGCGCGATTATGCAGGGCATCACCCGTAACCCGCTGGCCGATCCCTATCTGCTTGGCGTCAGCGGCGGGGCAGGGCTGGCCGCTGTCACCCTGATCGTCTGGATGAAGGATGCGCCGTTGAGTCTGCTGCCGCTGGCGGCGTTCGTCGGGGCGCTGGTGACGGCGTTCGCAATCTATCTGCTGGCGTGGAAGCATGGCAGCAGCGCACCTATTCGCCTGATTTTGATCGGCATCGCGCTCGGTGCGGTGATCAGCGCGGTGACGACCACCATGCTGGTCTTCGGGGATATTCGAGAGGTGCAGCAGGCGTATGTGTGGCTGACGGGCAGTGTCTATGGGCGTGGATGGGAACATGTGCAGGCCCTTGGCGGCTGGCTGATCGTCTTTCTGCCCATTTCAGTGCTGATGGCGCGCTTCCTGAATGCCTTTGCGCTGGGCGATGACACGGCCAGAGGGCTGGGCGTGCGCGTCGAACGGTATCGCGCTCTGCTGCTGTTTATCAGTGTTGGTCTGGCGGCGGGGGCGGTCGCTGTGGCCGGGACAATCGGCTTCGTCGGATTAGTCGCCCCCCATATCACACGCCGCCTTGTCGGGCCATCCCATGAAGGGATGCTGCCGGTCAGTGCGCTGTTTGGCGGTGCGCTGCTGGTACTATCGGATCTGATTGGTCGCTGGGCGATTGCCCCCAGTGAACTGCCGGTCGGTGTCGTCACGGCGATGATCGGCGCACCGTATTTTCTGTTTCTGTTATACCGTGGTCGGAATGGATAACCCTGGAATTATGAGTGAATTAAACGCACATCACCTGACACTGGCTTACGAAAATGCCCTGATTATTGAGGATCTTAGTGTGACGATCCCGAATGGGCAGATTACCGCGCTGATCGGGCCGAATGGCTGTGGAAAATCGACACTGCTGCGCGGGATTTCGCGCCTGCTGAAGCCGCAGGCGGGCCGTGTGGTGCTTGATTCGCAGGACATCTGGCAGATGCCGACCAGGGAACTGGCGAAGCGGCTGGGGATTCTGCCACAGGGGCCGGTCGCGCCGGAAGGACTGACGGTTCATGAACTGGTCGCACAGGGGCGCTATCCGCATCAGCGCTGGTTCCAGCAGTGGTCGCCGCTGGATGAGCGCATCACCCGCGAATCGCTGGAGATCACCGGCGTCACCGAGTTCGCCGACCGTCCGCTGGATTCGCTCTCCGGCGGGCAGCGTCAGCGTGCATGGATCGCCATGACACTGGCGCAGGACAGCGACCTGATCCTGCTGGATGAGCCGACCACCTTCCTTGACATCGCCTATCAGATCGAAATCCTTGACCTGCTGCGGATGCTCAATCAGGATCGCGACAAGACGATTGTCATGGTGCTGCACGACATCAATCAGGCCTGTCGCTATGCTGATCATCTGATTGTGATGCATCGCGGTTCGATTGCCGCCAGTGGTGATCCGTCTGACGTGATTACCGAGCCGCTGGTGCGTGATGTGTTCGGTATCGAGTCCCGGATCTACGAAGATCCGGTCACTGATACGCCGATGGTCGTCCCGATTGGCCGCACCGAGAAGCGCAAGCGCAAGGCTCAAAGCAGGCACAACGGGCATAATCTGTCTGTTCGTGCCAGTGCACCAGAGGCCGCACTGCGTGTGGGTTAGCGCATGTCTGAATTATCAGGGCCGGAAGAATCCGGCCCTGCATTCTACATTCGTAGGCACGCCCTACATGCTTGCATGTCCGGGGCGTCCGTCGCGCTTGGCTTAATCCCCGAAGCGGGCGAAGTCGATCACATCCGACAGCCTGGCCGTCGCCAGCCCGATGACGCGATCCGCACCGGCGTAATAGAACCACACCTCATCCCCAACCACCAGATTGGTGCAGCTAAAGACCACGTTCGGCACATCCCCCCGGATTTCCCATGTCTCCTGCGGTTCCATGATCACCGACCGCGCTCGGTGAATCACTTTGGTCGGGTCTTCCAGATCAAGCAGGGCGAGTGAATGCCGGTAGATGTGCTTTTCGCCGTAGCCGTGATAGAAGATCACCCAGCCGTGTTCGGTTTTAATCGGCAGGCCGTTGCCACCGATGCTCTTGGACTCCCACTCATTGTCGGGTCGCGGGTCCATCAGGATCTGATGATCGGTCCAGTTCACCAGATCGTCGCTGAAGCCGATCCAGATGCTGACCGGGCGGCGGTGCAGGATGGCGTAGCGTCCGTTGATCTTTTCCGGGAACAGGATGTGATCCTTGTTCTTCTGCCGTTCCAGCGGGCCGATGTCTTCCCATGTGATCAGGTTATCGGATGCTGCGATCATCGGGAAGAAGTCTTCGCCCCCGTACACGGTATAGGTCATATAGAAGCGGCCATCCAGTGGTGTGACACGCGGATCTTCGACGCCGCGATAATCCAGATGCCCCATATGCGGCGACAGCACCGGGTTTTCCAGCCGGTTCCAGTTCAGCCCGTCGGTGCTGACCGCATACCCGATACGTGAGATGAAATCCACGCCCTGTGCGCGGTAATGCATGTGAAACAGCCCGTTGTGATGGATCACCGACGGGTTAAAGACATTCATCGCTTCCCAGCGGTGCAGTGGATTCGGGTACATCAGCGGATTTTGTGGATGACGAACAAGTTTCATGAGCTTGTGAAGCTTTCCTTTGTGAATTGTGCGTATAAGGATTGGATAGATTGATCGTGTATTACGTCGGGTGTGTGGGGACAGGTTATCAATTGTCTGTGAGCATGGGCGGGAAAAATCCTGCCCCTACGGAGTAGTACATACTGTAGGGCCGGACTTGTCCGGCCCATGCCTGTGATCCATTTTCAGATACAGATAATCCTTATCTCTACTCCCACGCTGCCTCACCAGTACGCGTATCATAAGTCAGGGTGAAGCGCTGGCCGTCCGGCAGTTCGAACACGCGCCGTGCGACCACCGGCTGAAGGAAAAAGGCATCAACCTTGCTCAGGCCGGGATTTTCGGATTCTTCCCCGGCATAGCGATAACGGATGGTGTTTTCGCCTTCGACCAGTGTCAGCGGCTCCGGCTGGACGAGATCGAGCCAGAAGTAATCGCTGTCCGGCGAGACCGTCTGCGGGACATCGACGCTGCCCAGATCATTCAGGCGGACTTCCAGCGCGACCATCGGCGCATCGCTCGAGAGTTCCGCATCCGGTGCGGTGAGGGTCAGCCGCAGCAGATTGGAGGGTACATCAGGGTCGCGCCCGGTCAGATCCATGAACGAGTTGCCGCCGATCCCACGTCCGGCCTCAAAGCCAATGCTCAGGCCGGCTTCCGGCGCATCGATCTTCAGCGCTGACCACGGCACCGCCGCTTCATAGGTGTAACCGGCGGCATCTTCGGCGGCCTTCCACCCGAGTTCTGCCCCGCGCAGGAAGCCGGAGCCGACCCAGTCCCAGACCTGCGGGCCGTCCGGTGTCTGCGCCAGTGTGAATTTTGCTGACAGACGATTAGCGGTCGGAGAATTGGTGACGTATATCCACAGATTATCCGCGCTGCCTGCATTGTTCAGCGTAAACGGCTGCTCGTGGACCGGATCGCGCACCTCAGCCAGCAGATACAGGTACTCGTCGTCCCACTGAAGCCGGATAGCGTGGCTGTCCACCGCTTCGCCCTGCCACAGCCCCGCGCCGCGCAGGAACTGGCGTCCGCTGTTGGATGCAAGCACCGGCAGATCGTCCGGCCAGTCAGCCGCGCTGCCGTCGATCTCCGGCGGTGACTCGGTGCGATTGACCAGATTCTCTGTGCTGCTCATCGCCTGCCGCTGATGCGCGAGATAGAACCAGTAATCCTCTGCCGCCTGATCTGCTGTTGCGTCGAACTGGATACGCATCCGCTGGCCTTCGCCGAGCGAGACATAACGCCCGCCGCTGATATAGCCTTCGCCGGTCCATGTGACCGACGAATACGTCGGGACGCCGACCACCCGTTCACCGCTTTCCGCTTCGAGAATCAGATAGCCGTTGCCATCGACCGCTTTGGCCTGTAAAAGCGGCTCTGCTTCGGGGATCTCGGCCAGCGCGATCATGCTCATCAGCCCTTCGATGGTCGATTCTGCGCCCGAATTACGGTTGACGCGGAAGGCCACCGGTCCGTTGATGCCATCCAGCACGCGCCCCGTCTCGGGATCGTACATCTGCACGCCAGCCATGTTATTGCCGAAATACCAGCTTCCCACCAGACCAGCGTAACGGGCATAGCGTTCGTCGCCGGTTGCCTCATACAGCGCCGTGTACGCCAGCAGGATCTGATTCGTCCCGTAGGCGATCTGCTCCAGCCGGTAGGGGACGACGCCGATATGACGGAAGCGCTCGAAGGCGATCTGCCGCAGCAGGAAGGAGTCCGCATCTTTCGCCGCCGAGTCGATCCAGTCCTGCCGGTCGAGCGCCATGCCCGCCACGACCAGCGCGTGTGTCATGTGGCCGCCCCATGCATGCCAGAAGCCGGGGGCATTGGCCCGCGCCGGATGCATCCCGAATGGGTAGTTGATGTGATCGCCCAACTGATACTCGGCCACACCATCCGCAATTTTGGTCAGGATGTCAGCGGTGGTATCGTTGGGGCGGGTGGTATAGTAGGCGGAAAGCCCCAGCAGGCCGACACTGGCGACAGCGGGTTCACCACCGGGAATCCACGCCGGGATCTGGAAGCCGTGCAGGTCGCTGTACTGGCCGTAGCTGCCGAGTGTTTTGCCCAGTGCGGCTTCGGTCTTCAGATAGGCGGCTTCAAGTTCATCAGCGTAGTCCGGGTCGATGCTGTCGAAGACGCGGATGCCCTCACCCAGCGACCAGAAGCCGCGCATCGCCCACCATCCGAGACTTTTATAGCTGGTGCCGCCGGTCCGGTTGATCGTCCCCTCTGCATCATAGACGAAGTTATAGAACTCGCCGTCATCAGCCTGCATATACATGACGAAATTCAGGCTGCGCTTCGCCAGATCGAGCAGCGCTTCATCGCCGGTGCGCTCGTATTCCCACAGAAAGATCACCGCCGCCCGTGCCACATCATCGACACAGCTTAAGCCTTCACCAGCGGCATCGACCCATTCATAATCCGGGTATTCCGAGTAGATATGCACCAGCGCCATCTCCTGACCGGCAATCGTCACCGGCTGCGTCAGGAATTTCAGGTGATCGAGATTCACCAG
>CAYNDH010000046.1:0-11659 GCA_964395665.1 uncultured Anaerolineaceae bacterium
ATTTCGGTGTACATCCCCACCGCACCGGGGATGCGCTTTGCACTCTCTTTGATCGGATTCATCATTCCGTACTGAGCCTGGCCGTCGCGCCACCATCCACCACCAGCGCCTGCCCGGTGACAAATGAAGCACGTTCATTATCGGCCATAAACAGGATCGCCTGTGCGATCTCTTCCGGCTGACCGACGCGGCCCATCACATGCTTTGCGCCCAGTGCGTTTAATTGTTCTTCGATATTGGCCCCGCCCAGATGCCCGCGCCCAAGACCAGCGCGCAGCATGTGGGTATCCACCGCACCGGGCAGAATGGCATTGACGCGGATATTATCCGGCGCGAGTTCAATCGACAGCGCACGGGTGAGCGCCAGCAGCGCCCCCTTACTGGCAGCATAGGCGGCGATATTGGATGAAGTCTGTACGGCATGAACCGAGCTGATATTCACGACCGCCGCATGACCTGCGGCCTTTAGCAGTTCGTAAGAACGCTGAATCGCCAGATACACCGCTCGCAGGTTGGCGTTCATCACCCTATCCCACTCTTCCGGCGTCGTCTGTACCAGCGGCTTCGCAACCTGCACCGCCGCATTGTTGATCAATGCGTCGAGTTTGCCGTGACCGCGGGTGATGGTCTCAAAGATCCGCTGCGAATCGCCCTCATTGGCGATGTCAGCACAAATAAAGCAGTCCACGCCAGGCAGATCAGGCGTATCACGCCGGTCTACACCGTAGACATACCATCCTGCTGTGGAAAAAACACGGGCCGTCGCGCTGCCGATCCCGCCAGCGACTCCAGTGATACAGACTGTTGGTTGCAAAATTAACACTCCATCTGCGTTGTCATCTGTCAGCATGCCGTTTCACAGCCACAGCGTTCTGGTGTTCTGAAATCAGATCTGCCGAAATAAAACTGGCCGCAACGACATCCAATCATTATGTGGGCTGTATTGTACAGGATACTTCAGCGTTGTTGAGAGATGCGGTTTCAGGTTTTCGCCCACAAGCCTATCGACAGGCCATTGCGATGGGGACGCAATTTCAAATTGTAATTTGTACGATTATGATCAAACGGCTATCATCGGACCCACGCTGTCGAAACAGCCTGCAATCTGGAAAGCGGAGTTGGATGAATATACTGTTGATCGGTGCGGGCAGTGTCGGGCAGGGTCTGCTCCAGATGCTTGCAAAGAAATCGCACATTTCAGGGAAAACCGGCGGGCTTTCCGCTAAAATCGTTGGCGTCGCCACCGGCTCTCGGGGGACATTGTTCGATGAACATGGCCTGCCACTCGCTGCGCTCGGGGCTGCGCTTCACCGCCGCACAACGGATCTCGCCGCTACCATCGAGTCACCTTCCTTACAGCGCAATCCTGACATCTATGCCATGATCGAACATCCGGCGGTGGATGTCGTCGTCGAAGCCAGCCCGACCAATGTCCACACCGGCCAACCCGCGCTGGATTATGTTTATCGTGCCCTGAAGCACAATAAGCATGTCGTACTGGCGAATAAGGGGCCGTTGGTTGTGGACGGTCTCGGACTGATGCGCTGTGCAGAAGACGCCGGCCTTGCGCTGCGCTATGAAGCGACCGTCATGGCCGGGACACCGGCGATCCGGCTTGCGACACAGGGCTTACCCGGTGCCGAGATCAGCGGCTTTCGCGGCATCCTGAACGGTACGACCAATTACATCCTGACGCAGATGGATCAGGGCGCAGCCTTCGCGGACGCACTGGCCGATGCCCAGCAGCGGGGGTATGCCGAAACCGATCCGAGTGGGGATGTTGACGGCTGGGATGCGGCTGCGAAAGTGATTATTCTGGCGGCTGCCCTCTTTGGCATACAGTTCTCGCTCGATCAACTGTCTGTTACCGGCATCAGCAGCCTTGATCCGCAGCAGATTCAGCAGGCGCAGGCCGAAGGAAAACGCTGGAAACTGATTGCCGAAGCCAACCGCAGCGGCGGATCTGTCCGCCCGGTAGCACTTCCGGTCAGTGATCCGCTTGCCAGCGTCAGTGGGACTCTGAACGCGATCACCTATGCGACCGATGTCAATCAGGATGTCACCCTGATCGGGCCGGGTGCAGGTGGGCCAGAAACCGGTTATGCTCTGTTGTCTGATCTGATAGAGATTAACCGGGAGTTCTTCTAATCTGATGGTCATTCAGTTGTATTTCATTTTGTCTCATCAGTACAATAAAAAATAATGTGACCTTATCTGGATGATGGTACAAGCTATGAACACCCAGAACGCGAAACTTCTGGTCGTTGAGGACGATCCCAATTTATTACACGGCCTCAGGGACATCTTAAAGCTCGACCATTATGATGTGCTGCTGGCAGGAAATGGTATGGAAGCACTCGAAATCCTGCGTCATCAGGGGGATAACCTGCCGGATCTGATCGTCTCTGACATCATGATGCCGGTCATGGACGGCATGGAACTGCTGAAGAATGTCCGTCGCGAACCTGAATGGGTCAAGATCCCCTTTATTTTTCTGACCGCTAAGGGTGAGCGATCCGATATTCAGCAGGGCAAATTACTTGGCGTCGATGATTACCTCGTCAAACCCTTCGAAGCTGATGAGTTACTGGTCGCAGTTTCTTCCAAATTAAACCGTCATAAGAGTATCAATCAGGTTTATACCGATCAGCTTTCCGCTTTAAAACGCAGCATCCTCACCATTCTCAACCACGAATTCCGCACCCCCTTAACACTCGTCGTCGCGTATGCCGACATGCTGAAGGATTATGAATCCGATGCCATGACACGCGAAGAGCTGCTGAGTTTCCTGAAGGGAGTCAATTCCGGTGCGGATCGCCTGAGACGGCTGATCGAGAATTTTATCCTGCTGGTTGAACTCGAAACCGGAGATGCACAGCGCACCTTCGAATGGCGGCGGCAGGAACTGTATCTCGGAGATCTGGTCAATAAAGCCTATTTCGATGCGGCGCAGGATTACACCGAACAACCGACTTTCAACTTCAGCATCCCGGATGACCTGCCAGCTATTACCGGTGATCAGGAATACCTGGCGGTCGCCATGCGTGAGATCATGAGTAATGCTATCAAGTTCACGCCCCCTGGTGGGATAGTAAACGTGGGCATTGCCGCCGATACCGATATGCTTACCTTCTGGGTTGAGGACTTTGGACGCGGCATCCCTGAAGGTGAACTGGAAAATATCTGGACCAGCTTCTATCAGATTAATCGCGATTATTACGAAGATCAGGGGACAGGGGCTGGGCTGGCGCTGGTGCGCGGCATCGCTGAACTACACGGCGGCAGCGCTACAGTCACCAGCGTTGTTGGCGAAGGCAGCACATTCTTTATCCATCTGCCAACACAGGCTGACGCCGACTTTTCCGGGATGTGAGCCGCATGGTAAATATCATCGCTCGATAGAAGCAGCGATCAGGCCTGTACCGCACGGGGCAGTATTCCTGCTGCCCCATGCGTAACGATTTAACCCTGCGTCACATCCGATTCCACATCATCCTGCGCACAGGATGAGCATCTGGCGAAGAATTCCAGCAGATGTCCGGTGATCTCGATCTGATACTGTTCTTCAAGCTGCCGTGTCAGATCAGAGAGATCACAGTGTTCAAACTCGATCACACGGTCACACGTCGTACACAGGATATGATGATGATGCCCATCGGGCAGCAGCACATAGGTGGGCGTCAGGCTGCTTTCCACGTAAGTCGGGCGGATAATCGCCAGCCGTGTCAGCATATCCAGCGTGCGAAAGACACTGGCGCGCCCAATCGACGGATCACGCTCCGCAACTGCCGCCAGAATCTGCGTTGAAGTCAGATGACCATCACTCTGTTCCAGCACTTCAAGCACCCGAAGGCGCGCATTGGTCAGTTTAAACCCTGATGCCCGCAGCCGCTGCAAACGCGAGTTGCTTTCTGCAGATATTGACGTCACTATTAAAGACCCTTTACCGTTAATCACTAGCGTCATTTTAGCAGACTTGTATCAATACTTGAGCGCTGGAACAACATTGAGGAGCATCCCGTGGCGCGCAGGCTTTTTGAAGATGACACTCAGCCCAAGGTCAGATCGACTCCGCCCCCTGCCGGATCACCCGCCGGACAGCCATCCACACCGCCGCCACCCATCAGGACAACAGCGCCGAGACGCTCCGGCAGACGCTGGCTGTTGTGGCTGACGATTCTCTTCCTGCTGCTGATCATCGGGCTTCTGGCGGGTCTGCTGGGTCTGCGGCCTGATCTGGTCGGCCTGATGCGTGTCGCCGACTGGCAGTCCACGAACGCCGCTGTTGTCTCCACCGTTGCGATTCTTGAAGCGACCAGCGCCGCACAACAGCAGCGTGATGTCAACCTGCTGAATACACAGGTTTCACTGGATAATTATTCCGCCCTGCTCGGCCAGACCGAAACGCAGCAGGTGATCAACGATTTCTCAACACTCACGGCAATCTCTGTCAACAGTGAGCAGCAGGCTACCCAGGCCGCCCAGAACTTCGCCGCGACCCAGGCCGCCTTACAGCAGCTTAGCACGCAGGTTCAGCAGGAATTCATGGCGACCCAGGCGGCGATCACCGGCAGCCTTGCCACGATTCAGGCCAATCAGCCGCAGCAGAATATCGTCATCATGGACGGTGATTTTGTCCGGGGAACTGAAACCATCAATAATGCTTCGCCGTCGCCAGTGTGGGCTGTATCCGATACGGGCGCACTGATCGCACAGGCCGCCAACTCCACCATCCTGACACGCCGCAGCAGCTATCCGCAGCAGTTTACGCTGAACATCGGCCTGATCGCCGCCCCGACCTCATCCTATTACGACATTCTGGTCGGCATGAGTGGGACGTCCGGCAGCATGATCCGCATTTATCATGACAGCACACAGGTCACCAGCGCTGCGCTGTACACCATCGACTTCGCCCAACTCCACCAGCCTGACGGTATTCTGGTAGGTGAAAGTCTGGCGCTGGCCACAGCACAGGGGCTTAATCTGCCTGGTCGCGATATTGCAGTAACGGTCAAAGCCGACGTACAGATGCTCACGGTTGAAGTCAACGGCACACTGGCCTTTCAAACGCAAACACCGACGCCCCCTGCTGATGGAGCCGTCGGTGTTCAGTTGCGTTCAGGGGCACAGTTGCAGATACTGCAAGTGCTTTCCGGAGCGTTTTAGCGGACCTGCTTATGCGTAAGCGAGCATCATGTCACGCTGGGCAAAGGCGCGATAATCGTTGCTGCCCTTCCATGAGACGAATTCATAGATCGAGTGCAGCAGGCAGGCATTCTCGAACATCTCATTGACCAGTTCCGGCGTGACGGCTTCGATCGTTTCGTACCAGACACCAACGCGGAACCAGTTCTGTCCACAGCAGAAGGTGCTGACCCACTGTTCGAAGACCGCCGGGTGAGAAGCCTGTGCTGGCGTCAGCACCAGATCATCCAGCTTGACACCGGACCAGAACCCCATGCGGAAATCGCTGCCCAGCTTCTGGATAAGCTGGCGGAAGGACTGACGGTGGCGGCTGACGGTCAGCTTACCGATGAAATTTTCCTGATCCCACCATGCATCCGGAGGCAGGACAAATTCCATCACGATCCCGTCCTTGTAGGCCCGAAGCTCGATCACTGGATGACGACGCACGTTGAGTTCAGAGATCGGCATTTCGACGCCCAGCAGATATTCAACATTCTGCGCAGATTCAAACGGGCGGATGTAGCTCACCGTCGGATTGGAATTCCCGCTCCAGTCCGCCGATGATTCAGAGGTTGTGGTCACATCAAGGTCGATTGAATACTTATGAAAGCGCGCAGTCAGGGCGGATTGCAGGTGGTTAATCAGTTCGTTCGCAAGCGGTTGATTAGCAGGCATGGTGTTCAGCTCCGGATAATTAATTTAGAATGATGTTGATTGATATAAAATTATCACACTTAGGAAATTTGCATAAGACTGTTTTTACGTTTACAACGCTTTCTCAACTTCCCCCGCATTGGCAAGATTACAGGCAGAATTAATTCCTTTACGTAACAAACCTTTTGTATACAAAATGTCTGTAAGCGCTCTCATAATCGCCTGAAATGTCTCACAATACTTAGCCAATATGAGAAGCATTAAGATTTGTCCGCAACCATAAACTCGTACCAAAGACGCCACTGATAAGTTGACAGTGTCGAGTGGAGAACGTATACTGCCCCATAGTTTGCTTAATCAGACCTTATCGAGCTTTTGGATCGAGCAAAAAAACGTTATAAAGGACTTCTCCACCTGCTCAGGAGGCAGCCAATATGCAGGGCAACGATACCTTCCGTCTAGTTGTACGGCGGGGTCCCCAACCCAACCAAACCTTTGATATCAGTAAGGATGTGACAACTCTCGGACGTGACATCACGAATGATATTGTCATCAACGACCCTGAAGTCAGCCGACATCACCTGCGTATTGCTCGCACTGCCGATGGCTGCTCAATTGAGGATCTCGGCTCCACCAACGGCACCTTTGTCAACGGACAGCGCATCTCCGGCAGTCGTCCGCTCAACAGCGGGGATATGATCGGTCTCGGTGAAACCGTCACACTGGGTTATGAACGCCTGCGGCCCTCACAGATGGGTGGCATGGAACAGGTCGGCGGCTCTCCGATGTCACCGACAGTGCCGGTGCAGTCCAACCCACAGCCTAACCAGCCCAACCAACAGGGTTATGCTCCTTATGGACAGCCGCAGCAGCCAGCGCAGCCACAGCAGAATTACGCGCCATCTTACGCGCAGCCGCAGCAGCCAGCACAGCCCAATTACGGTTACAGCGGTCAGCCCAGTGATCCGGCTGGCGGCGCTTACGGCGCACAGCCCTATGGCACACCGCCTGCTGTCAGCACAGGCTATGATTACGATCCTTACGCCGTCCGGGAAGAAGAACCGCGCAATGCCATCCGCTGGGCTGCCATTGGATGCGGCGGACTTGCGGTGTTCTGCTGCTGTAGTTCGGTGATCGGCCTTGTCGTGATCGACTCCCTTAACCTGTGGTACGATGTGCCGATTGTCCGCGACATCGCCCCACTGCTGGCGCGTCTCTTCGGCACCTAAATCCTGCTTTAACCTTTGCCTGCAAACAAAAACGGACAGTTGTATGACTGTCCGTTTTTGTTTGGATTGCTGTCTATTGGCACTAGAACAGGCTCAACTGCTCCGGTGGCAGATCATCCTTTTGCTCTGGTTCAGGCTCATCAGGCTTATTCTCTGTGCGCCGCGTCTTGACTTCAGCCAGAATCTCCGGAATGCGCTTTATATCGGCTTCCATATCAAACCGCAGGCCGGGATTTCGCAGCGCCGCCGCCGGATGAAACAGCGGATAATACGCCCGCGCCTCGGCATACTTCGGCTTACCGTGAATCGCAGAGATCTTGCCACCGGGGAAGAACTTCGCCATGCTGAAGCGTCCCAGCGTCGCGATCATCAGCGGATCAATCAGCGCAATCTGATGCTCCAGATATTCACGACATGCTTCGATCTCGTCCACCATCGGATCACGGTTATTGGGCGGACGGTGTTTCACAACATTCGTGATAAACACCTGCTCACGCTTCAGGCCAATCAGGTTCAGCAGATAATCCAGATACTGGCCGGAGCGCCCCACAAATGGCAGCCCCTGCAGATCCTCATTTTCCCCCGGCCCCTCACCGATGAACATGATCTCGGCGGCATAATTGCCCGCGCCGGGGACGCCATTGCGTGCATTTTCATGCAAACGGCATTTGGTGCAGGCCTTCACCTGTGCCGCGATAGCCTCCAGCTTTGCGATGCGATCTTCATTATTCGCACTATTCGCACTCATCACGCGCCCTTCTATGCATCTGTATTCGTCACTGTCACAAAGCATACCCAATTCAGGGCCGGATTGTCGCGCTTTTAATGCCGAGTTTCCAGAGACCGGCACAGATTTCTGCTCACTGACACCCGTTAGCACACGGATCAGCGCACCGGCACATCCTCACCGGCACGCTGATTGCTCATAAAGGCAGCCGAGGCCATCGCCAGACCAGCGACAATTGCCCCAATCAGGCCGAGTTCGCCCAGTACATTGACAGTGATCGTCGCAAATGTGTTGGCATACTGAAGCGGGTCGGTAACACCCTGCCCCAGTTCCACTGCCGCCAGTACATTCACCCGCTGAAGCGCGAATGTCGTCAGTGACGACACGCTGATCGTCATCCCAAGCAGACGCAGCAGCAGCACCAGCGCGGAAGCGACGCCGCGTTCATCATCTGGCGCAGAGTCGATCACCGCCGCGCTGATCGGTGAGAACGTCAGCCCGATCCCAATCCCGATGATGATCATCTCGACAATGATAATCGGATCAGTGATCTCAATCGTCCATGTCAGCCGGATCATCAGGAAGCCGATCGCCGCCAGCCCTAACCCGATGAGCGTCGTCGTCCGGTTGCCGATGCGCTCACTCAGCCATCCGCCGGGGATCGCGGCCATCGCCATCGGGACTGTCAGTGCCGAGAGCAGCAGCCCAACCTGAAGTGCCGCCGATCGCAGGCTCGCTTCAGACTCCACGCGGACGTTGACCAGAATCGGGACGATTACCAGCCCGATAAACAGACAGTAGCCGACAAACAGATTCGTCAGCGATCCCGCCGACAGATTGCGGCTGCGGAACAGCTTCAGGTCAATCAGCGGATCACGCACTCGCGCTTCAACCCACACAAACAGGATCAGCAGCAGGGCGGAAAGTGGCAGCAGCCACGTGGCGCTCTGCGGCAGGACTTCCAGATTTTCAATACTGGTGCTCACCGAGACATCGATATTCGCACCGCCCAGTCCGATGTTGAACGCCACCAGCGCCCCCACCAGCAGCAGCGCGCCGAGCCAGTCAAAGCGCCCTTCAGCACGATACTGCGGGACATTCCGCAGGGCATACAGCACCACCACCAGCGCGATCAGCGTAAGCGGCACATTGACCCAGAACAGCCCCTGCCATGGGATATACTGTACGAAGATACCGCCGTATAGGTGACCCAGCACCCATCCCAGCGTATCGACGGCACCAATCACACCCAGCGGACGTGCGCGGCTGGCAGGCGGAAACAGATCCGCCACCAGCGCCAGACTGACCGGAATCAGCGCCCCTGCGCCCAATGCCTGCACCACCCGCCCGAAGATGATCGCCTGTAAGTTCACCATGCCCGGATCAGGGAACTGCCCGAACCGCCGGTAAATCGAGTACAGGATATCGGTCGGCAGCAGATGTGCTTCTGCAACGAGAATCGACCCGATGATAAAAATCACCAGACAGGCGACATATACCCGCCGCCGTCCGATCAGGTCACTGATGCGGCCTGTCACCGCCAGGCTGACGGCATACGCCAGCAGATAGGCGCTCACAATCCACGCGGCATCATCCAGTTGGGTTTGCAGCGGCAGTTCAAGATCGACAATCAGTTCAGGCAGAAACGCAGAAACAACCGTGAGGTCCAGTGATCCGATAAACACCGGAAGACAGATCAGCACCAGCACCAGCCACGGGTTCATTCGCTGCCCTGATCTGGCAGCCGTATTATCAGAGACGCCGTTCATGCTTACTCCACCTCATCGGGTGGTGTCAGCTCAGCTTCAGCATTAATGTCATAAACATTGATGGTCCATGTCGTTGGGTCAGGCGATTCTTCGGTCGCCGTTTCCGGCTGTGTCAGCACAATCCGCACTGGGATACGCCGTTCGCGATGGATATAAACATCGACCGGCACAGTTTCGGCCACATCGATCAGGCCGACGACCAGTGCCTTGACTGCCGGACCGTTCGCGATACCCGTCAGATGATACACGGGTGCGCCATCCTCAAGTGTCTCTTCGCCGACAAAATCCAGATCTTCCAGCGCCGTCAGCGCCGCCTGAAAGCCGCTGTCCGCCGCAATCAGTGTGACCGGGTTAAACCCCGGCGCAAAATCCCCCCTGATCCACGGGGACCCTTGCAGGCGATACCACTGTTCGTCCTCACGAGAGAAGATTTCGACATCCTGCGCCATATTGCCGACCACACTCTCGACGACAATCCGCGCTGTAGCCTGCAATGTGCCGGGTGCGACATACTGCGCCCGTGCCCACCGGAACTGGGCATTGACCGCCAGTGTATCCGTCGGGCCGAGGAAAACCGGGATCACATAGGTGTTGCCACCCTGCTCCACGTACATGCGGAATGTGTCGCTTTCCCGGATATTATTGGATGCTTCAGTCAGTAAGGCTAAAGGTTCAGGTGTAGGTTCATTTGATGGTCCCGGCTGGCAGCCCATCAGAATCGCAAATCCAGCCAGCAGAATAATGATAAAGGCTAAACCAAGATATCGGCGCACAGAGATCCCCTCACGGTATGAAACGGTGACATATAACAATAGGACAAGTCTTCAACGATTGATTAGCAATTACCACATTATACGCGAGCCAACCGCTTTTGTTGCGTACCAGCCTGTGCCACAACCGCAAATTCATCAGCGCAGGTCAGCCGTATCCAGCAGAATCGTCACTGGCCCGTCATTATGAATCTCGACCCGCATCATGGCACCGAAAACACCGGTTTCCACCCGCTGCACGCCTTCCTGACGCAGTGTGCTGGCGTAAAGATCGACCAGCGGTGAGGCCAGATCCGGCGGCGCAGCCTTCACGAAACTCGGACGCCGCCCCCGGCTCATATCGGCATACAGCGTGAACTGCGAGATCACCAGCACGCCGCCGCCTGTATCCAGCACAGACCGGTTCATCTTCTGCTCGTCATCAGAAAATACCCGAAGCTGGGCCGTTTTCTTCGCCAGCAGCACGGCATCCGCCTCGGTGTCCTCATGGGTGACGCCAACCAGCGCGACAAATCCCTGCGCGATCGCGCCGGTCACTTCCCCTTCAACCGTTACACTGCCCTGAGTCACCCGCTGTAAAACCACTCGCATTGCTCTGCCCCATTCATCATGATCAGCGGCCAGTCCCGCTTCTTCACCGCGCATTGTCCTGAATTGAAACGCTCGAAACGCATGAAACGCATATTAAGCCCATCGGCGGCCTTCGTCAAAGTCCGGCATATCGTATCACCGGATGCAGCGCATATCCCGCCGAACATACTTCCATCCCAAAACAAACCTGCACAATACCTGTGAAATCTGTCATAATAACCTGTACTCAAGGCCATTTAATGGTTATGAACACGTTCTTACTTATTCCGTTTTGCCTGTATGGGCAGCGAGTATTGAAACTGTATGACAAGAGTCCCCGCTTCCGATCACTTTCTCATCGAGATGTCATCAACCCGCTGGCGACTGCTGCTGAAAGATGAGACAAAAGAAAAGGTTTTGGCAGAAGCCGCCCCCGGTCGCTCACTGCGCTATGTCAACAGCTTTGCCGACAAACGCCGCCTTCCCGCCGGGACGCTGCCTTCCGGCCTGATCCGTCAGGTCGTGCTGGGATATTCCAGCAATGATGATGCATGGCATCTGGGCCTGCTGCTCGCCGCTGATCTGGCCGAAAAACGCGGCAGTCGCTGGTGTGAACTGGTCCACTGGCGCCAGAATGACATCAACACGGACACCGCGCTGACCCATCAGGCCGCCGAAACACTGGCCCAGATTCTCGAAGTGCCTTTCCGTGTCATGCCCCAGCGTGAACAGACCGCTGAACCCGCCAGACCA
>CAYNDH010000046.1:11759-20465 GCA_964395665.1 uncultured Anaerolineaceae bacterium
GCCAGACCAACCGGATCTACCAGATCTGTCGCACCCGTTGCACCGATTTCGCCAACCGCCGCGCCCATTCGTGCCGCCTTGCAGCGGGACGCTGTCAGCGCGTCGGTCTATGCACCGTCTGCACCACGCGAAACGGACAGCCCCTACGCACCGGTACAGCCCAGACAGCCAGAACAGGCAGAGGTCGAAGCGCCGGTGATCCCGGAAAAACCGCTTCGAGCGCTGCCGATCAAATCGGGCCTCTGGGCACTGGAAATCGCCAAAGATGGCAAAATACAGCTTGTTCGTTCGGGGCGCTGGGCAATGTCCCGCTTCACGCGCATCCTGTGGTATACCTTCTGGACGATTGTTTATGTCCTGATCTCGGTCGCCACCCTGACGACCAAACTGGCGCTGCCCAATTCCGGCACACTGCTGCCTGATCCGAAGATCCTGCCCATTCTCGGCCTTGCGACCGCGTTTGTCCTGTTTCTGCTGGTCCTGAAGAATGTGTATGAGTTACTGACCGAAATAGGCCGCATCACGATTGATCCAGCAGGGCACGCTGTTACCGCGCTTGCCGGCACCAGTGAAAGCTGGCATCTGGAAGTTCATGAGATCGAAGCGGTCTATGTCTCGCAGGTCGTCAGCCGCCGTGGGGATCGCGAAACCCTGCACCATGGCGAGATCAATCTGTACCTGGCGGAAGGGACCTTCCGCCCGCTGATCATCCAGACGGACAGTGACGAGAAAATCCAGATCAAAGCCGCTGAAGCCCGTGACAAGTCACGCCTGAAGGACGGACTACTGCCGCTCACTTCTGATGAGGCGCGTTCGTCTCTCCAGCAGATCAGCCTGCATATCGCCCGTGCTTTGGGTGTCCCTGCGTGGTATGATCGGCGGTCATCGTAATGCACTGGTAACGTCAGCAGCCCGACTCTGTTAAAAAAGCTGCGACATGCTATAACATGTTATGGTGAACATACTGTTTATTAGCACGTCGTGCTAACATGCTGTTAACGCATTGATGTTAGGCTGGAAGGCCTCTATCTTATCCGCGCACCGTGATTTCGGGTTCTCCTGATCACTGGTGCCAGTCTGAAATTCAGGTTTGTGATGTCTGAGCAGCGCCCAATCATTCTCTTTACCAACGACGACGGCATCGGATCTCCGGGTCTGTGGGCCTCGGCGCATGCCTTTGCCGATCTCGGCGAGATTCTTGTCGTTGCCCCGCAGGAACAGCAGTCGGGCATGGGCCGCAGCCTGCCGGTTGCCAGCAAAGGTCATATTTACACCCGTCAGCTTCTGATCGGTGATGCCGAATATACCGTCTACGGAGTCGATGGCACGCCGGCACAGGCTGTCCAGCACGGCGTTCTGGAACTGGCGAAGGACCTGCCTGCGCTGGTCGTCTCCGGCATCAATTACGGAGAGAACACCGGTAACGGCGTGACGATCTCCGGCACGGTCGGAGCCGCACTGGAAGCCGCCAGCCTTGGTATCCCTGCACTCGCCGTCTCTCAACAGACCGCCAAGGATCTGCATCTGACCTATTCTCCAAGTGTCGATTTCAGCGCCGCCGCCTATTTTGCGCGCCTGTTCGGGGAATGGATGCTCAGCGCCAAACGCCCGGATGATGTGGATGTCCTCAAGATCGATGTGCCGGTGGATGCCACCACCGAAACCGAATGGCATATCACCCGCCTGTCGCGCCGCCGTGTCTACTGGCCTACCCGTCCGGAGCGTGCCGCACTTGAAGATCCCGGTCCACTGGGCTATCAGCTCCAGCTTGATCCGGAGAAAGCCGAACCCAACTCCGATGTATACGCACTAATGGTCGATAAAGTCGTCTCCGTGACACCGATCAGCCTTGATATGACGTCGCGCACGGATCTTTACCGCCTTGAAGAGATGATCACGCCGATTATCGGTCAAAAAAACGGAGCACGTCGCTGATTGTACCGATTAGCGTCAACAACGGCGCTAACCGTGTGATCGCATGGTTGCATGATTACATGGTTGCATGATCGCTGTATCCCGTCGCGAAACCAGTTGAAACACACTCCAATCCCTCATCCCTATGAGGGATTTTTGTTTTGTTCTGGATTAAACTTACAGCATTGCAAGTGGTGAAAAGTCATGCGATCTGTCTCTGTGATATCGTCCATCCAAAGGAGTCTGTGAGGATGCTGCGTCGATCTCTGCTTTATCTGTCGGCTGCGGGTTGGGCACGCGGCCTCATGAGTAATTTCGGCATCGCAAAGCGTGTCGCCAGCCGTTTCGTCGCGGGTGAGACGCTTCAGGAAGCCATCGAAGCCACCCGCGCCCTGAACCATGACGGCCTGCTGGTTACACTCGATTATCTGGGTGAGAGTGTCACCAGTGCGGGCGATACCGAAGAAGTCGTCACCACCTATCGCGAAATCCTGCGCCAGATCGAGCAGCACGGGCTTCAGGCCAGCGTGTCGCTCAAGCTCACCCATCTTGGCCTTGATATCAGCGAAGAACTGGCCGTCACCAACCTGCGTCACATCCTGACGGAAGCGCAGTCACGTGGGAATATCAATGTCACCATCGATATGGAAAGCAGCGCCTACACCGAAAAGACGCTTCAGATCTACCGCACCATGCGCGACGAATACGGCTTTCACAATGTCGGCACCGTGATTCAGGCCTATCTTTACCGCAGCCTGCAGGATATGCGTGATCTCGCGCAGGAACCGCACAGTTATATCCGCATCTGCAAGGGCGCTTATCTCGAACCGGCGTCGATTGCCTTCCCGGAGAAGGCCGATGTCGATCAACAGTACGTACAGATTGTTGATGAGTACCTTAACGCACCGAGTGACGCCTATCTGTGCATTGCCACCCACGACGAGCATATGATTCAGGCCGCGCAGCAGAGCATCCAGCAAAGCGGCGCCTCACCTGACCGCTACGAATTCCAGATGCTCTACGGCATCCGCACACCGCGTCAGTACGAACTGACCAAAGAAGGCTACAGGATGCGCGTCTATGTCCCCTTCGGAGAGGCATGGTATCCCTATTTCATGCGCCGCCTTGCCGAACGTCCGGCGAATCTGTGGTTCTTTGCCAAAAGCTTTTTCCGGCGTTAAATTACCCACCGGCAGAACTCCCATAAACCTGCACGAATCCCAGGGATGATCGGGCAAGTCATCCCTGTGGTTTTTTATGCATGAAGCAGGTCAGGCGGAGCCAGCTTTAAAGAGATTAAAGGCTTTTGAATAAAGAGAGGGTACACTTTCCATGACTGACGAGACTTTTAACCTCACCACCGATGAGTGGTTTCATCCTGATCCGGCTATTGTTGAAAATGCCATCATCCGCGACTATGACAGCGTTTATGCAGAGTCCATGCAGGACATCGAAGCCTTCTGGGCGAAGTGTGCCGAAGAACTCGAATGGGTTCAGCCGTGGGACAAGGTACTGGATGCCAGTAATGCGCCTTTCTACAAATGGTTTACCGGTGGCAAAACCAATATCGTCCTGAACGCGCTCGACCGCCATCAGAACACGTCCATCAGGGACAAGATTGCCTATCACTGGCAGGGCGAACCCGGTGACAAGCGCACCCTGACCTACGGCGAACTGCACACGGAAGTCTGCAAATTCGCCAATGTCCTGCGGTCACGCGGGGTCAAAAAAGGCGATACCGTCACCATTTACATGGGCCGCGTGCCGGAGATCATCGTTGCGATGCTGGCCTGTGCCAAGATCGGCGCACCGCACAGCGTCGTCTACGGCGGCTTTTCGGAGAAATCACTGGCCGACCGCATCACAGACGCCAAAAGCCGCATCCTTGTCACCTGTGATGGGGCCTGGCTGCGCGGCAAGATCGTCAAGTTGAAGGAAATCACCGACCACGCTCTGGATCAGTCCGATTTCGTTGAACAGGTCATCGTCGTCAAGCGGACCGCGCAGGATGTCAATATGGTCGAAGGTCGTGATTTCTGGTATCACGATCTGATGGCCGAGGCCAGCCCGGACGCCGAGACGGAAATCGTGGACGCCGAAGATCCACTGTTCATCCTCTACACCAGCGGGACGACCGGCAAACCGAAGGGCATCCTGCACACGCACGGCGGTTATCAGGTCTACACGTCCACCACGCTAAGCTGGGTTTTTGACCTCAAGCCCGACGATGTTTACTGGTGTGCTGCCGATCCCGGCTGGATCACCGGCCACAGTTATATCGTCTATGCCCCGCTGATCCTTGGTGCGACCAGTGTGCTGTATGAAGGCGCACCCACCTATCCCGCGCCGGACCGCTGGTGGCAGATCGTGGCCGATTACAAGGTGACGATCCTGTATGTCGCCCCTACCGCCATTCGCGGCCTGATGCGCTACGGTGACGAACTTCCGGCACAGCATGACCTCTCCAGCCTGCGTCTGCTCGGCAGTGTTGGCGAACCGATCAACCCTGAAGCATGGAAGTGGTATTACAACGTCATCGGCGGTGGTCGCTGCCCGATCATGGACACGTGGTGGCAGACTGAAACCGGCGGCTTCATGGTCACGCCGGTGCCAAGCCTCCCACTGAAACCCGGCAGCGCTACCCGTCCCTTCCCCGGCGTGGAAGTCGATGTAGTCGATGAAGAGGGCAACACCTGCCCGCCGAATGTGGACGGCTTTCTGGTGATCAAGCGCCCGTGGCCGGGGATGCTCCGCACTGTTTACGGCGATCCCGAGCGCTATATCAGCCAGTACTGGAGCGCCTATTCCTATCATGGCTGGTATCTGGCCGGGGACTCTGCCCGCCGTGATGATGACGGTTACATCTGGGTGATCGGTCGCATCGACGATGTGATCAAGGTCAGCGGCTATCGTCTCGGCACGGCAGAAATCGAATCCAGCCTTGTCAGCCATCCGGCGGTGGCCGAAGCAGCAGTCATCGGTGTGCCGGACGACGTGCGCGGTAGTGTGATCTATGCGTATTGCATCCTGGTCGAAGGTCAGACCGCCAGTGAAGCGCTGGCTGATGAACTGAAGCAGCATGTGCGTGAGACCACCGGCCCGATCGCCGTCCCCAGCCGGCTGGAATTCGTCCCGGCCCTGCCCAAGACACGCTCCGGCAAGATCATGCGCCGCGTCCTGAAGGCACGGGCACAGGGCCTGCCGGAAGGCGATCTGAGTACACTGGAAGATTAGGTGTAAGGGCGGACCTGCGTGTCCACCCGCAACGATCAAGCAGCCAGCGGGCGATGACACCGCATCGCCCCTACACATGAGCGGCTTACAGAGGCGCATTATGATCGAAACGTCAACAGGACCTGGTTCTGGCGGACACGCGGCGGATGCCCCTACCATATCCACCCGTATATTGTGAGAGATAAGCAGGATAAGCCTGTGTTCCTTCACAGGCTATCCCTGTGTAGAGACATGGCAGTGCCGTATCTCGAATTGCGATCGTTCTGTGTCGTTTGCAGCATGTGGTATCAAAAACGGAAACAACCCTTTAAGGAGATCAGGAATTTTTATGGACAAAGCACCATGGTGGAAGCGTGGCGTCGTTTATCAGATCTACCCACGCAGCTTTCAGGACAGCAATGGCGACGGCATCGGTGATCTGCAGGGCGTGATCGACCGCCTTGATTATCTCAACGATGGCACGCCGAATTCACTCGGCGTGACGGCCATCTGGCTAAGCCCGTTTTTCCCTTCACCGATGGCCGATTTCGGCTACGATGTCTCCGACTACTGTAACGTCGATCCGTTGTTCGGCAATCTGGAGACCTTTGACCGCCTTGTCGCTGAAGCCCACCAGCGCGGCATCAAAATCATCATCGACTACGTCCCCAATCACACCAGCAGCGAGCATCCGTGGTTTAAAGAGGCGCGCAGCAGCCGCGATAACCCCAAACGCGACTGGTATATCTGGCGCGATGCCAAGCCAGACGGCAGTGTGCCGAATAACTGGGGAAGCTGGTTCGGCGGCTCGGCATGGGAATGGGACGAACACACCGGCCAGTATTACCTGCATCTGTTCGATAAGGCGCAGCCGGACCTCAACTGGCGCAATCCTGATGTCTACAGCGCGATGATGGATGTCCTCAAATTCTGGCTGGAGCGCGGCGTCGATGGCTTCCGCATGGATGTGGTGCATCTCATCCTCAAACATCCTGATCTGCTGGATAATCCCCTGCGCGAAGACATCGTTGTCGATCCTGAAGCGCTGGACATTTTCATGTATCAGCATCACGTCTACGATACCGACCAGCCCGAAGTCCATGAGATCATGCGCGACTTCCGCCGCCTGCTCGACTCGTATGGTGAGGTGGTCGGGGTTGGCGAGATCTTCATGGAAGATGTCCACCGCTGGACGCGCTACTATGGCGAAAATGAGTCCGACGAATTTCATATCCCGTTCAACTTCCGGCTGCTGCGGATGCCCCACTGGGACGCTGCCGCCTTCCGTGCTGATGTCGAACTAATGGAGTCGGTGATCCCCGATTATGCATGGCCGAATTACGTACTCGGCAATCATGACACCAAACGCCTTGCTACCCGACACGGACCGCAGAACGCCCGCACCGCCGGGATGCTGCTGCTCACGCTGCGCGGAACGCCTACACTCTACAACGGCGACGAGATCGGCATGGAAGAGGGAATTATCCCCCCGCATATGATCCGTGATCCGCAAGGCATCATCCTGGGGGCAGAGCGCAGTCGTGATGGCTGCCGCACACCTGTCCAGTGGGATGCATCAACCGGCGCGGGTTTTACGAGTGGTGAACCGTGGCTGCCGCTCTCCGATGATTACCAGACGCGCAACATCGCCGTGCAGAGCCAGGACCCGACCTCAATCTATAACTTCTACCGCCGCATGATCTGGTATCGGAATCAGTCACCGGCGCTGTCGATTGGCGATTATCGCTCACTGGAATCACCGGACGGCACCTTTGTCTATCTGCGCGAACACGGGGACGAGCAACTGCTGATCGCCCTGAACTTCAGCGATGATCCGCAGACGGTTGAGGTCTCGCGTGCGGGAAACGTTGTGATCTCGACACTGATGGACCGTGACGAGATGCTCGACGGTCGCACACTGGAACTGCGCCCGAATGAAGGCGTCGTCATCGAACTGGAACCGCTTTCCGGCGAACAGTAGACCGTCCGCAGCGGCGCTTTGCGGCGCTATAGCGCTGCAATCAGGGCGATGTCATCGGATGTCAGGTTCAAATCTGCTTGTAGCGGCGGCGGCGGCACTAAAAAAAAGTGCCGCTGCAAGGACGTGTTGCAAAACAGAGCCATGTGATAGCAGGGTTGTTAAGGTGCGTGAATTCTATAGTATAGCACGGATGTTCTGTTTTGGTGGTTAGAGTTTTCAAATCGTGTATGCAATAATGGGCCGCAAGGCGGACGCGCCGTTGCGCGTCCCTACAGGTAACGTTCGGAGACATGGTCAATACGGACGCGCCGTTTGTCGTGCGATGCAGGGTTTAACCTACCGAGAGGCGTTAGAGCGGCGGACATGCTGAAGCATGTCCCTACGATAAGGCGGGCCTATCACGCTTTTAAATACATGTCATTGTGAGACGGGCTAAGTCGCTGCCTGGTTGACAGGTTGAAGTCCGTGTAAAGCGCATGGATGTGATTCTTCGTGAGCTAATCGCCCTCTGACACCGCCGCACGCAGTTCATCCAGTGAGGGGGCGTAGTTACCGACCCGTCGCACGACCAGACCGCTGGCATAATTCGCCAGCCGCACTGCATCAGCATACGGGATGCCGCCAGCGGCTACGGCCAGTGTCAGTACCGCGATGGCGGTATCGCCTGCGCCGACCGTGTCATAGACATCGCTGACTTTCGGGGCCGGACAGTGCGCGGTGTCGCCGTCAGCCGTCGCCAGCGTTGCGCCATCCGCCCCGCGTGTGATGACCATTGCCCCGCGCAGCGCCAGCCGTTGGCGCAGGTCCGCCGCCGCTTCGCTATAGGCCGCATCACCGTGCAGCGGACGCTTCAGATAGGCGCTGGCTTCGTTGGCATTGCACTTCACCACCGTAAAGCCGTGATACTTATCCAGATAGCCTTGTGCATCCGCCGTCAGTGGGATATGACGCGCCTGTGCAAGTTCGCGGACGCGTGTTACCAGCGCCGGTGTCAGCAGGCCGATATGATAATCCGACAGCAGCACGGCTTCAGCAGTGGTCAGGCGCTGTTCGATGACATCAAGCACCCGCTGCACGATCTCATCGCGCAGAGGTTCCCGCGACAGACTGTCCAGCCGCGCCAACTGCTGTGGAAATCGCAGCCCCATCTGCGCCATGATGCGGCTTTTGACGGTCGTCGGGCGGCCTGCATCCACAATCAACCCGTCGGACTCGATGCCTTTGGCCTGCAACACGTCGCACAGCGTCCGCCCGGCACTGTCATCACCGATCACGCCGATCTGCTGCACCCGGCTCCCCAGACCGGCGATATTCGCCGCCGGATTCGCCGCCCCGCCGGGGATATACTGCCGCGTTTCCAGTTCAATGACGGGAATCGGGGCTTCGCGGCTCATGCGGGTGGCGCTGCCGATCAGGTATTCATCCAGAATCACATCCCCGACCACCATTACGCGGCGACCGGAGAGCCGTTCTATCCACTTTGACAGTGTGTCTGTCATGCGTTCAATTCACTTTCCTGTTACGGGCCTGCATTTGCATATTATGTTAAGCACGAAAGAACCGCCGGACACGCAGAAGCGTGTCCCTACAAGGTGCAT
>CAYNDH010000046.1:20565-25932 GCA_964395665.1 uncultured Anaerolineaceae bacterium
CCATTGCAAGTAATGCGGCCTGTCCGCGCTGGAAACCAATTTTTAAATGGCTTATGCCTATGTATTCGCACAGGCCCCCGTACTCGATGCCGCTGGGCCAAGGCTCCAGCACTGGACGGCCATCACACCGCGCAGGTTGCGTGCAAACTCCGTGATCTCGGCGCTTGCCAGTTCCACATCCGCCGACGCAATCCCCTGCGAGACCACCCATGCCGGGCCGGTGCCGGTCACGGTGTACTGGCTGAAATCATCCCCATACGGGTAGCCGGTGGCATCGCCCAACGCCGCCGCCAGTGCCGCAGATCCGGCATCCTGACCGTCACATTCGCCGCTAAAGACGCCATTGGCTGCCGCGTGATAGAACAGCACCGCCGCCGGCCTGATCTCGGTAATCAGTGCCGCCAGCGCCTGTGTCTCCGGCTCGGACATGGCCGCCGCACCCGGACTCACCTCACGCTGCTGGAAGTAGGCCACCGCTTCCCAGTCACAGCCCCAGTTGCGGTTCAGATCGACCTGTGCGCCGTTAAACCGTCCGTCCAGCGTGCGCCCTTTTGTCATCCCGTCGGGGTTCAGCACTGGCACGAAGATCAGCGTCACGCCCGGCAGCACATCCCCGGGATTGGCCTCAAAGTGTACGATCAGTTCCCGCATCAGGGCAACGGTGTTCGCTTCGTAGCCGGTATGAATGCCACCGACGAAGATCAGCACCTGTTCGCCAGTCCCAAAGCGCCGTGCAGACAGCGGACGCCCTTCACCTGACAGCCCGAAATCAAATTCCGCCGGGGCCGCTGTCACGACTGGCGGCGGGATCGTCACGGTACGGGTGATGGTCGGAGTCACCGCCAGCGTCAGATCAGCCGTCGGCAGTACCGGCGTAACGGTCGCACTCGGCGTCACAGTCACATCGCGGGTCGGGATCGTCCGCAGTTCACGTGTGGCGGCCAACGGTGCGGCTGGAGTCAGGGCGGTATTTACACTGTCCAGCGACATCACCGTCGGTAATGGTTCAGGTGACCCATCGCCCCCCGTACCACTGTCCGATTGGCACGCGGCCAATCCCATGAGTACACTAAGAAGGGCAATGATATTCACACATCGCACAAATTCAGCCGAAAAATGTTTCATAATGCGGGAATCGGTCAGGGTATCACCATGCTGGAATTGATCGACCTGCGCTTGACCATAATATCAGCTTATCCTTCGAGCAAAGGTAGCTTCTGATGAGACATCCGTTGATTGTACTGACGCTGGTCGCTCTCGCGCTAGTCTCCACGCTGACCGCCTGTGCCGGTGAAGCTTCTGAAGTGGGCATGCTGCCGACGATTATGGAGTTCCCCACCGAAACTGAAACCAGCATCCCGACCGAAACCGAGATCCCAACCGAAACGGCCACCGAGACAGAACTGCCGACCGAAACGCCGACATCCACTTTCACCCTGACTGCAACGCCGGATGCCACCGGCACGGCTGATGCGATCACCGCCATCGCGCAGACCACGCTCGATGCCGCCGCCGGTCTCGAAACACAGGGGACGGAAACCGCGATTGCGGTCCTCAACGCGCAGCTTCAGCAGACACAGGCTGCACTTGAAACCGCCGATGCCGCTGCGACCGCCGGGACGATTGCACCCGATGCCCCGCGCATCAACCGGTTCGACGCCAGCCAGACCACCGCCGCCCCCGGCACGGCGGTCACCCTGCGCTGGGATACGGTCGCTGACATTGTCCGCATCGAACGGCTTAATATCAACGGTCAGGTGATCCAGACCTTCAGCGTCACACCGGTCGGAGAGCTGCCGGTCACCATCCCGGCCAATGAAGGCAGCAGCGTCACCTACCGGCTGACCGGTATTCGCGGTGTACAGGAAGTCAGCGCTCTGCTGACGATCACGGTCAGCGGTGATCCGATCCCGGTCAATACTCCGATCACACCTGGGACTCCTGGCACCGGCGTCGGTGACTGCGCGATCAACTGGTTCTTCGGCAATGAATTCGTCCCGACGGAACATGGCTGTCCGCCCGTCCCGGCGACACAGGTCGCTGGCGCATCGCAGCCTTTTGAGCGCGGCCTGATGATCTATCTGGTGTATCCGGCTGCCACCACTGGCTCGGTCTATGCGCTGGTGAATGATGTTTTACAGCCCAATCGCGGCACGGTGACGCAGTACATCAACAGTTGGGATAACACCTCAACCTTTTCCAGCTATGGCTGCGCCAGCGCACCTCCACCCGGCCTGTATGAACCGCAGCAGATGTTCGCATGGGCCTACTGCACACAGCTTGCCCCCGGCGGATTCTGGTCCACCATTCTGGGATATGCGACCAATCTGATCGACACCAGCCAGCGCCAGATCCAGTTTGATGCCAGCGGCGCACTCTATGTTGAAGTCCCTGATACAGCATCAGGTAACAATGCCGTTTATCGCATTGTCCCGGTGCAGCAGGGCCAGCTTAGCTCTGCGTGGACGCGGATTAAGTAAGGCCCCTATCCCGGCATTGCAGGCAATGCTACCCATTCCGCTCGCGCCGAAACGCCGCTGCTTCGCTGCATCCGTTTCGCAAGCTCGCTTAGAGGGAAAGGGAGAAAAACAGGTCACCGTCGATCAATTCCCCGTCCCTCGGAGCGCAGCGACTGGGTATTGCCACAACAGACCTGACGGCGAGACGTATATTCCAACCACAGTCTCATGAGAAGGCAGGGTTAGCCTGTGTCGCTTTCACAGGCTAACCCTACGACATGCAAGAGATGCGTATCAGCCCATCGTAAATCAGCCGGTACTGGCGGCGCGGCCCGGTGGATTGGGCGGGTTGTAACGGGGGCGCACTGCCGCCGCGATGGTCGGCATCCGAAGCTGACGATGATAGACGTACCACTCGATCAGCAGGAACAGCAGCGCCAGTAGTGCGATCAGGCTCCAGTATTCACGCTGGCCGAGTTCTTCTCGCGGCTGTCCATCGACCGTCACACCGCCGACTGTGATCTCGCGTGGGGCGATATCACTCTCTCCGGGGGCAAACGGGTTGACGGCGAAATACTGCGTCTGCGTCACGTCGTTACCGGCCAGCACTTCCAGCATATACAGGCCGGGCTGACGAGTCCCGGTGTAGGCAAGGCTGTCACGGTCCCCCGCGATCGTCTCGCTCGTCCCGTCCGGCGCGGTCACGCGGATATTTTCGGCATCGAACGGTGGGCGGATCTGCACCGTGCTGCCGACGTCGAACGATGTCCCGGCGGCAACCGCACCACTCGGCGCATACCATTCCAGCAGATTGGAGATCAGCACCGGGAAGGTGATCTGCAACGGCAGGTCGGAGTCGCGCAGGTCGAAGGTCAGCACACCCACCTGTCGTCCGCCGCTATCCCCGGCCAGCAGCAGCGGATCGCTTCCGGCCCGGATCAGCACCTGCGCCCAATTCTGCGGCTGCACCTGACGATAGCGAAGGATGTTCACACTGCCGAAATCGACAAAGGCGAGCCGTTCGTCATCGCGCTCAAGGCTGAGGGGGCCGACTTCGTCCACTTCAGCGCCCACGGTGAACAGGCTCGTACTCCGGTCGGGATTGATGAACAGCATATCGCCATTGGGCAGCGCGGCGGGGGTATTGTTATCGAAGATGTACAGGTCATAGGGCTGTGTCGGAAGTGCCCGCCCCGGCAGCATTTTGAAGAATTCGATCCCCGGTTGGCTCCGCAGCACCTGTTCCAGAAACAGATTATTCTCCGTCACCAGCAGAATGCGGCGGGTGCTGACGGTGCTGGCGACCGCGTAGGCGTGATTATCCAGTTCGAGATGATCCGCTGAAGGAGAATTGACTGACAGCGTGAGTCCCGCTTCCAGACGGGTGAATGGCTCGGAAAAGGCTTCCGTGGAGACAATCGGCAGGCTGGTACTGGCTGGAACGGTGTGACGTACGCTCGTCAACGGGATACTGTCGCCATCTGCCCACAGCGTGAAGACCACCTCGGCATCGACTGAACCGTAATTAGTCAGTTGGGCGAACAATTCCGGCGTCCCGCCCGGCACCTCCCGCGACGCCAGCGCACTGATTGCCACGTTCTGATCAGACTGGCCAACGTTGATAAAGCTGACATCCCCCGGCAGGCTGACCGCAGGCAGATTATTGGCTTCACCGATGCCGCCGTCGCCGATGATCACGATGCGAAAATCCTGCGCACCGCGTCCGCCTTCCGCCGCCAGTGTGAGCGCTGTCAGCCAGTCACCCTGTCCCATGCCCGGTTCAGCGGACTCAATTGCTGCGCGAAGCTGCTGGCGATCGCTGGTATAGGGCACGCGCACATCGACGTTATCACTCACGTTAATCACTGTCAGGATGCTGCCTGCGCTCATCGTCTCGATGACTTCCAGCGCCCGCTGTTTCGCCAGTTCATAACGTGTCGCACCGTCCGCCTGATCGGTGGCATTCATACTGGCCGATGCATCCAGCAGCAGCGCGGTCTGGGCGGCACTCACCGCCGGGACGGTCACAAACGGCCTTGCCAGCGCCAGTATCAGCAGCGCAAGGATGATCAGTTGCAAAATCAGCAGAATGTTGCGCCGCAGCCTCTGCCACGGCGTATTTGCTTCGTTATCCTGTAAAATCTGCTGCCAGAGGAAGGTGCTGGAGATCACCACTTCCCGCCGACGCAACCGCAGCATATACAGCAGGATGATCGGGATTGCAATCGCCGCGCCAATAAATGCAAGAGGGTTCAGAAACTGCATAAGGAAAGCCTTCGATGGCTGAGCGGATTTTTCTTTTTGACCATCAGGCTAAACGGAAACCGCGCTTTTTGCAATCTTTCAGGGGATTTCGGGTGGGAAAGTTTTCGAAATGGGCCGGAAGAATCCGGCCCCTACGCTGCTATGATGCATCCATGGCGCTATGGCTGGGCCTCAATGACATGTCCGAGCTGATCCAGTGCGCCATGCCAGTGTGCTTTCCGAATTTCACGTGATGCGGCGTCGGGCAGATGTTCCTCATGGAAGGCGATCGTCGCCCGTCCTTCTTTCCTGCCGGAAAGCACCCGCACCTGAATGGTTGAAGGGCGTTCCCAGCCGTTGGGATGATACGCGATCCGCAGATGCGAAGACGGTTCAAAGACACGCACCCTGACTTCGCTGCCATCCTTCAGCCGATATTCGGAACCCACCGCGAAATCAGGCGTTTCGCCGTCCAACTGGCCCAGCCACATCTCGATACCGGTGCGTGAGAGCAGCAGTTCCCAGACCTCTCCGGGAAAAGCCGAAAATGTGCGGCGCGCCCCAATCTGCCAGCCGACGTCTTTAGTCAATCCGACGGGTTTTTTATCCTGCGCAGTCATTTTGCACCTTTCTGTTTTGCTGTCGAACGAAATACCGCTGGCTA
>CAYNDH010000047.1:0-5225 GCA_964395665.1 uncultured Anaerolineaceae bacterium
GTTTTATTCAGACATGGGGCTTAAGGCTTCTCTAGGCCATTGGATGGAGCCTGAATCGGCCCTGATCGGAGCCTGAACGCAAAAACGCCACCCGCAGCACAGGTGGCCGGCCACAGGGACAGGGCCGGACAACGACACTTTTCAAAGGTAGGTATTTCCATTGAAATTTATGGAAACCTCGGACAACGCAGGCGTTGTCCCCACAAAATACGTCGAAGGTAGGGACAGGGCCGCATTGCTTGCAATGGTGCCCTGTCCGCCCGCAAACGCCTGAACCGAGAATCAAATACCTACCGTTGTAAAGGATTTCAGCGAGATTTAGACGTCTGACTGGTGCGTTTGGCCTGTACTTCGCGGAGCAGCACAAGCGCTTCCTCTTCAGTATCCACAAAACGGACGCTGTTATAATGGGGAAGCAGTTGCGCCACCGCATTCAGCATCGTGGCGATATAGGAATGCACCCCAATCACGAAGGTGTAACCGTAGCGCGGATGCCGACGCGTCACGATGCTGCGCAGATTCGATAGCGCATTGGGCGGCAGATGTTTAGAGTTTTCTGGTAAAAACAGCCCATCCACAATGCCCGGCACCGTTTCGATCAGGGCATCTGCATCGCGCTGTGCGATATAAAAATCAGCCCATGTCCAGCCATCCCGCAGGATCAGACGGATCTCCGTCTTTGCTTCATCACACCATTCAACCTGGATCATGCAGACCTCTGGACCTCTATCGCACTTCTGTTCATCTTTTAATCGATCGTACTGACATCGTCAGCAGCGATGTCGTGCAGCCAATGACTCAGGCGACCGGTTTATCAGAACCGGCACGCTTCTTCTGTGTCTCTTCGATCATGGCAAGCGCTTCGGCTTCTGTTCCGGCAAAGCGGACGAGATTGCCAGCGGGTATAATACGCCCCAGCGCATTCAGCAGCACACTGATAAAGGCCGGAGCGCCTACCACATAACTCAAACCATGTCGCGGATGCCGCCGCTGGCTGATCTCGCGCAGATTCGTCAGCGCATTCGCCGGGATATAGCGGGGACTATTCGAGACGATAAGGTCATCTATCATCCACGAGATACTATCAACCATTTCATGGGCTTTAATCTGCGCCGTGCTGAATTCTTCCCATGTCCATCCCGCTTCCAGATACCAGCGAAGGATTGTTTTTTCTTCATTTACCCACTCAACTGTGATCATCTCTACCCCATACAATGACTAACGTAAGATTGATTCTCATATTGCAATTTCAGATACATGAAACGCTCTCATAGCACAGTGTCTTCGGAAGAGATGTCATGCAGCCAATGACTCAGGCGACCGGTTTTTCAGAATCGGCACGCTTCTTCTGTGTCTCTGCGATCATGGCGCGTGCAGCGGCTTCATCTTTGGCAAAGTAGATAAAATTACCGTTGGGGGTGATGCGCCCCAGCGTATTCATCATCACACTGATAAACGCCTGCATACCCACCACGTAACTGTGGCCGTGCTGTGGATGCCGATTCTGGCTGACGACGCGCATATTCGTCAGTGCATTTGCCGGGATATAACGGGGACTCTCCGAGAAGAGAATGGAATCGACTATCCACGTGACGCTGTTAATCAGCTCATGGGTTTTTAGCTGGGCTTCGCCAAACTCTTCCCATGTCCACCCAGTCCGCAGATACCAGCGGATGGTCTTTTTCTGTTCATTGTCCCATTCAACAGTGATCATATCATTCTCAAATCATCATCTATATATAAATGTTTCGATGACAGTATTTTAACCCTTGAATTTTCAGGAACGCATAAAGCTTTTCGAGTTCGCTTTTACGGTGGTGATCAGCAGCGAACACTGCCCAAATCCTCGACCGACTGCAAATTACTCAGACGGTGGTTTATCAGAACCGGCGCGCTTTTTCCGTGTCTCTTCGATCATGGCAAGCGCCTCGGCTTCATTATCAGCAAAGCGGACAAGCTGTCCATCAGGGATAATGCGCCCCAGCGCATTCAGCAGCACACTGATAAAGGATTGAACACCCACTACGTAAGTCAGGCCGTGCTGTGGATGCCGTTCCTGGCTGATTTCGCGCAGGTTCGTCAGCGCATTCGCCGGGATATAACGGGGACTCTCGGATAAGATGATGTCATCTACCACCCATGTAACACTGTCAATCAGGCTGTGCGCCTGATCACGGGCCGCCATAAAGTCATCCCATGACCATCCGGGCTTCAGGTACCAGCGGATGAGTGTTTTCTCTTCATTTCCCCATTCAACGGTGATCATATTGGCCTCATCGTCGTCATATATTACGGACCTTACAATAACTTAATTGTACACTCGAACAGATTTCGTGATATATGTGATTTCGTCCATCACAGATCATCGGACAGGATCACGCTATAAAAACCCGCGAAAGGGTGACGGATTTCACTCCAAAGAGGTGACATTTGATTTGGGAAGGTTTACGGCAGGAGTCACCGACTCAAAAGGCGATCCGGTGTGGATCGCCTTTTGATTTGTGGTTCCCTCTGGGGCAGCAGAGCACTTTACATCCGCAGGCGTTTTTCTTCCTCATCAACCGCCCACTCATCGCGCTCGACCAGTTCGCCATCGTCCCCGACTTCAAGGCGCTTGGGCTTTTCATAGTAGGCAGTGCGCAGCTTGGCGACCTCTTTTTCAATATCGCCTTCACGCGACTGCGCCATCAGCAGGGTCACGGTATGGAAGGTGAAAAAACCCGCCCACGCCATGAACAACGCCGCAGCAGGCCCTTCGTACACGGTATCTTCCATCATAATCAGCAGGGACAGCGTCAAGACCAGCGCCGCCAGATTGACCGCCCACAGCTTCCAGCGGCGGTTGCGCTCGTCAATGCGCCGCTCCGCAATCTGATATAAATCCTGTTCAGCCATATCACTTTATCCTTAATTCCCGGAACGCCATGCGTTCCTGCTCACTATACGCAGCAATAACGGGCAGGGTTGCACGATGGCACATGATGGCGGCACGGAAGAACCCCGCCTATGATGTCAGCAGCGCTTCCAGATACGGTGTGACGCCCCAGTATGATTTCAGTGCGTCGTATTCCTGTTCCAGACGCAGATCATTAGCCGCGCCGGTGCGGACCGCCCGCAGCATCAGGTTTTTCGGCGTGTGTTCCGTGCCGACGAAGTCGATCACATCGACCTTGTACCCGGCCCGCCGCAGGATCAGCGCCCGCAGCGAATCCGTCAGCAGGTCGCCCATGCGCTGATGAAACAGCCCGTAGCGCAGCACCTCACCGAACGGCTGCGGCGTGTCGCCCTGCTCCAACTGCGCCTGTAAATGATGATGACAGCACGGCGCGGCGACAATCAGGCGGCTTTGCGAACGGATGCCAAGCGCCAGCGCATCATCGGTGGCGGTATCGCAGGCGTGCAGCGCAATCACCACATCCGGCGCCGTCTGCGGCTGATAGTCCTCAATCGGCGTCGTAACGAATATCAGACCATCGCCCCAACCGAGATCTGCGGCGCGGCGGTTGTTGGCGTCGATCAGTTTGGTGTTGGTATCAAGGCCGATCATCTGCACCGCCAGCCCTTTAACCTGCGTCGCGTAGTAATATGCCGCAAAGGTCAGATAGGCGCTGCCGCAGCCGCAGTCCACGACACGCAGCGATCCGGTCTGTTCTCCCCGTGAGTCAAAGACGCCGGTTTCATCCAGCAGACGCAGGAATTCGTTAATCTGGGTGAATTTGCTGTGCATCCCGGCGCGGATTTTGCCATCGGCGCTCATAATGCCGACTGCTTCCAGAAACGGCTGCGGCTGGCCTTCGCGCAGCAGACGCCGCTTCTGCCGGTCATGTGTCAGATCGACATCACGCGGCGCGGTTGGCTTGTGCCGGTGCAGAATCGGCTTGCCCTTCTTCGTGATCTGGACATTCAGATCGCCGTCCGTGGTCTGGACGCTGAAGCTGGCAAACGGCAGCATCAGTGCTTCATCCAGTGCATCAGGCAGCGCATCCCCGGCGTAGTTGTAGACGAAATTCTGCTTCGCGTCGTACCACGAGAACTGAAGCTGCCGCCCATCCTTCAGCATCACCGGGCGGATCGTCAGCCGCTGCCAGCGCGAGTCATGTCCGCGCTGTGTCCCGCTGAACGTGGCCTGCACAAAGCGTTCGTCATCCAGAACCGCCGCTTTCAGCAGCGGTGTGTATTCGTTGCTCATCGCCTTACCAGTGTGTTATTACAACAGATGTTTAATTGGATTATGTTGACGCTCCGCTCAGCGTGTAACTCTGCAAGCCCGTTTTGTGTAGCCGCATCCCATCACCCTGTCAATGAGCAATTTTGCAAATATCAACACAATCTAAAACAGAACGGAGCGACAAGCTGCGCCCCGTTCCGTCAGATTTACTCACATTGCTTTAGATTTCAGACGCCGTCAGGCGGCCAACCTTACGAAACCAGCCGGGCATACAGGGTGATTTCGACAGCGCCGAGCGCGACCGACACCGGGCAGGTTTCCTTGGCAGCCTTGGCGATTTCCTGAAACTTCTCTTCGGTGATATTCGGCACTTCGGCGGCGGTTTCCAGATCAATGCGATCAATCGCGAAACCGGTCTCTTTCTTCGCCAGATTGACCTTCGCCTGTGTCTGGACGCGCACGGGCGGGAAGCCTTCGCGGGTCAGGCGGCCACTCAGCGCCATCGAATAGCACCCGGCATGGGCGGCGGCGATCAGTTCTTCTGGATTAGTCCCTTCGCCATCTTCAAAGCGTGATGAAAACGAGTAGTTATGATCCTTGCCGAACAGATGCATCTGTCCACGGCCATCCTGAAGGGTGCCTTCCCAAACGGCCTGTGCTTGACGTGTTGCCATGTTCTGTCTCCTTGTAGGTTATCCACGACGCTGGCATTGATTATAACAGCGCAGCGACGATTGCAATGACCGCAGCATAACGCACATGGGTTAACTTCAGATTAAACCTGACCTCTACTGTCAGTGTCACGGCACCGCCCACACGATCACACGCTCAAGATCGCCCGCTGTCACGAAGAAGGTCCCATCAGCGCTGAACTCCAGATCATGGTTGCGCGTCTCGATTTCATGAATCAGCTCACCGCTGTCAACATCATAGATAAAGACGCTGGAGCGACCAGTGGCGCAGGGTTCAGATCAGCACAGGCGGCATCAGCCTGATCATCCTGTGCCAGTAGAAGTGTGATCAGTCTACGAAGGTGATCTTTATGCCTCATAACGCT
>CAYNDH010000047.1:5325-25725 GCA_964395665.1 uncultured Anaerolineaceae bacterium
GTGCCAGTAGAAGTGTGATCAGTCTACGAAGGTGATCTTTATGCCTCATAACGCTATGGTGCTCCTGTTCGGTTCAGCATTCAGCCATTTTCACTGCTTCTGCGACGCAGGGGACGGGTGTCTGTCACCCTTAAGGATGTATCAATAGTGCTATGTCGGATTGACGCCCCTGTAACGCTACGTTATTCTAACCCATACATCGGCCAGCATCATTGGCCGAAGGGATAGAAGATGACAACCGGGCAAATGATGTGCCCGATGATTGAAGCCTCAAATCGGCTGGAAATTAACATGCGGCGTCATAATCGCATAGCCTTTGTGTTCGCAGTACTCATTCTGCTGCTGGCCGCGCTGCTGCGCTTCTGGCAGTTTACCACCCTTCCCCCGGGACTCCATGCACAGGAAATCATGGATATTCGCCTTGCGGATAACGCCCGGCAGGGGTTTATTCAGGTGTTTTACAACGTCAATGGTGAAGGGCGTGAGGGCTTCTATCACACCCTGCTGGCGGCGGTGACCACCTTCTCCGGCAGCGGCCTGCTCGGATACCATATTCTCGCGGCCTACGTCGGCATGATCACGATCGCGCTGGTGTATGCGCTGGTGCGGCGGCTGTATGGCAATCTGGCGGGGCTGGCATCCATGGCGCTGATCGCCTTCGGCTTCCTGCCGACACTGCTGTCACGTCAGGTCGGGCGCGAGACCCTGCTTCCGCTGCTCACCACCGCCGTCCTGCTGGCACTCGCGCTCGGACTGCCCGTCTACTGGCGGCGGCGCGGCACCCAGACGCTGACCAGCGCCTTCGCCGCGTTGGGGCTGCTGGTCGGTGTGAGCTTCTACGTGCATCCCGCCGGCCTGCTGATCGCGCTGATGACCCTGCTCTATATCGTCTATATGCTGCTTTCGCGCATGTCACTGTCCCGGCAGACATTGAGCTATATCAGCTTTGCGGCACTGGTGGCGGTGATCGTCGCCATGCCCTATCTGATTTCCGCGCTGCGCCTGCCGGAGTTGGGCGGTGTGGACCGTCTGCTCGATGGATTCGCCAGCGACCGCAAGCCGATTCCAGAGCGCGTGATCACCACCCTGCTCAGCATCGGTATTCGCGGCGATAAAAGCGAGATCTACAACCTGCCCTATCGCCCGCTGTTCGATCCTGCGACTTTCGCGCTCATGGTGTTTGGCTTTGGTGTCGCGCTGCGCTATATCCGCAAGGCGCGTTATATGCTGCCGGTCATCGCGCTGATCACCCTGCTGCCGCTGGCCCTGCTCAGCCCGAAAGCGCCATCATTCATCGCATTTGCGGCGGTACTGCCGGTATTGGCGATCTTCTTCGGCCTTGGCGTCACTACTGTCATAAAGCTGTTTCACCGCCAGAACCTCAGACGGGCGGCAGTGGCCGGACTGGTCGTGCTGGTCGGCTTTGTTTTCGCCGCCACCTGGTTTGATCTTTTCATCCAGTGGCCGCGACTGGACGCTGTGCAGGAAGCCTATAACGGTCGGCTGGCAGCACTGGCGCAGCGCATCGACGAAACCGCCGATGAGATCCCGACCGTCGTCTGTGCCAGGTCGCTGAACCCGGCGACGCCCCGTGCCGAACTGACCAACGGCCAGATCATGAGCCTGATGCAGCATCGCACATCGACTCCGAACATCCGTTATGTGGACTGCAATCAGACGATTGTGTTCATCAATGGCGGCAGCCTTCAGCAGGTGATCCTGACTGAAGAGAACACGCTGGAAAATGCCAATCCGTTTATCATCAACTGGCTGGAACGCGGTATCGCGGTCGATAATGGCCGCGTCAGCCCCAATTCAGTGCTGATAATGGAAGTCGCCTCATCACTGGCGAATACCATTGGCCGCTTTACCACCACCCAACCGATCCTACTGCCGCAGGAGGGTGGCGCGACCACCACCCAGACGCTTCCACCCATACGACTGGGCGGCAATCTGACTTTTCTCGGCTATCAGATCCCCAGTGTCAAATTCTATCCACCGGGGGGCATTGTGACCGTCTCGACCTATTGGCGCATTGATGGCCCGCTGCCCCGTGATCTGCGCCTCTTCTCGCATCTTCTCGGCGATCCGTCACAGGCTCCGATTGCCCAGAATGACCTGATCAGTGTGCCGCCGAGTCAGCTTACCAATCGTGATGTGGTATTACAGGTGACCTATATCACCCTTCCGGCACGCATCCCCACAGGCACTTATACAGTCTCGACCGGAGCCTATCAGATCACCGATCAGCGCCGGATGGATGTGCTCGATGAGAACGGCGAACCCATCGCATCGCGCATGTTCCTGTACGACATCACCGTCAGCAGTGGCAGCGACGACTGATCAGGCCCTGATTCACTCAGCTTAACGCGCCGCGCAGATCGTCCAGCAGATCGTGAATGTGCTCGATGCCGACGCTCAGGCGCACCAGTTCCGGCGGCACGGCCAGATCACTCTGCGCGGTGCTGGCATGTGTCATGCTGTAGGGATGCTCGATCAGACTCTCGACACCGCCAAGGCTCTCCGCCAGTGCAAACAGCTTCGTCCGGGTGACCATCCGGCGGCCACTTTCCGCATCATTCAGCAGGATACTGATCATCCCGCCGGGCAGCTTCATCTGACGCTGCACCAGTTCATACTGCGGGTGACTCTCAAGGCCGGGATAAATCACCTGTTTCACGGCAGGGTGATCTTCCAGAAACTGCGCGACCGTCAGCCCGTTCTCGCTGTGGCGCTCCATACGGACACCGAGCGTCTTCAGCCCGCGCAGCACGAGAAAGCAGTCCATCGGGCCGGGGACTGCGCCAACCGCATTCTGAAGGAACTTAAGATCGTTATAGATCGCTTCATCGTTCAGCGCCACCACACCGCCGACCGCGTCACTGTGGCCGCCCAGATACTTGGTGCTGCTGTGCATGACGATGTCCGCACCCAGTACCAGCGGCTGCTGAATGGCCGGGCTGCAAAAGGTGCTGTCCACCGCCACCAGAATCTTTGTGCCGTGCTGTTCACCCATCATCATCGCCAGTGATGCGATATCCGCCAGCCGCATCATTGGATTGGTCGGCGTCTCCAGCCACAGCATACGCGTCTCTGGCCGGATAGCGTCGCGCACCGTATCCAGATTGGTGAGATCCACCCAACTGAACTCGATCCCGAAACGGCGGTAAACCCGCTCGAACAGGCGGTACGTGCCGCCGTAGACATCATCCCCGACGATGATATGATCCCCCGGATTGAACATCCGCAGAATGGTGTCAATGGCCGCCAGTCCGGACGCAAACGCCAGCCCATAGCGCCCGCCTTCCATCGCGGCGATACAGTCCTGAAGCGCGGTACGGGTGGGATTATCCGTGCGGCTGTACTCATAACCCTTATGCTCTGCCGGGCCGGTCTGCACATAGGTTGAGGTCTGATAAATCGGCGTCATGATCGCGCCGGTGGTCGGATCGGGTTCCTGCCCCGCGTGGATCGCCAGTGTATCGAGATGATACGGGCCGACGGGTGACGTGCTGTTTTCATGGTCAGACATAATGAGGTTTCCTTCTGTTTCCCTGCTGTATTAAGGCGCTCTGTTTGTGCGAGAAGTGTACCATGACAGACTTGCCCAACCTGCCCTTCTCTTACCCGCCTGCCCATATGCAAACAATAAGACGAATGACTACTTTTATTGTGACAAATTTCACTAACACTCACCACGCTCAAAATGTATGATGTAAGCAGTAACGGAAGTTGAGCTATACAGGCAGAAACAAGAGGAAATCCCTATGAGACTCGAAAACAGGGTCGCTCTGGTCACTGGCGCAGCATCAGGTATTGGACGTTCGATCACGCAGCGGTTTGCGGCAGAAGGCGCGAAAGTCGTCGCCACTGATCTTTATCAGGAAAATCTGACCGCACTGGCGGATGAACTGAAAACGGCTGGATATGAGATTACCACCGTGGCCGGTGACATCTCCGACAAGGCCAGCGCCGAAGCCATCGTCAATACCGCGCTGGAAACCCACGGTCGGCTGGACATCGTGATCAATAACGCCGGCATCATGGACGAATTCACACCGCTGGCTGATGTCGATGACGAGCTGTGGGAACGCGTCATGGATGTCAACCTGACCGGCCCGATGTACGTGTCTCGTAAAGCCCTTCAGGCCATGTTGGAACAGGGCAGCGGTTCAATTGTCAATGTCGCATCCGTTGGCGGCCTGTTTGGTGGACGCGCTGGCGCAGCCTACACGACATCCAAGCATGGGATGATCGGCCTGACGCGCAGCATCGCCTATCAGTACGCGCAGAAGGGCATCCGCTGTAACGTGATCTGCCCCGGCGGTGTGGCGACCAATATTCAGGTGCATAATCCAAGCCCGCTCGGATACGAACGCCTGCAGTCCACACTCGGCATGTCTGTCCGCATGGCACAGCCGGAAGAACTGGCGACCGTTGCCCTGTTCCTTGCAAGTGATGAGGCCAGCTTCGTGAACGGTGAAGTCCTTGTCGCAGATGGCGGCTGGACGGCTGGCTGATCCCGAACAGCCCACGCTGTGATCCTCAATTTTCCCCGGATCACCCGCTGATGTAATGCCTTTCTCCTGTGTGATCGGCGCGTGATCCAACAAAAATCCCTCTGTGTGCGTAAACCACAGAGGGATTTTCTGACTTCAGCCCATGCTTCTAAAACGGATAATGCGTCGCCTGCCCCGCCACAATCACCCACGTGATGAAGATCGCGCTGGCAAACGCGCCGGTGTAGATCGTCCCCGTGCGGCGGTAGAAGTACGTCATCATGATCGCGACAATCGTCAGCAGCGGGATAAACTGGAACGCCACCACCGTCAGCAGATCTTCACCAAACGGCGCAGGGTTCCCGGCAAACAGCGGGATATACTGAACCGCCAGCAGCACGAAGAACCCCAGGACCAGCAGGCCGACATTCCCCAGCATCTCACGTGCAAGGCTCACCGGGCGTTCCGGGCGAAGCTGTCCATGCAGCGCCACACCCAGCACCAGAAAGAAGAAGGTGAAGAACGGCAGATAGCCCAGGAAGATGCGGACGTGCAGCGAACTCATCAGCTTGACTGCTACCACCCAGAAGCGGAAGTCGGTCTTGAACAGCAGATCGGAGAGGCCGAGCAGCACATAGCCGAAGCCTGTCACCAGCACCGCCAGCAGCAGCGCCTTCAGGATATGCTGAATATCGGACACCAGCCCGTAGGTGCGTGCGGTCGGGGCCGGACTGCGACGCGCATTACTGGTGAAGTGCCACAGCAGGAACAGCACCAGCGTAATCAGGCCGTTGCCCACCGCCCAGACCATGATGCCGGTCGTCAGATTCTGCGGGAACAGCGGCGTCGCCTGCGGGATCAGAGTCGCGGCCTGATTCTGGAACCAGAAATAGGTCAGGATCGGGATGAAAATCGTCAGCGCATAGGCCAGATAGCGACCGGGGCCGTGGATCGGCATCCCTTCCGGCATCGGCTGGATGAGATCAGCAAAGAATGGCGTGGACAGCAGCAGACCGCCAAAAGCGACCATCGCGATCACCGCCCCGATCAGCGCGATCAGCCGTCCGATTTCGTTCCACTGCCAGACCTGATTGGCCGGGTCAAGCTCGTTCTCGCCTTCCAGTGTGCGCTGAATCCAGTCCACCGCCGCGCCAATCGCCTCGGAGTTGAGATGATCGCCCGGATGTGTCGTCACCGGCATATAAAGCTGACGGGCGGTGCCATCCTCAATCGAGCCGTAAAGCTGACCGACTTCAACCGTCTCGTCGGTGCCGAATGCCGTTTGCAGTTTCTCTGTCTCGACCACACCATAACCCGTCGGTGATCCCCACATGAGCTGTGAGAATTCATCCCATGTGCTGAAGGCCAGGCCAAGGTTGCGCGGGAATTCAGCGGTGCCTTCCGGTGCGCCGAGCGTCCCGGTCGATGATCCTTGCAGCATGACCGAGTTGTAATCGTCCGGATAAACTGCCGCCGCGATCAGCGACGCCCAGCCGCCCATCGAATGCCCTTCCAGCGCGATATTGTCGGGATCGACGATGTCCAGCGAGCGCAGATAGGCCAGCCCGTCCGGGCCGCCAAACCCGTTGCCAAAGGCAGGCGGATCAGAATAGCCATGCCCGGTCTGATCCAGCGCCAGCACCACAAACCCACGCCGCGCCAGTTCAATCGCGTAGCCAGCCTGTGTCTCCCGCGAGTTGATATAACCATGAATAGCAAGCACACCCGGCGCCGGATCGTCTGCACTGACACCGGGCGGGATATAAAGCAGTGCGCTCATCAGGGTGCCATTGGTCCCCATAAAGCGCACATCCCTGATCTCGATCTGACCGCCGTTCGTCTGGATTTGCCATGCGGCAAAGCCGCCGAGAAAAACTAAAAGCAATCCAATAAGTAAGAACCATCGCTTCTGCATCTTCAATCCTTTCGAAAGAACCTGTCTATTCTAAAAACACGTGTGTTAACCGAATTAAATCAGCATTCGGTGAGTACAGGCTATACCACTGGTGATAACAGGCTCATACAGCCCACGATCACAGCGGGTGAAATGACAGTGAAAAACAGAAGGGCGTTAAAGGGGCGTGAACTGTGGGATCGTATAACCGATTCTTTCGGATACGATTCTTATAATTTAACCTCTTTAAAAATCAGCGTACATTCTGTATAGTAAGTATGTATTGTTAGGTAATTGACCTGTTCTGAAAGCAGTGCGCTATGGTCGCAAGTCCTGCGATGCAGGAATATCTGGCAGAAGCCTATCGACTGGCACACTACCAGTCAGATGATCCGTATGTTTCCACTTCTGCACTGGCAGAGGTGCTGAAGGTCTCTCCGCCCGCCGTGACACGCATGGTCCAGCGCATGAAAGATGCCGGTTATCTGGAACATGAGCCGTATCGCGGCATCAAACTGACATCTGAAGGGGAATATGAAGCGCTGATGTCCATCCGCCGCCATCGGCTGGTGGAGCGCTTTCTGGTCGATGTCATGGGATTCGGCTGGCATGAAGTCCATGAGACCGCTGACGAGTTAGGGGCAACCGTCGGTAACATGGTCGTCGAGCGCATGTCGGAAATGGCCGGGCATCCCCGGCGCTGTCCGCATGGGGAGCCGATTCCGTCGCCTGAAGGCATCATGCCGCAGGTCATTGACCGGCCTCTGACACGTGTGCCGCAGGGGGAATACATCCTTAGCCGTGTCCACACGCATGATGCCGACAAGCTGCGCTATCTCGATCATCTGGCGCTGAAACCCGGCACGCGCTTCGAGCTGGTCCATCTGGCCCCGTTCAACGGCCCGCTGCATCTGCGCGTCAACGGCACCGAACATCACATCGGACACGAACTGGCCGGTAATCTCCGCGTCAGCACAGTGGAAGAATTCGCCGCGCTCTAAAACGTGGACACGACAGTGCCGTGTCCCTGCAACCCGTTTTACGGTGTGCCATCCCCGGTACCGGCATCGGGTGCTGATGCTGCCCCGCCCGACGTCCCCAGTATCGCCAGCGGATAAACAAAGCGCTGAAAATTCACCAGCCCGGTTGCCTCGTTATAGCCGATCATCTGCTCTGGGGTAAGCAGGCCCTGCAGCACCTGCCCATCCTCAAGGCTGATACGTGCCAGCGTCTGATACAGTGTCTGGCTGTTATCGGTCCCACGCTGCCAGATCACCGCTGCCACCGCCCGGCCATCGGGATAGATCAGGGTGCGGCCATACGCCCCTTCGAGCAGCGTGCGGTTCGGCACGGGTGGCGTTTCAGCAGTGGCATCTTCAGCAGTGGTATCGGCCACCAGCGTCGTGAGGTCCCAACTCTGGAGCCGGTTAGAAGCACCGGTCGTCTCACCGATCGTCGCGTACAGTGTTCGGCTGTCAGGTGAGAAAAACACCTGCGAAACCGTCCCCGCCACAAAGATCAGATCGAATGAAATGGAAGGCTGTGCGCGGTCGATCACATGCAGGTTGCTGCCTGCCGTCCGCCCTTCTACCATCACCCAGTAACGGCCATCAGGGGAAATCTGCGGCATCGCGACATTCGAAGACGGAAAACGGCTGAAGCTGTAGCCGGGGAAACGCACGCCGCCATCAATCAGCGCGGTGCGGCTGTCCACCGATCCCGTCTCTGTAGTCGCCATGGGCAGTGTGAAAAGACGCGCGGTATTATTCAGTGCGCCATCCGCCACCGAAAACAGCAGCGTGCGATCATCCCACGACGGGATCAGCCAGTTGGTGCGCGTCTGGGAAGTAAAAGCACCGCTGCTCACCGCCGGAGAGGTGATCAGACCGCCGCCATCGCGGTTGAGCGTATAAAACTGCCACTGACTGCCGCCGCTGCACCGCTGACCGGCCAGGACCGCCAGTTTGCCTGCAATCGGCATGATCTGTGCGCTGGTGAAACGGCATCCAACCGGGGGAAACAGGGTTGCGACCTCATTCGCCGTGCCATCCACCAGCGGCGAGACGACCATCACCGCGATCTCATCCACTGCCCCACTCTGATTAGTGTAAAAGCGCGTGAAGAACAGATCACGCTCGGTCAGGGTGAAGCTGGCCGCATTGGGATATTCACCCACCGGCTGAAGCGTGTCTGAATTCAGCACGCGCAGCGTCCCGGTGACGTAAATTCTGTTCTCTGAATAATCGAAGTCGATATAGGCCAGCCGCTGGCTGTCCGGCGAATACTGGAACGGATCACCGCCCGCACAGGTCAGCGCATGGGCCGGTCCCACCGCCACCGGCTGTCCGGCATCCGTGATCTGATAGAGCGTCCCGCCGTCCTTGCCACCGCGTGGTTCATGCACCAGAAAGGTGAAGCGCCGCCCGTCCGGAGACAGGGCGCGGTCGCCGCACGGATACACGCCGACAAATGTCTGCGGCAGGGTGAGCAGAAGTTCCCATTCACCACCTGCACCCAGATAACCTAACTCACTGGCGGATGATCCCGGTCGGCTTTCGGCAGAGCGTCCACTGCCGACCCACGCCAGCACCTTGCCACGCTCACCGGCAGTCTGCGCCGGGATGTCTGCCGGTGTATCGGCTGGAACATCGGCTGGGATTTCCGGTGTTTCATCCTGCGCCAGAATCGGATTGTAAACAGAACCGGCGGCGGTAAGTAATGCCAACAACAGGATGATGATGCCGGTCTTAACCTGCTGTCTTCCGCGATAGCGAATCGTTACTCTCATTGACTGCTGACCTGAAGTTGTTTTTCCTGCGCTGTGTAGATGATACCCTCTTGCAGGTGATGTCTGCCATGAAGAATCATGATCTATAGCCAAAATACCTATTCTGGTTTAGGCGGGGTGGCGTTGTCCACCTTTCTAACCTCTGTTAGAATACGAAATATAGAATTGCCACGAAGGATCGGGAATGAGTACGGAATTATCAAGCGTCAACGCACTGGTGGTTGAGGATGATGCGGGCGGAATGGCGATTATCGGTGTCATGATGCGCTACCTGGGCATCCACGCCTACATCAACACCAGCGGGCAGGGCGTGATCGAGATGGCACACGCCATGAAGCCGCCGCCCGATATTATCCTGCTGGACATCAATCTGCCGCGCACCAACGGCTACGAGATCCTGAAGCTGATCCGCGCCGACGAAAAGCTGAAAAATGTGCTGGTGGTAGCCGTCACCGCACAGGACGCCGACAGCGAGATCCCGAAGTGCAAGGAAGCTGGTTTCGACGGTTACATCGGGAAGCCGCTCAGCCGCGCACGCTTCCCCCGCCAGATCAAGCGCATTCTCAGCGGCGAGTCCGTCTGGGAGACGTACTGACAATCAGGCATCCCTGAACCCTGAACCATACAGCAATCAAAAGCGCACCATCGGCTGATCACTGACGGTGCGCTTTCGTCTCTAACCAATTACAAACTTACGATTTCAGATTTTTAAGCACATCTCCAACCGTGGCCTGCGGCTTGTTGACATCGTTATGCGTGCGTGGGTCCGGTGATTCGCGCATCGGTTTGCCTGCACCCGGCTGTTCCCTGATCGAGAACTCACCCTTACCGTCAATCGACTTGCCACTTGTCCAGCGGCCCTCCGGTGTCGGCATCCCATCCGCACCGGATGCCATGAAGGCATAATTGTATTCCTGATTTTCCTCTGACTGTGGGAAGCTGGCCGGAACCGGCAGATGATCCCCCAGTTCCTCAAGCACCGCCAGCCACTGATTCTGATGCATCGTATCCCGCCCGATCAGATACGCCAGCATCTTCTTCATGCCGGGATCATCGGTCATCTCATACAGGCGCGTGACCATCGTGCGACCGGTCGCTTCAGCCATCACATTGGCGTACATATCCCCGGCCAGATTACCACTGGCAACCACGAATGCGCCCGAAAACGGGACGCCATTCGCATCCACCGGCAGCGCGTTCAAACCGGATGACAGGATATGACGCGGCATCATCCCACCCATCGCAGCGGCCACCGCGACACTGCCGTTATAGCCTTCTTCCTGAAACGAAAGCGGTGCGCCTTCCAGATTCAGCGCCACAGCGGTCGCCAGCATTTCAATATGGCTGATCTCTTCAGTGGCGGTATGCAGCAGCATATCACGGTATTTATCCATCTTGGATGGCAGCGACCACGCCTGAAAGAAATATTGCAGGCAGACGCGGATCTCGCCTTCGTTGCCCCCGATGGCCTGCTGAAGCATCCTGGCAAACAGCGGATTCGGCTTCTCAACACGGACTTCGAACTGAAGCTGACCGTCAGTGAAATACATAGCGCTACATCCTCACTCAAGCTTACAGGGATCATTTCCGGAAAAATGACTCTGCTACCATAGAATGAAGTGAAAGCGGCTTCCACATCCACTTTTCCCGATTTCATAGTAGCCAATCGGGTAATATCTGTTGTTAACAAATCTACCAGTCCCGAATAGGTCACTTTCAACAATCCTATATTACGATTTATTTCAATCCATCCTGTCTGGGTGAAAACAAACAGCCGCCCGTGACATCCGGCGGCTGCATGCACCTTGCGGTCTAAGGTGCAGGGCTTCTACCCATAGAGGTTAAGTGCTATCGCCGGTCATCTCGAACAGAGTGCATACGACGCCTGCCGGATCTTCAATGACTGCCATCCGGCCACCTCCGCCGCCGTGTGGTGATCGTATAATGCTGCCGCCGCCAGCCTCAACCGCTCGGATACACTGATCGACATCCGGCACGACGAAATACACCATCCACTGCGACGGCAGCGCCGCGTTCGTCCCACGCTTGTGACAGATGCCGGTACGGGCCGTGCCATCGGCTGTACACATGTTGTAATCGTCGTAGGTCTCTGCACCGTCTTCCTGCGGGACCGTCTGCGGTGTCCAGCCGACGACCTGCTGATAGAAATCGCGGACGGCTTCCGCATTCTCTACCGTGAGGTCAACCCATGCCATATGTCCCGGCTGACCATGCGCGGCTTCAATCGCTGCAAGCTGCGCGGTCATCCCTTCCTGATCGGCCTCACCCACCTCATATAGCGCACAGATCGCGCCTGACGGGTCCTGAATGACGCCATAGCGTGAGCCTTCGGCCTGCGCTGGTCGCACCAGTACCGTACCGCCGAGCCGCTCCACTGCCTGTAAACCCGTGCTCATATCAGCGACGATGAAGTACACCATCCAGACTGAAGGCAGCGCGGCATTGCTTCCCCGTTTATGACAGATCCCGCTGGTGGGCTGGTCGTCAGTTGTGGTCATGATGTAGTCGGCATAGTTTCCCATATCGAGCGGCATGTACTTCCAGCCGATCACGGACTGGTAAAAGTCGCGGATGCGGTCTGCATCCGAAACGGTCAGGTCAACAGAGGCAATCATACCGGGCTGAATACGGATCATAGGTTGTTCCTTATCTGCTAAACGTGACGGATCGAAAGTGGTGTATCTGCGGTGTGCTATGTACTCGATATCTGTGTCTCACCTCACCCCTAAATCCCTTCTCGACTCAGCGTTCTCGCCCCTCCTCCGGCAAACAGGTTTGCATGGAGCAGGGGTTGAGGGATGAGGTTTAAAAGCCCTGCCACGCCCCTAGAACTGATCAAACAGAATCGGATTGCCATCCGGGTCCAGCAGCGCGATATGCGCCGGGCCTTCGGTCGTCTCATCGGCCTTCTGCAAAAGCTCGATCCCCTGCGCGACCAGATGCCGCTGGATGGCACGTACATCCTTCGGGTTGAACGTCAGGCCGTTCTGCTCGAACATCCCCTGAAACAGCCCGATATGTGTGTTCCCGCTTTGCATGATCAGCCAGTTGTCGGCTTCGCTGCCGCCGATCACCTGAAAGCCAAGCTTTTCGTAAAATGCGCGTGATGCTTTAATATCCTTCACGTTCAGGCTGATTGAAAACTGCCCCAGATCCATTGTGCAATGCTCCTGTGAATGACTCACCTGATAAAGGGTCAATGTCAGCTTCAGCGAAAGAGGCGCTACAGCACGTCTACCGGTATCGCGCAGTCCATGTCGAAGCAGTCCCAGCCAAGCGCATCCGGCATCTGGCGGTAGATCTCCATCATGGGAAGCGCCGCCGGTTGGTATCGACTGCGGGGCAGCCAGTAGCGCCACAGATACTGCCATGCCCGGTCTTCCATCGGCAGATCGCCATACAGACGGACTGCGGCTGCCTTAAAAGCCGGAAGATCACGCACACTGATCCCATGATCCAGCCTGATCTCCTGATCCAGCCTGATCCCATGATCCAGCCTGATCTCCTGATCCGGCCAGCCGGTCCAGCCCACTGGCAGTGACAGACACCAGTCAAAGTAGACCCTGCCAATATCGGTCAGGTGCCGGTCTTCCATCGACATGCCATACAGCGTCGCGCTGCGCGGATCACCGACACTGCGCTGATACCACCGCACCAGCAGCGCATACGCATCCAGAATACGCTGGTAGTCGCTGTAGGCATCGGCCACGCGGATGTACGCCAGCCGCTGCGCCGGGATGTCGATCAGGCGAACGCTGAACCCGTCACTGTTTGCCACTTCCTGAAGCCTGTCCACAGTATATTGAGGGAAGGCATCCGGGACTTGACCGATCTTGCTATCTTCCAGAGCCAACGGACTGGAGCGATCCCACCGGCGCGGCGAAAAGCCAAAACGCCGTTTGAATGCACGCGAAAAGCCCGATGCCGACTGATAACCGCAGATCAGCGCCGCATCCAGCACCGACATCTGCGGGGAAGTCAGCATCAGCGCCGCCGCACGCTCGACCCTCGCCCGCGCCACAAAGTCGTTGAGCGTCTCGCCGACGACCGCCGAAAAAACACGGTGAAAATGATATTCCGAAAAGCCAGCCACCGATGCTAATGCTTCCAGCGAGAGATCACCATCCAGCCCGCTGTAGATGGCATCAATCACGGCGTTGACGCGCTGAAGGTAAAGGTTATCAGTTTCTGGTCGCAGCATCTCGGCTCCACCGATATGTCAATGTTCGAAAGGGGGCGTGCCTCATCTGGCTTCTCTTCAGGCAATGCATTGCAGCAAAAATATGGCATACTCTCGCTTCGTCCCAGAGACGTGATCGCGTTTCCATATCCACAACGTTAACCAAAAGGTGATTTACAGTGATCGATTCAATTATTCTGACACCCAACATCCATGTGATGACCGGCACACTCGTTTTGCTTGCGTCGGTCATCGCGTTAATTGGTACAGGCTGGGCAGCCTGGAAAAAACAACAATTCACCCCCCAGGCACACGCGAGTCTGATTTTCTTCCAGGTGACCGTGATGATTCAGGCCCTGGTGGGAATTAAACTACTGGATCAGGGTCTCGGTGCGCTTCAGCTTTTTATCCATTATCTGGGTGGATTGGCTCCTCTGGGTTTCTGCCTGTTCTTTTACTGGTTACCCGTTAAAAACGATGTCCTCAGAAGTCGTCTCGCGCTGGGTGTAGCGACGCTGTCGGTGCTCTTCGTCGTGATGACGTTTACAATCGGCAGCATCTATGTACGCGGCGGTGCATAAAAAGGCCCCATACCTGATAAATACAGCAGCGCAAAATCAGGTTAGCCTGTGTTGTGAGGGGTACAGCCTCATCGCTGTATCCCCCATGACATCCGTCGGACATCCCTCTTCAGTGCTGCTCCAGTATAGGCCGATTTCCGAAAATCCGCACACCTGTTCCAGATCAGTATCGGGTATGCACAAAATATACAACCCTTCTGTAAGGGACAATGCCTGCATTGTCCGCCTGACATTACCTATCCCTGCGATCTGGATGCAGCACATCAGGTGCACGGCATGTACACATGCACGCATGTACACTGAGTCTTTGATAAGTCCGATGAAAGTCCATTGTAGGGTATCCGGTCGGGTGCTATGCTACTATCCTGTTTAAATTGCGATGAATGCTGGACACGGTCGGGCCGCTGATGCGGATCATCAACCTGATGCGGATCATCAACCTGATGCGGATACCCGACCTGATGCAGCAGTGAAACGAGTCACCCTTATCATGAGCAGCACCTCACCCAATATCCTGTTCATTGTGCTGGATACCCAGCGCCGCGACCGCCTGTCAGTCTACGGCAACCAGCGCGAGACATCGCCAGAGCTTGATGCCTTCAGCACGGGCGCGACTCTGTTCGAACGCGCCATCTCACCGGCACAATGGACGATCCCGTCACATGCGTCGATGTTCACCGGCCTGTATCCGTCCACACACGAACTGGTCGAAGCCAATCATGTGCTGTCTGGCAGTTATCCCACCCTGCCTGAGATCCTTCAGGCCTCTGGCTATCACACGGTCGGCTTTTGCAATAATCCGCTGGTCGGCGTGCTGAATACCGGCCTTCAGCGCGGCTTCGACAATTTTTACAACTACGCAGGCGCAGCGCCCAACCGCCCACTGCAAACGCGTCGTTTCGGGCTTCCACAGCCGCTGTCGGTCAACTGGCAGCGCTTTGCACGGGCCGTCAGCAATCAGTTCGCGCATAACGACTGGCTGTTCCGCATGTCGCTTCATCCGCTGCTGACACCGATCTGGACGCGCTATGTCAATTACAAGGGCGATGCCGAGACTTCAATCGGCGATGTGATCGATTACATGGCCCTGCATCGCAGCCAGAACCGTGACCAGCCGATGTTCACCTTCCTCAATCTGATGGGGACACATCTGCCTTACCGTCCGCCGCAGGATGCACTCGACCGCATCGCGCCATCCCTGCGCCGTGACCGTCAGGCCTATAAGTTCATGGGGCGCTTCAACGCCGATGCCGCACGCTGGGCCAGCCCTGCCATCCCCCCCATACAGGATTGGGAACGTCAGGTGATTGAGGACTTCTACGACGCCGAGATCGCCCATCAGGATCGCCATCTCGGACGCCTGCTGCACGCCCTGAAACAGTCCGGCGCACTGGATGACACGATGGTGATCATCGCCGCTGATCATGGCGAAGGCCACGGCGATCATGACTTCTTCGGCCACAGCTTCGTCGTCTATCAGGAACTGGTGCACGTCCCGCTGATCATCCACTATCCGGAGCGCTTCCCGGCAGGCAAACGTGTGGCAACCAACGTTTCCACCCGCCGCCTGTTCCATACCGTGCTGGATGTGGCTGGCATCACGCCGCCGCTGGCTGCTGATGATCCGAATGCCGATGTCGAAGGGCTGTCACTGACGCGCTCGCTCAACGGCAAGCCGGATACCGAACGCGGGCTGGCTTTCGCCGAAGCCTTCCCGCCGCAGACCTTCCTCAGTGTGCTGCGTCACCGTGCCCCGGCCCTGATCGATCAACTGGCGCTGACACAGGTACGGCGCGGCGTCTATCAGGATGAACACAAGCTGGCTGTGGTCGCGGATCGCGTCGAAGGGCTGTTCGATGTCCGGCATGATCCAGGGGAGATCAACGATGTCTCGCAGCAGCACGCGCCGCTGGTGGTCGAACTCAAGGCGAAGCTGGCCTCATTTGTGAAGCAGGCGGTCGAAGTCCGCGCTGACTCACTGGCGCAGCAGACCGAAGTCAGCGACGAGGTGATCGAAAACCTGCGGGCTTTAGGTTATATTGAGTAACCTGATTATTGCTGTACTAAACAAAAACCCGCCTCAGGTCACTGAGACGGGCTTCATTTTCAAAAGAGAGGGTGTAGCCTATAGCTTGTGCAGTTAGTTCTGGACAGTGACTGCGCTGGCCTGCTTACCCTTCCGACCTTCAGTAATTTCGAACTCGACCTTGTCGCCTTCGTTGAGGGTGCGGAAACCATTGGACTGGATCTCAGAGTAGTGAACGAACAAGTCGCTCCCGTTTTCTGGGGTGATGAAGCCGTAGCCCTTTTCACTGTTGAACCACTTCACCGTACCACGCATGCGTTCTGCCATTTTAGGATTACTCCTGATGTTGTGTAGATGGTGCTGCTTTCGCCTTCCGTAACACGCACACGCCCCCCCAGAGGGAGTTTGTAGCACCAGACCTGCTCAAGGTCTGTCGAAACTGACAACGATGTTCGCCCTGCCAGTCAAGGCTTCTGGCTGCCATGTTTCTGTATTCGTCCCGCAGGCTGCCGGTACGCCACCACCGTACCGATGTGGTTAAGATACTATTATCTTGAAGCCACCCACATAGCGCCCTGATTATATGACGAATCGCGTTAAATGCAAAGTTTTTTCCATAAATTTTAACCTGTAATGTGACCAGCATCCTATTACCAGGGCGGTTTGCGTAAAATTTATCTGCCTCTCAATCAGATTTCAGGTTCACATCTCGCCTAATAATACCTTTTCAGGTATATTGATAACAGATTAGGCTCCTGCGATCGGCATCATAGAAGATGAGTCACAGATAAATAGCAATGGCGGATATCCGGCGCTGAAAATGGTGATTATCACACGATTTTGTCAGCACCTGCTACAAATAGCAGCTCCGATAAGCAGCCGGTACTGGCCCTGACTGCCTGTGCTAATCTGAAGCAGGCACGCCATCAGCTCACCCATCCAGACGAAAGTACCCCGTCCAATGCCGCCGCGAAGCCATCATCAGTCTCGCAAGCTGTCGCATCTCTGTCTACAATACCCACAGACTCGCATTCGGATGCAACCCTGATCAAGAGTGACTGTTTATGTCATCACAGCCTTACCCTAAACCGATTGTTTCAACCGTCTGGCTCGAAGGTCATCTGCGTGATGCCGCTGTCCGCGTGATTGATATTCGCGGGCATGTCGCCCCGGCCAGCGATCCGCCGCCGCACTATTTCAGCCATCGCAGCGCCTACACCAGAAGCCATATCCCCGGCGCGGTCTTCATCGACTGGGTTACGGACATCACCATTGACGGCCCAGCGCAGATGCAGATCGCCCCGCCGGAGAAATTCGCCGCCCTGATGGGCAAGCTGGGCATCAATGACCGTACCTTCGTCGTCGCCTATGATGATGCTGACGGCATGTTCGCGGCGCGGCTGTGGTGGGCGCTTCAGTATTACGGCCATGATCAGGTGGCGGTGCTGGACGGTGGCTGGCAGAAATGGCTGGCGGAAGACCGCCCCATCACATCGGAGTCGCCGCGCATCCCCGTGACGACCTTCACCCCGCGCATCAATCCCGCCCTGCGCTGGACCGCCGACGATGTCCAGCAGGCACTTGAAACGGGCGCGAACAACGTTCATCTGATTGATGTCCGCACCCCTGCCGAATACAGCGGTCAGGCGTCCCGGGCCAAACGCATGGGGCATATCCCCGGCGCGATCAATCTGCCCCGCAGCATATTAGTCAGCAGTGATGGCGCGCTCAAACCGTCCGGTGTCCTTCAGGATCTGTTCGCCGCCCATGACATCACCCTGAACGGCGCCGCTGGCTCGGCTGACAGCGCAGAGCAGGCAGATCAGACTGACAGTGAGAAACCGGTGATCCTGTACTGCAACAGCGGCATCTCGGCCAGTTACGGGCTGCTGGCGCTGCGTCAGGCCGGATACGAAGTCGGCGCGGTCTATGATGGTTCGTGGAAAGATTGGGGCAACGACGACACCCGCCCGGTTGAATAGGGCGCATTTGAGTTATACCAGAGACGGCGGCCCTGTCCCGGGGGGAAAGCTTAACGACAGCAGGCCACAGGCTGCATTATACTCAAAGTGATCGTGCAGGCGCTGTGACGGGCAGATCGCGACCGGTGTGTTTGCCGTTGGTATGCTTGCAGATTCGCATGTTTGCATCGCAAATTAAACCTAGCTATAGTTTAAAATGTCGCAGACCTGTCTGAAATCGTCAATAAATTTACATATCAACAAATTGCACACGCCCACAAACGGTCACGCTGACCACTACACCGGCGCGTCGATTTTAAGCAAAAGGGTGACCCAATGATGGATCGCAAATTTCAGATTACCGATGCCAAGGGCGGCGCAGCCTTTACCGTCCGCGTGGTGACACGCTCCGCCAGCACACAGCTCGTCGGCCTTCAGGAAGACGGCACGCTGAAGATCCGCCTGGTGGCGAATGCCGCCGGTGACAGCGCCGCCAATGAAGAGCTGGTCCGCTTTCTGGCGTCTGAACTCGGTGTGGAGCAGGATCATATCGAGATCGTCGCAGGCGCGAATGGGCGTGATAAACTCGTCAGCGTGGAAGGCATCACGACCGCACTGGTCGAACAACGCCTTGGCAAGCCCTCTGATGAAGGCAGCGATTAACCACCGCTTGTAAATCGTCACCAGAGAGCATTTGAATCTTCAGAAAGCGGTTCTGAATCTTATGGAAACGCCGGACGACGCCTCACATGCCTGCATGTCGTTGTCACAGAATGCAAGTTGCATCAATGCACAGTCTGTGATGTGTAGGGGCGCAATACTTTGCGCCCTGTGATCGGTGTCGCTAAAAGGCCCCCTATCCCGGCATTGCAGGCAATGCTACCCATTCCAGTCGCTTCGCTCTTTCAGAGGGGAAGGGTGGCGCAGTTCTATCGCGCCGGGATGGGGGGAAACCGTGGCCCGATTTATACCTGGCTTTAACGTGTAAACTGCTTAACCTGGTACACATGGGACCGGATTCTTCCAGCCCATGCCGGAAACCAGATTTTCAGAGAGCTTAATCAGCCTATACCGGCCTATACCAGCCTGTCGCACCTGATCTGCTGCACCTGACGGAGCATCAACCATGCCAATTCTTCTTCTGCACGCGACCGCTGCTCTGATTTCAGGGCACGGCGGCCCACAACGCAGGCTGGACTGGCTTTTCAGGCGTGCGGCGCTGGTCTGCTGCCTGATGACGGTCGGTGTGATAGCGGCCTGCACTCCGGCGGAGTCCACGCCAGCCCCCACGCAGGTATTATTCACGCCGGTCCCGACCATCACGCCAACTGATCCCACTGAAGAGACAGCACAGCCGTCTGATGTGATGTCACCGGCGGATGTCGGCAGCCGCTCACTTGATTCGCTCCAGACGGCGGATATCGCGGCGGATACTGACCGCCCGAACATCGATCCACAGGCTGACGCTGTGGCACGCGCCCGTCAGGATGCCGCCACCCGCGCCGATACCATCGCGGAAGCCGTGCAGGTCGTGCAGGTTGAGGCCATCCAGTGGGAAGCAGAAGCCGATGACTGCGCCAGCGCGTCCGTGATCCCCACACCGGCCAGCGGCCAGCAGCCCGACACAGCGGCGGATGCCTATCATATCCTGCTGGTGTTCGGTGAGCGCGTCTATGACTATCAGGCGCGTGTTTCCGTGGATACAGCCGACGACGATGATAGCGCTGAAACCGACGCTCCGGCTCCGCTTCAGCTCTGCGCTCAATATGATCTTTACACCGAAAAGCCGGAATTATTCGTCGCGCTCGATCCGATTGCCGGCGAACTGGCACAGCTTGCCATTCAGCGCGTCGCGACCGAACTCGATCTGCCGCAGGCCCGTGTCCAGCTTGTCAGTGCCGAGCCGATGCTGTGGCAGGATGCCAGTCTGGGCTGTCCATTTGAGGGCCAGTTCTACGCTACGCAGATCGTGGAAGGCTATCGGTTTGTGATTGAGGCCGCTGGCAACCGCTATCAGTTCCACTCCAATTATGACCGGCTGGTGCTGTGCGAAAGCGCTCTGGTGCCGACCGCCACGCCGACCTTTACGCCGACCCCCACCCCGACCGTCACGCCAACCCGCACGCCGACATCCACCCGGACGCCGACCTTAACCCGCACGCCAACCCGTGAACGGACGGCCACCGCTCCACGGACGGCCACCGCTCCACGGACGGCCACCGTCACACGGACGCCAGTCCAGACGCCGACTTCGGCCCGTACAGCGACCCCCTGAATCAAAACACAGGCTGACAGATCGCCCTGAAAGGGATCATCTGTCAGCCTGTGGATACTGCTTTAATTTCAGGCAGAGTAGAGGCTGTGTGAAAGTTAGTGGCTTCTGGCTGTAGCGCCCCTGGGTTCTGTTGACGTTTCGATCATAATGCGCCTCTGCAAGCCGGTTTTGTGTA
>CAYNDH010000048.1:0-13947 GCA_964395665.1 uncultured Anaerolineaceae bacterium
AGAAGGGGCCGGGGGATGAGGTTTCCTAACATCGAGAGTTAAAAACCTACCCCTGTAAGCTCCCCCTAACCGGCGCAGCAAGCTGCGCGACCTGTTTTTCTCCCTTTCCCTCTGAACGGACGACAGATGCTCTTCCTGTCGGTAGCGGAATGGGTAGCATTGCCAGCAATGCCGGGATAGGGGCTTCCGCGCTTTTCACAGAACCTTCACACCACCGCTAACCGCGAAATGTCGGCCACGTCGTATCAGAAACCATCCCGGCATCCTGACTTCCGGCGGATTCAGTATAGGCTGCCATGCGGCGCAGCAGATGCAGCGTCATGGCGCAGTCCCCAAGCGCCCGGTGTGCATTTTCCACCTGCACCCCTTCGCGCTCACAGGCCATGCCCAGCTTGCTGAATTTGTTCTGCCCCGCATACGCCATATAGGTACGCATGGCACAGTGCCATTCCAGTTGAGGCTGCGACTGCATGTGACGCTGGCAGACCGCCCGCAGGATTCCACGTTCGAACTGATCGTTATAGGCGACCACAAACGGCTGTGCGCTGACAACCTGCCGGAAAGCCGCAAAGACTTCGGTAAATGAGGGCGCGTTCTGGACATCGGCATCATAAATCCCGTGGACCTGTGATGCCCGATACGGGATGTGACCTTCAGGCCGCACCAGTGTATCCAGCAGCACCTGACCATCCTGATCGATGACGGCGATCTCCACAATATCCACCGACGGGCTGACAAAGCCGGTCGTTTCGAAATCCACAATCACACAGCCTTCTTCCAGAAAGCGGCGTGCGCGTTGTGCTGCTGCCAGAGATCGCATATCTACCCCCATCTGCCTCACATCCGATGTCTGTCGGCCTGAAGCAGCGACTTACCAGTGCTGACGATCCGTTCATTATAGCGACATCCGGCCTCTTAAAACAAAAGAAACCATCGCACGGTCAGGATAGAGGGTAAATAACAGCGCCTTCCGACATCAATCAGAAGGCGCTTTGTCAGATGTACAGATTGTAGGGGCCGGATTCTTCCGGCCCAGAACAGCCAAAGTCGGGCGGGCTTTTCCCCGCCCCCATTACAAGACCTTCTTACTCGTCCGCGACCACCGTGAACGTACTCCCCGCCCCGCGTCCATAGACTTCGGGGAAGTAGAATTCACGCGCCGTCGGTGGGATCACCGAGAACGTACCTTCCAGACCGGGCCGCACCGTGTAGACATAGCGATAAGTCCCCGCTGGCAGATAGGAAGCGCTCAGCACGACACGCTCATCACGGAACTGGGTATTGCTGAACCACCACCAGCCATACCCCTGACTGCCGCTGTCATCCGGGTTCACCGTCGGGCGCGTCCCCACCGTCTGACTGGTCGCCAGACCGGGATCAATCCCTTCGACACCCGCCGGAAGCGGATCATCAACCACCAGATAGTAAAGGTCATTCGGTGCGACAATCGTCAGATGAACTTCAACGACATCGCCGATCGCCGCTTCAGTCACCGGCACATCACTACCCGGCATCCGGTATTCACGGTCGATGATGATCCCACGGCTGACCGGCTCGATCTCTGATACGGGCAGCGGGGCTTCGAGATAAGCGGTGTAGTACAGCGCACCGCTGCCTTCCGTCCGGCTGAAGACCAGATCATTGCTGGACTGCGCGAGGATCTCAAACACCTGTGCTTCCAGCGCCTGCGGGTCAGCGGACTCGTCGATGAACGTATCACCGTTCACCACCAGACCAAGATCATAGCCAGGGTTGAGTTCGCCCGTGATCACCATCCACTTCGACAGCGCGGTGACAGCCCATGCCGTTTCCTGTGTCGTCTCCCAGACATCACCCTGACGGGCCACCATCAGCCAGCGCACGACATTCACCAGCAGTTCATTCTGCGGGCGATATTCCAGCATGGCCGTCAGCACGATGGCGGTGGTACGGGTATCACTGGCCCAACTGCACAGATCGCGCTCTGCCTCTTCCCAGTGAGCACCATTGGCACTCACGATCACATCCGCGAAGAGATCATCCAGCAGCGTGGTCACGCGCTCGCTATCGGATGCCCCCAGCGACAGTGCCAGCAGCGCCTTTGCATAATGGCTCAGGTTCTCGCGCTGTTCGAACGCATTCGACATCAGCGCGTTATCCGGTGATCCGGCTTCCGCAAGGACGAACAGATACAGCACCTGACGATCCAGCGGATTGTATCCGGGGCAGGCCCACGCCGACTGATCAGTACGGTTCAGCTCGGCACGGATGAAGTTCGCCGCCTGTTCGAGGATGTATTCCGAAACCGGCAGGCCAGCATCCCGCGCACTGGACAGCGCATACAGCGCATACGCCGTCACCAGCGGATTACTCTCGTCACGGGCAAACCAGCCCCAGCCGCCGTCTGGCTTCTGCTGGGCGGCAAGCTCCTGAATGGCAATCGCGATATTGGTACGCAGCGAGTCCAGCAGGTCCGGACGATCGATATTCAGTGACTGAAGCGCACTGTATGTCGCGACATTCGGCAGCAGTTGGCTGATCGTGACTTCGATATTCACATACGGGATTCTATCCAGCGCATCAAGGCTGTCGAGTGTCGTCGCGGCGAGTGATGGCTCCACCTTCACCGTGATCTGTGCGCCAGTCACATCGAAGCGCTGCGGCAGCACAATGCGTTCGGTACGGCTTCCGGCTTCGCGCAGCGTGCCGCCCGTGCCGACAAAATCCGGCGCTTCATAGCGGTACACCGGCAGCAGCCGATTCTCACCCTGACCGATGGCCGGGCGGGTCGCATCCACCGCGCCGTCATCGCCTTCGACGAAGAAGATCAGCTCGACGCCTCCGGCGGTATTGATTTCATCGACCGTCACCGGCCACTCGACGCGAACCGCACTGCCTGCGGGGACTTCAACCGTCTGCGCATTTTCACCCACCAGCGAGACGCCGTTCGCCTCAATCGACGCTTCGACCGTCTGATCGCTGGCACCATTATTATTGATAACTGCCGCCAGCACGACTTCATCCCCGACCACGAAGAAGCGCGGTGTCACCGGGCGGACGAGCAGCGGCTTGGTGCTGACAATATCAATCGTCGCATCACCGACCAGCATCGTACCGTCCGAGGCTTCACCGATGCCGCGTGCATCCAGCCGCCATGTCGTCAGATTATCCGGCAGCATCACGCTGAAGGTGCCGGTCCCGTTTACATCGGTCTCAAAAGTCGGGTTCCAGTATGCGGTTTCCGGCAGATCTTCGCGGATGTCGAAGATACCACCCTCACCGCCACCACCACCGCCGCCCTTGACCACATCCAGCACAAACTGCGTGATGTAATCGACATTGACCGTCAGCGGCGTTGATGTGAGGACCGACAGCGGCTGAAGTCCGTAGAACACTGTCAGGATGTCCTGATAGACATTCGTACCCAGCGTCAGCGATGCCAGATCGACCAGCGCCAGCCCGACTTCCGACTGAACGCCGTTACCGAGATAATCGGTTGTGAGCACGGTGTAGGTGACGGTCTCACCCGGCCCGACTGTGTCCTTATCCGGCACCAGTGAGATCGTCAGCGCCTTGCGTTCGTTATTGACAGTGATCTGCGTGACTCCCATGCGGAAGTTGGCAACCGGGTTATTTTCATCCACGCCTTTGACGATAAACACACTGACGAACACATTCGGCGCGAAGCGGTCCGTGATCGGCAGTTCATAGATAAAGGCGCTGCTGTCGATGGTGACACGCTCCGCCTGAATGACGCCGCCGCGTTCGACCGTGATCAGCGCCTCGGCACTGCCCTGATACGGGGATGCGATCAGCACGCGGGCGGTATCGCCGATCCGATAGGACTGACGATCGGTGATCACGTCGATCGTGTTGTTATTGCTGGTCTGCCACGTGACATATTCTGAACCGCCCACCCACTGAAGCTCGGATGCCGTCACGACATTCCCACGAGAATCGGTCGCCGTGGCCTTGATACGATACATCCCGGCACGCGGCGGCGCATATTCGAACGACGCCCTGCCGTCGTTATCGGTTCTGACAGAACCCGACGCCACCGATGTTTCGCTGACCTCAGCATCATAGGTGATCTGGCCGGATGAACGATCGACCGTCTGCACGCTGGACCAGACGCGCTCGAAGACTTCCACTTCGATCAACTGTCCGGCGATCGGCTCACTGTTCCAGTCCACCGCCATCAGGTTGGCAATCGAGACCAGCCCCGCCATACCGACATAATTTTCCGGTGTGACACCGACGTAGACCAGGCCACGGTGGATCACCACTGTTGTCCGCCCGCTGATCGTCTGGCCGCTGGCATCGCGCACCTGCGCCTCAAATTCCCATCTGCCGCTGCGATTCCCATTCAGCAGCTCCGCCGGAAGCTCGATCACGAACTGGCCGTTCGCATCGGTCTCACCCGATCCGGAGCTGATCTCCGAATAGAAACCGGGCAGCTCGGCGCTGTTCTCATCGCTGTAAAAGTCACTGAACGTATAACGGCCTTCGCCGGTATAGTCCAGATCATACGGGCTGGTGTACACGTTGTAATCAAGGCTGGCACCCTGAACCGGCCCGCCGAAGAAGTAACTGGCATTAACCGCCACACGGATCGTCTCACCTTGCAGCACTTCGTTGTTTTCAGCGATCAGGTTGACCTGATATTCCGGCAGACGGTACTGTGCGACATCGAAGTAGTAGCGGGCCCCTTCGAAGTAAAACTGCCGCTCGTAAGGCATCTGCACTTCAAGCATATAGCTGCCGAGCGCCGCGCCATCAGAGAGCTGGAATTCCCCGTTGAATGAGCCATACCGCGACACCTGAACCGTCGTCTCGGTGACGATATTGCCAAACGAATCCATCACCTTGACCGGCACAGTGCTCACATCCGGCAGCGCGTAGAACAGGTCATTTTTCTCGCGCGCAATCCCACGGAAATAGACGGTCTGCCCCGGTCGATAGACTTGACGGTCAGTGTAGAGATAGGTTTTATAGCGCTGCGGCTCATATTCATACCATACATTGAACCGCCACGGATCAATGCCTTCAGTCCAGTTGCTGGCGACGACGCCGAAGTTCACCCCGTCATCCAGCACAGCGGCAATCGGCGTCATAGTTTCTGGCGAGCGGGTGATCGCAAATCGCGTCAGGCCGTTTTCATCTGTGGCCTGTGCAATCGGTGTATCGCCAGCGCCGTACAGCGAGATCATCACATTCACCAGCGGCTGACCGGTATTGACATCCGTCACCCACACCAGCGCCTCTGTCCGGCTGATCTTGAGTGTCAGGTTTGCATTGCCGACCACAAGGAAGTGCCGTTGTTCGCGGTACCCAAGTTCAGCAGTCTCCGGTGTATCTACCGCCAGCAGATAAACCCCCTTGGGCAGCGCACCGCCGGTCAGCGTGACAGTCTGTGCGGGTGCAGGGTCAGCACTGGATTCGGCAGACGCGGCCAGCGTGATGTCGAAGAAGTATTCATCATCAAGGCTCTCGGCCACCCATGCCGTCTGCCCATCACGCAGGCGGATGCCCCACCACAGGATGCTGTTGGCGCAGATCGGGCCATTGATAATCGGGAAGGCATAACCGGGAAACAGTGATTCCAGCACTTCGCCGTCCGGGGCCTGTGCGCGTGCGCGCAGCGCCGGTTCCGCAATCGCGACCGCCTGATCTCCGACCCTGGCACGCGAAGGCAGCAGGGTCGGGCAGTCCACCGGCGCACTGGTGCTGAAACCCGATGTCGTCTCACCGGCAGCGGGATTCCCCAGATCGAGCAGGTCATAGCGCAGCACATTAGCTGGCGCTTCCGACGGCAGACGCCACGCACGCACCAGATCCTGACGCATGATCTGGTAAATACTGGCAATATCATAGTACTGTTCCTGTGTCAGGCCATCGATAAAGCGCCCGACATTGACGTTATACAGTTCAAGCTCAACAGCGCTGACATTACGGTGCGTAACGAATAATTCAGTCGAAGGACGCTCAGAATTGTAAAAACCCACTTCGCCGAACGGCACGCGCAGGCTGAATTCTGGCCCAAAGTCGGTGGTAACAAAGCTGAAGGTGAACGGCTCATCGATCGTATTGCCATAAATATCGGCCATGCCCGGTTCAATGGTGATCGTGTATTCCGTCGCCGGTTCAACATTGAAACTGACGGCATAGCTGTTATTCCAGATACGATAGAAGTAATCCGGCGCAATGGCAGGCGCAGGATCGATCACAATCCTGTCGCGCAGCGTTTCCGGGTCCATCGGAGAGGCGAAATACAGGATGAATCCGTTATACGCCTGTCCCATGACCAGCGGCCCTTCACCCGGTTCGGTGGAGATGATCGCTGGCATCGGCACGGTGCGGAATGTGATCGCCGCTGCCGGTAAGGTCAGATCGCTGTTCGCCGACCGGACCGAGTCGGCCTCATAGCCATATTCGTAGTTGGTATCCAGTGTCAGCGCTTCATCTGGTGTGAACATGAAACCAGCGCCGTCTTCCGCCCATTCAAATGTACCGGACAACGTCACATCCTGCCCCTGCGGACGCAGGAAGAAGCTGGTCTCCAGTGATTCACGGTCCACAGGCTGATTAAAGCGCACCTGAATCGGGCCATCCAGCGGCACGCCGACCGCCCGTACTTCCGGCATGGCTTCGATAATCTCCGGCAGCGCGACGGTAAAGCTGAAGGTGAAGGGTTCGGCCAGTGCCGAGCCATCAACGGCGGTCACATCATCCACCGTGACGGTATAGGTCACACCGCCGCCCCAGCCATTTTCCGGCCTGAAGAGATAGACTGACGTATTCAGCCATTCGCCCTGACCTTCGATGTTCGGAGTTACGGTCACGGGTGACGGCAATTCGTCCGATGTCCCTGGGATGCCAAGCGGCACAACCGGACGGTCGAAGATGAGCGTCAGCGTTGAATCGGCGGCGACATCAGCGGCACCTGCGGTCGGCAGGGTGGTCGTCACGCGCAGACTGCTGCTGACATCAAAGGTCAGGGTCAGCGGCGCGATCAACTGCGCACCATCCGCACCGCGAAGCGCATCAGAGACGGTCACAGTATAAGTCGTCCCGTCGGTATAGGCGACAAAGGGTGTAAAACTGATCGCCGTGCCTTCGCAATCAGTCACGCCATCGATCTCCGGACTGATGGTAAGCCGGGGGCCGGGTGTGCAGTCCAGCGCATGATCGAAAAACAGCGTGAACGTTTGCTCTCCGCTTAGCGTCTGCCCCTCAAGCGGCATACGATCCACAAGCTGGAGTACGGCTCCCGGTGTTTCAGTCGGCTGCTGGGCCGCGCCATCCTGTGCGGTGACCGGCTGCACTTCCAGCAGATTGATGCTGAATAATCCAATGAGGGTACACAAGAGTAAAAAGATCGGGACTCTTCGCATAGGTGAGCATTCCTTTTCATCAAGCCGTCTTAACAGGATTATAGGTCAAATGAGGCTGCATGTCATAAAACCACCGATGACCGTCATGTGATTGCCGAGATAGCGTTGGGCAAGCGTCAGGTAGTGGGAGTTGTCAGGCGGCGCTGAAACCGTACGGGCCGGGCAGCCGTCAGCAGCCCATCCAGACTCCGCACTGGCAAAATACGGAGCGCGATTCTAAGATCAGGTCACTGGTTTGAATATGTGACTACAGAGCATTTGGAATTCAGAAAACTGTACTGAATATTATGGAACTACCGGACAACGCAGGCGTTGTCCCTACAAAAGACGTGGAATGTAGGGACAGGGTCTGCCCTGTCCGCGCCATAAACCAATTTTCAGATAGACTCTACAGACTATTACGCACTTTTAAAACCTCACTCTCTACCTCCTCTCCATGCACAACTTGTTTTGCCGGAGAGGGGATTGAGGGGTGAGGTCACTTAACGAACAACTGACAGAGACGATCTCATGCTGCGACGCCTTATCACACGCGAGAATATACTGGCGCTGCTGCTGTGTCTCATCGCCATCACCGTCCTGATCGCGACGACCGACAGCGCACCGCGCTGGATTTATCAGGGTTTCTAACCGCAATCGTGCCGATGACTGACCGCCAATGACTCTTAGCCAGATCGCCTTTTTCGCCGCGCTTGGCCTCGTCTATGCCGCTGTCATACCGGCCCGGTGGCGCGGCTGGACGCTCTACCTGATCAGCCTGTTCGCGATCTATGCGCTTCAGCCCACGCTGAATATCCGCTGGCTGGATTACAGCCTGCCGACCGCAACCCTGCTGCTGGCCGTCGGCGGCTGGTGGCTGACACGTCCGCAGACCACGCCAGACACCGAACCTCAAACCACATCACGCCGTCGGGACGACATCGCCGCGCTGATCGTCATGCTGTTCGTCGCGCTGCTGCTGATCGTCCCGCGCTATGTCGAACTGCCTTTCACGTTCACCTCACGTCCGCCGGAAGTCACCGGCGCAGCGCTGGCGATGATCGCTGCGCTCGGTCTGGTCGCCGTCATCGGGATACTGCCCTCACGCCTGCGCCTCACCACCGGGATCGCGCTGCTGGTCGGCCTGTTTATCATCATCAAATCGCCCCCACTGGCCACCGCCGCCAGTGCCTTTCTGCGTCAGCAGGCCGCACAGGATGCCACACTCGCCAGCCCGATTGATGTCGGCTGGCTCGGCTTCTCGTATGTCGCCTTCCGGCTGATTCACACCCTGCGCGACCGTCAGTCCGGCATCCTTCCCGCCGTCGGCCTGCGCGAATACCTCACCTATGTGATCTTCTTCCCAGCCTACACCGCTGGCCCCATCGATCGGCTGGAACGCTTTCACACCGATTATCTCGGCCTGGACCATCTGCGCGGCCCTGATCCGGTGCGCATCATGGACGCCGGACAGCGCATCACCATCGGCCTGTTTAAAAAATTCGTGATTGCGGACAGTCTGGCAGTTTTCAGCCTCAACGAGACACTGGCAGCACAGGCGCAGACATCCGGCGCACTGTGGTTTGCGCTGTATGCCTATGCCTTCCGCCTGCTGCTCGATTTCAGCGGCTATACCGACATCGCCATCGGCATCGGGCTGCTGTTCGGCATCCGCCTGCCGGAGAACTTCACCCGGCCCTACTTGCGCCCGAATATCACCCTCTTCTGGCAAAGCTGGCATATCACGCTCAGCAACTGGGCGCGCTTCTATATCTATTCGCCGGTATCCCGTGCCCTGCTGCGCCGCAAGCCCAAGCCGCCCAACCTGCTGATCATCCTGATCTGCAATGTACTGACCATGGGTGTGATCGGCCTGTGGCATGGGATCACACTGCCCTTTGCCATCTGGGGGCTGTGGCACGCCGCCGGCCTGACCCTGCACAAACTCTGGAGCGACCGTACCCGAAGCTGGTATCGCGCCCTGCAACCTGACATCCGACGCCGCCGCCTGTGGTACGCTGCCGGTGTGCTGCTGACATTCCATTTCGTGCTGCTGGGATGGGTCTGGTTCGCTCTGCCGGATTTCCAACAGGCGGCCAGTGTCTTTTTGCGGCTGTTCGGCCTGCAATGAGTGCGATGAGGATAGAGCGCTATGACCACTGAAACCGATCACGCTGATCATGCCACCCCAGCCGCACACCCGCTGACCCTCGACTGGCGTTTCGTGCTGCGCGTCCTGATCAAGGCGGCGGCGCTGTTCGTCGTGGTCAATCTGCTGTTTGCCGTGCTGAATCCCCTGCCCACGCTTGGACAGGTATCCGTTTACAACAGGCTGGTCCCCGGTCGCCAGCGCCTGCCCTATGGGGAACAGCCCGAAGCCTATAACCTGAACATCGACAGCCTTGAAGCGATGTTCAGCAGCCACGAGATCGACCAGCCCAAAGCGCCGGACGAATACCGCATCCTGATCGCCGGGGACTCTTCCGTCTGGGGGATTCTGCTGCGCCCCGATGAAACCCTCTCCGCACAGATCAACGCCGCCGCTCTGACCATCGACGGACGGCGCGTGCGGGCCTATAACATCGGCCATCCGATTCTGTCTGTGACCAAGGATCTGATGCTGATCGACCATGCCCTGCGCAGTGAGCCGGATATGATCATCTGGCTGGTGACACTGCAATCACTGCCAGCCAATGCCCAGCTTACCGCGCCGCTGGTGAGGAACAACGCACCGACCGTGCGCGATCTGGCAAACCGCTATGATCTGCCGCTCGACCCCGATGATCCGCAGCTCGTCACGCCGGATTTCTGGAATCAGACGCTGATCGGCCAGCGCCGGGCGGTGGCGGACTGGTGGCGGCTTCAGCTTTACGGCTTCAGTTGGGCGCTGACCGGCATCGATCAGGTCTACCGCGATTACACCCCGCGCAGTAACGACCTGGAGCCGGATGCCACATGGCGCAGCCTGACCGAGTCAGACGGACTGGCTCGTGAAGATCTGTTTCTGGATGTGTTCGACGCCGTATATCAGACCGGCATCCCGCTGTGGATCATCAATGAGCCGATTTACATCGCCGATGGGGAAAACAGTGACCTGCGCTACAATTTCTGGTATCCGCGCTGGGCTTATGACCACTATCGTGACCTGATGCAGCAGACCGCAGACCGCGCCGCTGCCGAAAATCGCTGGAATTATCTGGACTTGTGGGATAGTATCGCGCCGGATGAATTTACCGACAGCCCGGTACATCTGACGCCATCCGGCACACGCCAGCTTGCACAAGACATCATCGCCGCCCTGCGTGACACGTCTGCCGCGTCACGCAGCGATTAAAAAATCAAAAATCTGATCCGAAAGGAAAACCAGCATGGATGAAAATACCGTCCGCGAAAAACTGCGCGAATTTATTGTCAGGGAACTGATCCGCGACTCTAAATATCAGCTTGCCGATGACGAAGGCATCATCAGCGGCGGCCTGATCGACTCCTTTTCACTCGCGCAGATCGGCGTCTACGCCGAAGAACAGTTCAACGTCTATATCCCGGACCCGGACCTGACCGTCGATAAAATGGACACGCTTGATCACATGGTCGCACGGGTAATGCGCGACATCAAAGCCTAAGGTATCAGTGATGCCCGAAATGCTGAACCTTACGACGCGCCCACAGTATCACACCCTGCTTGACGCGATAGCACTGCTTGACGCGATAGCACAGCGTGACACCGATAACAGTCAGCCCGCGATTTACTATCTCACAACGGACGCCGACCCGCAGACCGTCACCCGCGCAGATTTCAGACAGGCGGCGCTGCGTTATGCCGGTGCGCTGAAGAATATGGGCGTCGGCAGCGGTGATCTGGTGATCATCGCCCACACCCAGAATCTGGAGAGCATCTTCGCCTTCTGGGGCGTGATGCTGCTCGGCGCGATCCCGTCCATGTTCTCAACACTGACAGAAAAGCTCGATCCCGAGATTTACATGCGGAATATGGGCGAACTGGTCAGCCTGTCGGATGTACGCGCCATCCTGACCACCGATGCCTTCGCACCGCAGCTTGCCGAACGCGTAAGCTGCCCGGTCTATGGATCAGAGGCACTGTTAGGCGCATTATCATCAGCCGATGAAACGGTCGAGATCGCCACACCATCCCCGGATGCCGTCGCCTTTCTTCAGCATTCCAGCGGCACCACCGGCCTGCAAAAAGGCGTCGCCCTGTCGCATAATGCCGTCCTCAATCAGCTTGCCAGCTACAGTGACGCGCTTGCGCTCAACGCGCAGGATGTGATCGTAAGCTGGCTGCCGCTCTATCACGATATGGGGCTGATTGCCGGATTCGTCCAGCCGCTGGTGCAGGGCATCCCGCTCGTGCTGATGTCCCCCTTTGACTGGGTGCGGCATCCGGCCATGCTGCTGAAAGCCATTGACCAGTATCGCGGGACACTGTGCTGGCTGCCCAACTTCGCCTATAACCACATGGCACAGCGCATCCGCCAGCGTGACAGCGAAGGCATCGACCTTAGCACCATGCGCGCCTTCGTCAACTGCTCCGAGCCGGTGCGAGAAGACAGCCATCGCCAGTTTTACGACCGTTTTACGGCAAACGGCGTCACCCGCGCCATGCTGACGGTCAGCTATGCCATGGCGGAAAATACCTTCGCCGTCACCCAGACTCCCATCGGTCAGCCGCCGACCGTGGACACCGTGGACCGTATCGCCCTTCAGCGTGACCTGCACGCCGTCCCTGCCGATCCGTCTGCCGATACCGCCGCACCGCAGGTGTCCTGCGGGCCGACGATCACCCATACCCAGGTCAAAATCGTCGGTGCGGATGGCGCATCCCTGCCCGAACGCGGTGTCGGTGATGTCATGGTCAGAAGTGACTGTATGCTGACGGAATATTACCGCCGCCCTGATCTCAATCCGTTCGACACTGACGGCTGGTATCACACCGGCGACCGTGGCTACATGGCCGACGGCGAGATTTACATCGTCGGGCGCAGCAAGGATCTGATCATCAACGCCGGGAAGAATGTCTATCCGCAGGATCTTGAGGCGATCGTCAACGAGATTGACGGCGTCTACACTGGACGCGCCGTGGTATTTGGCGTGGCTGATCCGCGAGAAGGCACGGAACTGATCGCCGTCATCGCAGAAATGGATGAGGCCGCCGGGTTCGAACACCGGCAGATCGTCCAGCAGATCCGCCAGCGCATCAGCCGCCAGACCGATGTCACCGTGAACTTTGTCGAACTGGTGGAGCGCGGCTGGCTGGTGAAGACCTCCAGCGGCAAGATCGCCCGCAGCCAGAACCGTGATAAGTGGCTGGCCCAGCGCGAAGCCGAAGGCAATCCGGTCTTTTAACTGTCAGCCCTTCACCCTTACAGCCCAGAACCGAAAGCAAACGTGACACCATTACGCCCTACAACACCGCTTACACGCTCCGCCCTGCTGATCATCGCACTGCTCACACTGCTGACGATGCTGGCGGCCTGCAATCTTAGATCACCTGAACGGGAAGCACTGGTGCGGACACAGGAAGCCGCTGTGATCGCCGGCACACCCGCCGCCGTCCTGCAAACCGAGCCGGAACACCAGCCCTTTACCGATCCGGTGGCAGGGAAGGTCCGCGCCATCTATCAGCACGGCCAGCGTCTGGGCAATCGGCATGATGTCTTCTCCAAAATCGGGGACAGCATCACCGTCTCGACCAACTTTCTCGCGCCCATCGGCGAAAACCGCTATCACGTCGGTGATTTCAGCTATCTTCAGCATGTGATTGATCATTTCAGCGGGGCCGAACTGCGCACAGGGAATTCGTTCAATAATGTATCGCTGGCGGCCACGGTTGGATGGTCGGCCAATGCCGCACTGGACCCGGCCAAAGCGGATCGCACCTACTGTCTCGCCGGTGAAAGCCCGGTTGCATGTGAATATCGGATCAATCGCCCGTCTGTCGCCCTGATCTTCTTCGGGACCAACGATGCCGGTTTCCGCAGCCCTGAAGAATTCGGCGCGGATATGGAACGGATCATCAGCCTGTCTGAAGACATGGGCGTGATCCCGGTCGTCAGCACCGTTCCGCAGCGTTGGGGGCTGGAAAGCAAAATTAATGCGCTGAATATTGTCATTCGGTCCACTGCCGAAGCGCACCAGATCCCGGTGTGGGATTACGGCGCGATGATGGCTGCACTGCCAAACGGCGGCCTTTCATCGGACGGCATTCACCCATCCATCGGTCCCGGCGGCGCGGTCGATTTCAGGCCGGATAATCTGCGTTATGGCTACGTCATGCGTAACCTGACCGCTCTGCAAATGCTCGACCGCGTGTTGCAGTATATCGGCTAGAAACGCTGCACCGGCATAAATGCACACGTCCAAGGTAGGGACAGGGCCAGGCAATGCCGGATAGGGGGCCTTTTTGCGACACCGATCACAGGGCTTTCCGTAGGGACGCGTTACATGCTTCGCATGGCCTGCGCGTCCGCCGCGTTTAGGATTTCCCCGGCCATTTTTAATCTTATTGGACGAATTTTTAGGTCACGCGATCGCAGGATTTTCGTAGGGGCGCAATATATTGCGCCCTGCTTTTCTC
>CAYNDH010000048.1:14047-25705 GCA_964395665.1 uncultured Anaerolineaceae bacterium
TGCTTTTCTCGTCGGACGCACTCTGCCGCCCCTCTATAGCTGTTCCAGAATCTGCTTGCGGCGGCGGTCATAATCCTCAATCGACATCCCCCCGCGCCCGTAGGCTTCCTTCAATTGATCGAGCTGTTGGGCTGCACGATCACGCCGCTCAAGCTGAGAGGTGAGCGCTGGCGAATCACGTCGGGGTAACGCTAACGAGCCTGCTTCGAGACCGGTACTGCGTGAGCGGGAACTGCTTGATCCCAGTGAGGATGGCAGACCTGAAGCAAGATCCGAGAACAGCCCGGCCTGCCCTGATCCCGCCAGCGACCGGCTGCCCGCTACCCCGCCAACAGCCGTCCCCAGTATCCGCAGCAGCACGTTCAGGACCAGCAGCAGAAGATAACCGCCGACCACGATCAGACCGATTGACAGCGCATTACGGGCTTCATCCGTCAGATCCTGTGCGATGCGGCCACTGGCCGTCTCACACCGAGCCGTCACCGTTTCAATGGATTCGGTCAGATCAGCACGCAGCGTGCCATCCAGCACCAGCGTCGTGCGATTCGGGCAGACCACCATTGAAATCAACTCACCCCCCGCATCCGCGATATCCGGATCTTCAAGCGCCGAGGTCAGGATACCCAGCCCAATCGGCACCAGAATAAACAGCGCCGTGATAATACAGCCAAGGTTGAACAGGCAGCATCCCCCGCCCTGACGGGTGACGGTCGGCGACGACGAGACGCGTATCTGCTGCCGGGAAAAAGAGTGGCCCGCAGCATGCTGAAATTTCGGCCCACTCAGGCTGGTGTTACTGCTCGAACCACTGAGCGAATCATCAAATTCATGGTTGCCCGCCAGTTCATCGTATCGATTCGGCATTCCGTTTGTATCCCTGTGTTATTCTGCGCTATCAATCCCGCGACGCCGACAGATCTCTGGATAATTCGTACAACGATCTTTGTAGAGCAATCTTTGTAGAGCAATCTTTGTAGAGCAATCTTTATCAATCGATCATAGCACAATTCGCATATTCCCACACACAAAATATAGGGGGTATTTCGCAGCCAATGGGCAAAGGGTTACACTAGCGTCGTTTACATTTGCCATCCTGAGGATGCTATTATGCGTATCACCAGCGCCGCACCCCTTCGCTTTTCAGGCCGCACGTCCACCGGGCTGATCTATACCGGCCAGCAGCAGCAGAAACTGACGATCTCCGTGCTGGAAAATGACATCATCCGCGTGCAGTTTTTCCCTGAAGGCACACCACGCCTGAACCGAACCTGGACCATCACTGGCCCCGAAGGGGATGTCCCCGTCGAAGGCCGCCCCCGTGATGATCTCAGCCCGTTTTCGCTGCCGGATTTCATCACCCATCTCGAGCCGCACAGCGAAACCTCACAGTCCGCGCTGACACTGTTGACCAGCCAGCTTTGCCTGACCGTGCATGAGGGGGACTTCCGGCTGGAATGGCGCGACGCCGCCGGGCAGTTGTTCGCAGAAGAAACCCGTAACCGCGCCTATGCCTATAACCCGACCGGGCGCGAACTGTACCACTTCATGAAGCATGATCCCCGTGATCATTATTACGGCTTTGGCGAGAAATCCGGCGAACTGGATAAATCCGGGCGCAGGCTGGAGATGTTCAACCTGGATGCGCTCGGTTACAGCGCCCGCAGTGATGATCCGCTGTACAAGCACATGCCGTTCTATATCACCCTCAACCGCGAAACCGGCATCGCCTATGGCCTGTTCTATGACACGCTCGCAACCTGTGTCTTCAACATGGGACAGGAACGCCACGCCTACTATAAGCAGTACCGGTCATTCAGGGCTGATGACGGCGATCTCGATTACTATCTGATCTATGGGCCGACCGTCGCCGATGTCGTGCAGAAGTTCAGCCGCTTAACAGGCCGTATGCCGCTGCCGCCGAAATGGTCGCTCGGCTATCTGGCATCCACCATGACCTATACCGAAGCCCCCGACGCGCAGCAGCAGCTCGAAGCCTTCATCGACCGCTGCCGCGAACATCACATCCCGTGTGATCTGTTTCAGCTCTCGTCCGGCTATTCCACCGATGAAAAAACACGGCGGCACACCTTCAACTGGAATACGCGAAAATTCCCTGACATCCCCGCCGTCGTCCAGCACTTCCATCAGGCCGGCATTCAGCTCTCGGCCAATATCAAACCGTATTTTGTGGAATCCAACCCGCATTTCGATACCATCCACCAGATGAACGGCTTCATCCGTGAGGCCGATAGTGACGACTTTGCAGCCACTGTGTTCTGGATTGGCGAAGAGATCGAGACGGAAGTCGGCGGCCTGCTGGATTTCACCCATCCCGACGCCTATACGTGGTGGAAGCAGAAAGCACAGGAAACGCTGCTCGATTATGGCATCGACTCCCTGTGGAATGACAACAACGAATTCGCGCTGTTTGACGACGACGCACAGGTCCACTTCTTTGGAGACGGTCTGCGGCTCGGCCTGATCCGTCCGCTGCTGACGATGCTCATGGTACGTGCATCATATGAAGCACAGGTCGCCAACCGCCCCGATGAACGGCCATTCGTCCTCACTCGTTCAGCCATCATCGGGATGCAGCGCTATGCTCAAAGCTGGTCCGGTGATAACGCGGCCTCATGGGAAACCCTGCGCTACAACATCCCAATGGGGCTGGGCATGAGCCTGACCGGATTTCCGAATACCGGCCATGATGTCGGCGGTTTCTATGGCGAACCACCATCCCCCGAACTGCTCACACGCTGGGTCCAGAACGGCGTGATGCACCCGCGCTTCACCATCCATTCGTCACATCTGGGCGGCGCACGCAGCGCCACCGAGCCATGGATGTATCCCGAAGTGCTGCCGCATATCCGCGCCGCCATCGAACTGCGCTATCAGATGATCCCCCATCTGTATTCGGTCTTCCGTGAAGCCGCCCAGACCGGCCATCCCATCATCCGGCCCATGGTCTATCACTTCCAGCATGACCCGCACTGCCACACCGAGTCGTTTGATTTCATGCTCGGCGCACATCTGCTGGTCGCATCAGTGCTGGAACCGGGCGCGACCACCCGTGATGTCTATCTGCCTGCTGCGACTGGCTGGTATGACTTTTACACCGGCGAATACTACGAAGGCGGGCAGACCGTCACACTCCATGCCCCGCTGGAACGGCTGCCGCTGCTCATCCGCGAAGGTGGGATGATCCCCATGGGCCGGGCCATGCCGCATATCGGCGCCCAACCGGACAGCGAACGCCGGATCTACCTGTATCCGCATCAGGTCGAAGGCGCATCCGAATTCGTCTTATATGAAGATGACGGACTCACCCTTGCCTATCAGCAGGGGGATTATAAGGAAATCGTGCTCACCCTGTCAGCCGATACAGACGCCATCCGGCTCGACATCGACCTGCGCGGATCGTATCCCCTGCCTTATACCGAAATCACGTTTGTACTGCCGACGGACGAAACCCGTCCACTGTGGATCAACGGCCAGCGCACCGCACTGGACGCCGACGGCAGCACGGTTTTCAACCTGTAAGGGTTATACCTTCACCGGATTTTCCCCCGTAGGGGCGCAATATATTGCGCCCCATACACCGCGCCCCACATATTGCGCCCCACACATCCCCTATATTGCGCGATCCCCGTTCCTCACGCATACTTGGATCAAAGCTAAACCCTGCGTCCACCAATCAATACGGATGCCTCAACCCGTACCATGCCCAGACCGCGCACAATCGCCCTGACAGTGATCACCCTGCTTCTTTTCGGACTGCTGCTTGTCAATCAGGTGCAGCAGCCCGGCATCTCCGTCAGTCTGACATCTGTCAGCCTGACAGGTGATCTCATCACACCCACCCTGCCTGCCCTGTATGAAGTCCGCACGCCGACGCCGATCGCCACGATTACCGATCTGCCCAAAACCCACACCGGACCGAGCGACCCGACTGACTCGCATCCAACCCTCACACCGGCATCCGACACACTGGCATCCCCAGCAGCCACAGCCACGGTAACGCCGGTGATGGTGAACGGCGTCCCGGCAGAGGTTTTTATCGTGCTGCCCGAAGACGTGCTGGTCAGTCTCCGCGAGATCTTCCAGCAGGGGCAGCAGCAGGGGCGTAATCCGCAGGCCTTCTCCAAACTTGGGGACAGCACCATCGAGAATCCGCAGTTCATGACGCGCTTCGATGATACCGAGTTCAGCTACGATCTGGCTGATTTCGCCTATCTTCAGCCTGCCATCGACTTCTATTCCGGTTCGTTTGGGCGGCAGGGGGCGGCAGTGCGGCGCGGACTGCATACATGGTCGGTCTTTGATCCGATGTGGGCCAGCAATCCCGCCTGCATGTCGGGCGAGACGATGCTGGAATGCGAGTTTCGCATATGGAATCCGTCGCTGCTGTTCGTCCGCATGGGATCGAATGATGCTGGCATCCCGAATGAAGTCGATCGCAATCTGCGGCGCATTGTGGAATTCAGCATCGAAAACGGCGTAATCCCCGTGTTGGGGACCAAGGCCGACCGCTTCGAAGGCTCGAATATCAATAACCAGATCATCCGGCAGATCGCCGCCGATTATGCCGTGCCGCTGTGGGATTTCGACCTGATCGCCGGGACCATTCCGGGGCGCGGGCTAGGCAGCGACCGTGTCCACATGACCTACTTCTTCGAGCACGATTACAAAGATCCCCGCGCCTATCGCACCGGTAACGGCATCCACACGCTGACCGGCCTGATCATGCTGGACGCGATCATGCACCACATCCGCGATCTGATCCCACCAGCCCGGCCCGAAAGCACGGTGCAGCTTCGATAGGGTCAGGTTCCGAGACCAGAACAGGTCTGCCTGTTTTCATCTTTCAGCCATTACGCAGGTCATGCCGAACTGTAGGGACGTGCTTCTGCGCGTCCGCCGCATAATAACATCTATGACGCTACTCCGGATGAAACGCCGTCCCCAGTGCCGCCGGTGGTTCGCTGCGTAAAAAGGCCCGGACACGCCGCTGAATCGGCCCCGGCAGGAACCGTGTCAGCCGGTTGACCGTGCCGCCGCTGACGATCACCAGCGTCAGGATCATCAGCACCCACGGGATCGCATTCAGCAGCACCGGCGAGATGTTGGAATTCGAGCGCTGAATGGTTGAGGACAAAGCACGCAGTCCGGCAAACAGATACGCCCCCAACACCACCCGGAAGGGATGCCACCCGCCGAAGATCACAATCGCCAGCGCGATCCAGCCGTCGCCGCGCATCGCAGGCGGATTCGACCAGCCAGCCTTCAGGCTCAACGAGTAGGCCGCACCACCCATACCCACCAGCGCCCCGCCCAGCAGGGTATAAAAATAGCGCACGCGGTTGACATCGGTCCCACGTGCAAACGCCGCCGCCGGACGTTCACCCACAGCGCGATGTGCCAGCCCGCCACGCGTGCGAAACAGCCAGTACCACACGGCGAACACCAGCCCATAACTGAGATACACCAGCAGATCCTGCCGAAACAGCACCGGGCCGACCACCGGAATATCCCCCAGAAACGGGACCGCCAGCGGTGTGATCGTCGGGCCGGGCTTGCGGGCATATCCCTGACCCAGAAACTGCGCCAGATCCGCCGCCAGCAGTGTGAGGACAAAGCCGACCGCCACCTGATCCTGTCGCAGCGCAATCGACCCGAAGGCGATCAGCAGCGCGACCAGCGCCCCGGTTGCCATCGCCGCCAGCACACCGATCCAGACATTGCCGGTCACGAGCGCAGCGACGAATCCGGCCAGCGCTGAAAGCACCAGCGATCCATCCAGCGAGAGGTTGATCACACCCGCCCGTTCGGTGATCGTCTCACCGATAGCGGCGAACACCAGCGGCGTGGCATTCGAGACCACGCTGTTCAGGGTATTGATCAGCGTATCATTCATCGGGATGTCCCCTCAACCATCGGCGCGGCGGTAATCAGGGGCTGTTCTTCACCCATCTCGCCGGACTCGTTCACAATTTCACTGACGGTCTGCCCACGTCGGCGGCTGACCCGTTCGCGCATCCCATTGACAAACAGCGAGATCAGCACCAACGCGCCTTGCAGCACACCCGCCAGCGATTGATCGAGCTGCAAGGTGATCTTCAGGCGGGTGCTGCCCACCAGAATCACCGAGAAGGCAAACGCAATCAGCGGGACCCATACCGCACGCATCCCGGCCAGCAGCACCGCCAGCAGCGCCAGAAAGCCAATCCCGCCCGAAAGCAGCGGTCGCAGATTGTTATAGACGAACATCACGCGGTACGCCCCGGCAATCCCGGCCAGCATCCCGCACAGGATCAATGCGCTCCACAGCGTCCGCTCTACCGGCACACCGAGCAGCAGCGCCGAACGCGGGCTGTGACCGGTCGCCTTTAACTGAAGCCCCCAGCGGGTATAGGCCAGCGCGATAATCACCAGCACCGTCGCCGTGACGACCAGCGCCAGCATCAGGCCGCTGACTGGAAATTCTGCCGACAGCGACGCCAGCCGGGAAACCGGCGGAATCGGTGCTGTTCCCTGTGCGCTGCCGCCTTCAGCCGGAAGCCATGGCCCCGAAATCAGATAAATGGCCGTCAGATTCGCCAGCGCATTCAGCCCCGTCCCGCCGAAGATCTCATGCACGCCGAGCCGTGTCCTTAAAAAGCCGATCAGCAGGCCCCACGCCATGCCCCCCAGCATCCCGGCCAGGATCGAGAGGCCAATCACCAGTTCTGACGGCAGTGCAGGCGGATACAGGGCGACACCGGTCGCGCACACCGCGCCGATCATAATCTGCCCTTCCACGCCGATATTCCACAGCCCAGCCCGGAAGGTCACCACCAGCCCCATACATGCCAGCAGCAGCGGCAGCCAGAAATTGACTACCCCAGCCAGCGATCTCACATTTCCAAGTGCCCCGCTGAGGATCAGTTCGAAGACCTCAAGCGGATTTTCACCAACCAGCAGCACAACCCCCGATGTCAGCAGCAGCGAGAGGATAATGGGCAGCAGTGCCCAGAAGAGGTTTAGTGGGTGATTGGCCGATTTCGTCTCAGGATTGGCCGGTTTTGTTTCGGCAGCCGGAACCTTAGCCGGAACTTCTGAAGCTATAATTGCACCACCTGTATATCAATTGCGCTCTTGCGGGGCAGGCGCGGGCAGTTTGCCGCCAATCGCATACCCCAGTGCTTCGGACGAAAGCTGTGCGACGCTGCCGAACTCGGTCGCCTGACCGGTGAAAAATGCCAGCACACGGTCGCTGTACATCAGGATCTCTTCCAGTTCCGGCGAGCTGAAGATAATCGCTGCACCCTTTTCGCGTCGGGCCAGAAGCTGCTGCCAGATCCAGCGCGCCGAATCGACATCAAGGCCGCGTGTCGGCTGTTCAAGCACCAGCACCTGCGCATCAGACGGCAGCAGTGAGAGCAGCAGCCGCTGCTGATTACCACCGGAGAGGGTCTCAATCCGGCTTTCCGGCTGGCCGCGCACCTGATACTGCGCGATATTCTGAAGGGTTTTACGCCGTGCTTCCTGCCAGCGCAAACGGATGCCGCCGCTGTCGGTCAGCGCGATGTGTTCCGTCAGCGTCAGCCCACTGATCAGCCCTTCCTCAAGCCGCCCCGCTGAAGCGAACGCCACACCATTTCGCAGGAAATCGCGGTAATGGCGGCGGGTCATCACACGGCCACCGACGATCACATCTCCATGATCCAGCCGCAGCAGGCCAGCCGCAGCACGCAGCATCAGTTCCTGTCCGCTGCCTTCCAGACCGGCCAGCCCGACGATTTCCCCCGGATGCAGCGTGAAATTCAACTGCTCGATCGTCACACGCTCATCGGAGAGCGCCGCCGACTCCAGCCGCAGTGCCGGAGAGGCTTCCTGTATTGCGACCGGCGCGGGACGCTTCGGCGGCGTGTACTGCTCAAACATCATCGCGACCAGTTCATCCGGCGTGGCGGGCATCTGACGGGTCCCCACCACGCGACCACCGCGAAGGACAGCGACCGCATCGCACAGCGCAATCACATCTTCCAGTTTATGGGAAACCAGCAGAATCGTCACGCCCTCATCACGCGCCAGGCGCCGCAGCGCATCGAACAGCGTCTGCTTCTGCTCACCGGAAATGCCCGTGGTCGGTTCATCCAAAATCAGACAGCGGACGCCAAGCGCTAACAGGCGGATGATCTCCAACTGCTGGCGCTGTGCAATCGACAGATCACGGGCATCCGGGTCCAGCGGGAAGCCGAACTGCTGCGCGAGCCGTTTGAACTCTACCCGCGCCGCCCCGCGTGACATACGCTTCCCGCCGTAAATAAAGTTCTCGAAGGCGGTGAATGCGCCGACATCCAGTGGGTCCTGCTGAAGCATCCCGATGCCGTGCGCCAGCGCTTCGCGTACCGTCCGATAGCTGACCGCCTGACCATTCAGCCGGATGTCGCCGCTGTCGGGCATCTGATAACCCGCCAGGATTTTCATCAGGGTGCTTTTGCCTGCGCCGTTTTCGCCAAGGATGCCGATAATCTGACCAGTGGGGAATGTCAGGCTGATGTCTCGATTGGCGTAGAGGGTTCCAAAACGCCGGGTAATCTGGTGAAGTTCAATCTGCATGGGGATGGCAATAACCTGTATTCCTGAAATTTAAGAGGCAGCGAACGGGTGATAAACACTGATGAGGCGAACCCACTGCGGACTGCTGCCCGGGTTCGCCTCATACAGGATCATCGTTAGTTACTGGCGCCGCTCATCCCTTCCAGAAGCTGCGGCAGATACCAGATTTGCAGCAGCTCGGCCTTTTCGCCCTCTGCCACCAGTTCGGTGCCATCCTGAAGGTTCAGCGGCCCGTCCCACAGGAACACACCGCCCTCATTCTCCGGATCGGCGGCGTAGGCTTCCATTTCAGCGATAAAGGCATCCAGATCAGCCTTCACCTCTTCAGACAGCCCTTCACCCGGCAGAAAGCCGACAATCGATGTTTCATCAAAGGTCGGATCGATGAATTCCCATGACGCTTCCCACGTCCCGGCCTTCACGCTTTCGACCAGTTCGACATAAGCCGGACCCCAGTCATAAAACGGCACACCCAGACAGGCGGCGGGGGCTTCATCACAGCCAACCACCGAGTCATAAGCGACGGCAAACACCCGTTCGTCAGCGGCGAAGCGCTGCCCGGCGACGACCACGGCCTGCGTGGTATCGATGCCGGAGATCACCACATCCGCGCCGCTGTCATAGAAATTGTTGACTTCTTCGGTCGGGTCAAGCGTCACACCGGGGATATTGAACCAGAAGCCGATCCACGTCACGCCGAATTCAAGTTCAGCCGGGTCAGCTTCACGATAATTTTCATAGCAGTAGCGCGCCCCCAGATACGAAGAGGCGGCAAAGCGGCGGGTTTCAGCGTTGATCAGCGGCCCAAGATAGCCGACGTGTCCGGTTTCGGTGGTCAGCGCAGCGGCACATCCGGCCACCAGCTTGTACCACTCCATGCCCGCCATCAGATTACCGACATTCTCCGGGACTTCCTCAGCTTCTGCTTCGGGTGTCGCCAGAGCTTCAAACACATCGTAGGCTTTTTCGGTCAGGGCGTTGCTGCCGGAGACATTGACGAACGCCACATCGGGGAACAGAGCCGCAGCGGTATCGGTGTCCTGTTCGAACGAATCAGAGGTCGTGACAATCAGTCTCGCCCCCGCATCGACCATATCCGTCACGACGCTTTCCACCGTGGCTTCCGGTGCATCCGCCGGGTTGAGTGATTCAAAAACCAGCATCCGTGCGCCGGGGATATTCTCCTCGACATACAGGCCGCCTTCATAATGTGCCTGACTCCACCCGCCGTCATTGGTTGGTCCGACAAGGATCATCCCGAAAACAAATTCTTCGTCCTGTGCCTGCACGGGGATAACCACCAGTGCCAGCAGAATCAGAACCAACCCGACAAAATTCCGTTTCATGCATCGCTCCTTTGTTTGCTACGATTGCTTCATTGAACTTCTGACCGTAGGACAGAAATGACGCCAGACAGTGTAACGTGTTCTCAATCAGGCTCAATAGCCAACGTGGACGATTTTTCCTGCATAACAATTAGGGAAAATTACCGATAGCCAAACAGTAAAAATCAGACAATACTCGTTGGCCCCGACGAAACGCGCACGCCAGCATACCTGCATGTCGTTATCCCTACAGGACGCATGAATGCACAAACACGCAATGTAGGGACACGCTTCAGCGTGTCCGCCCCATAAACACCTTGAAAAGGATCTGCCACCCCCTGAACAAAAAAACAGGCAGAGCCGCTGACGACCCTGCCTATTTTATCAACTGATAGCGAGTTCACAAATCAATCCCGCACAGCGGCTGTATCCGTTATGACACCGCCGCCTGATACCACCGGCTGAAAGCCTGTGCGTGGTATTCCGGCTGATACTGGCTGAAGAAATGATCCAGTGCCTGCTCATAATCGCGGCGGGCGCTGACATAAGCGGCCTGATCTTCCACATCCAGCGGCGCAAACTGCGCAAAGCTCGGCGGGACCGGACGCGCCAGCACAGCGTACAATTCCTGAAGGGTGCGTGCCCCCCATGCAGCGGCAAAATCACCGGGGATGCCGTCCGCCTGATACTGCCCGGTCAGCGGCAGCGGCTGCGCGAAGGTCACCGCAAGATCCCCTTCGGACAGGAAGAACAGCGCCGAGAGATAGATTTCGCGCCCTTCCCCGAACAACAGGAAGTCCAGCAGGCTGACAGCGCGGTCAATCACCGGTGCAGCCGTATTCGCACTGATCCCCACACTGCGGACATCAAGCTGCTGTTCCTGATAACCGTTCTCGGCACGCGGGATCGTCCGCAGGCCGATGATTTCTTCAAACAGCCTGCCCTGTTCATGTGCCAGCGGGCCATATTTCGCAAAGATCGTCCGCACATCACTGCGTTCAACATTCGTCAGCGATTTCACGCGCTGATATTCGGCATAATCCCAGTCCAGCGACGGTTCTTCGCCTTCATTGGCGATGAGCTGATCACGGCGGAAGGCGATCACATCCAGTTCATAGGCGACCGGAAATGTGAAATAGCGCTCTCGCATTGTGGCGTAATTTTCCCACAGGGTGCGTGCAGGCTGTGGCAGACGGTCAACCGTGCCATAGCGCTCGATAAACGGCGTCAGATCCGCGATCTGGCCGTGATAATACAGTGAACGGGCTTCGGCGCTTGGGACCGCCACATAGGTCGCCGGGTGCTGTGCATCCGCCGCGACAATCTGAATATCCGGGTTCGCTTCCAGCCAGGCCTTCAGCGCGAGCGCATAAGCGGCACGCTCGTTATTCACAGCGACTTCAAAGGTCGATGGCAGTGGGCTGATCGGCAGACCTTCCGGGATCGCGATCACTACCCGCTCGGACGTATCCAGCAGGGCCTGCTGATGCGTATCTTCTGTATACCACGTGATCGTCTCCAGCAGGGGCAGCGCAGCCATCGCGCCAGCACCAGCAGCCGATGTCTGTAAGAATGTACGCCGGGAAAGGGAAGATTGATCAGTCATGCTTCACTCCATAAATTTAGCATTGGGGTTAAAACCCACCTCAATGTTTTATAGCACATTGTAACAGCGAGTGAAACAGACAAACCCTTGAAAAAGACACGCAGAACTTAGGAATTATGTCCCTAA
>CAYNDH010000049.1:0-25437 GCA_964395665.1 uncultured Anaerolineaceae bacterium
TGTCCGCCGTAAATATATCAACCGAAAATTAAATACCTGCCCCTGAAAGATGCCTCCCGCCCCTGATAATCCCTATTTTGGGTCAGGCGTTCGCAAACGCTAAGTGCGTATAGTACTTGTGTCATCGTCGCAAATCCGAACAAATATGCTAAATTGCATCTGCGGTGTAACGAAGATTTTATATCGTCCGCCCTGCCGTCGCTGGCAAAGCCTTCACCGATTTAGTAACATAGGATGGAATACGCAGCACCGGCGCCTGCTGACTCAACCCGAATATCCAAGAGAGTGACATGAGCGATCCGCTCATCAACCAGAAGTTTGCATATTTCGAAATCCGCGAACGCATTAAGCCGGGCGGCATGGCGATTGTTTACAAGGCGTATGACACACGCCGTAAGCAGATCGTCGCACTCAAGATTCTACAGTCCACACTGGCCCTGCATACCCAGATCGTCCAGCGCTTCACCCGCGAAGGGCAGATCGCCCGCCGCCTACGCCACCCCAATATCGTCCAGTTCTTCGACTATGGCGAATATGAGGGACAGTTCTACATCGCCATGCAGTATATGGAAGGCGGCAGTCTGGCGGATGTGCTGGCGGAGAATCCACGCCTTTCGCTGCGCCGCACAACGGAGATCCTTCAGCAGATCGGCAGTGCGCTGGATTATGCCCACGGCGAAAATGTCGTCCACCGTGACCTGAAGCTGGGCAACATTCTGCTGGATACCACCGGCAACGCCCTGCTGACCGATTTCGGTATCGCGCGTGTGCGTGAAGCCGGGCAGGACCTGACCAACACCAATGAACAGATGCCGGGGACCGTGAAATATATGTCTCCGGAACAGGTGCGCGGTCACAAACATCTCGATCACCGTTCCGACCTGTATTCCTTTGCGGTCATCGGCTATCTGCTGGCAACCGGACGCTATCCCTTCACGGGTACGACCGACATCGTCATCCTGAACCAGCATCTGAATATGAAACCGCCCGCGCCCACCAGCCTGACTCCTGCCTTACCGTCAGCGCTGGATGGCATACTGCTGAAGGGCCTCTCCAAAGATCCCGATGCGCGTTATCAGTCAGCCAGTGATTTCGCCAGCGACTTTGCCACAGCCATTGCCGAGCATGAGGACATGGAGATCCTGGTCAACATGCGGGCCGAAAATCCCGCCGTGCAGACACCGGGCGCGATTTCACCCGACGAGATTATCTCCAGTGTCATCCAGCGGCCAGAAGGCGCCAACCCGGTTTCATCCGTCAATCTGCGCCGCACACGTCCCCGAAGCAGTCTGGCGATGATCCCCCTGGGTATTCTGGTGCTTCTCATCCTGTTTGGTGGTGGTGCGCTGGTCTATGGGATCTTCGTCGTTCAGCCCACTGCAACGCCAACGATGACGCTGAATCCGGAAATCACGCAGGAAGTCGGGATGAATCATACCGAGACGGCGACCTTCACGGCCACACCGACCAACACCGAAACGGCAGCGCCCACCGAAACAGCGACCCATACGCCGACCGAGACAGCAACATTTACACCAACCGAAACGCCAACCCATACACCGACTGATACGCCGACCATCACGCCATCCGAGACGCCGACGCCGACCGAGACACCCACCCTGACCGCCACACTGACGGCCACGGCTCGGCCTTCGGGCAGCGGAACACCGTCTGCACCATCGCGCACACCGAATTTCACAGCGACGCCGATGTTCATGCAACAGGAAGAACTGCTGAACTGGCTGTTCACACTGGGGACGCAGAATCGGTATAACTGCCGGGGCTTTGTAGAGGCGTATACCTTCCTTGAAACGCGCATCCGTGAGCGCGACCAGGAATTCGCAGAGCTATCCACGCTGCTGGATGAAGAGGACGACGCCATGCGCCGTCTGTACAGTGAATACTGCCAGCGCCAGCCGGATAACACCGAAGTCGTGATTGATTTTGCGCTCTATACCGAGTTGTTTGAGGCGCTGCGCGATCTGAATCGATAGGCTGCGCACAAATTGACCGACGATACAAACAAAAAGCGGCTGCCCGTCATTGGGACAGTCGCTTTCGATTCACATTTTCACGTTTCTGGCTAATCGCCTAGACCAGATCGCGGAAGATACGGACATGACGTTGTGGCTCATCGCCATAGCTGCGCGATTCCAGATGCGCCTGCCGTGCCAGTTGGTGCTGCCGGCGGCGGATGCCTGCGCCTGCCGGTAAAAGGTCGATGTACTGCGCTCCAGCCCGAACCTTTATAATGGCTCGTTCAGTTTCCTGAAGCGCTTCCCCAAAAGGGTCCTGGGGATCAACCTCCAGGTTGAAGATGTCGATCAGGAAGTTCTCCATCTGCGAGACCGTATTCGCCCGCAGCACGTAGATCGGCATCCCCCGGCGCTCGGAGTCCACAATCAGCTTGGGACGCCGCCGGTAGTAATTCTTCAGTGTCATGATGGCATCAGCGCGGCTGTAGTCATCGACGACTTCCAGCGGGACATGCAGCCGACGTGCCGCCTGCTGAAGCCGGTTACGTGCGATACCATAGGCGTAAACGCGCAGTTGCTGCGGTGGTTCGCCATCCGATGTGCGCGGCGTGGTGCGCGGTGCATACGCTTCGCTGCTCTGTTCAGCCGTCTGCGATCGGCGTCCATTACGCTGTCCACGCTGGCTGCCACGGGGATTCTGACCTTCTGCACGGCCATCACGGCTGGTGCGGACTGAAAGGCCCGTGCCGCGTTCCGTCGTAAGCTGGCGCATCTCCGGCTGCACGGTTTCGGCGTGGAGGTCACCGTTCGCATCGCGATACCGTGCTTCCAGCGGCAGCGGACGCCCGCGCAGCATACCATCGACCGAAGCCGATACATCCTCATGTACGACCATGCGATCACGAGTCTGAAGCTCGATCAACACATCGAAGGTCGGCGGTGCGCGGCGTTCCAGCACGCTTTTCTGTGTGCCACGCCGACGCGCTTCCTCATCCGAGAGCGTGACGGATTCAATCCCGCCAACCAGATCCGACAGCGTCGGGTTCAGCATCAGATTATCGAGCGCGTTACCATGCGCCGTGCCGATGAGCTGCACACCGCGTTCCGCGATGGTACGCGCAGCCATGGCTTCCAGTTCGCGGCCAATCTCGTCAATCACAATCACTTCCGGATTATGATTTTCAACCGCTTCGATCATCACTTCATGCTGGCGTTCCGGATGGCTGACCTGCATACGACGGGCACGCCCAACCGCAGGATGCGGCACATCACCGTCTCCACCGATCTCGTTTGAGGTATCGACAATCACCACGCGGCGGTTTTCGGCCAGCACACGTGCCGCTTCGCGCAGCATGGTGGTCTTACCGACACCGGGCGGCCCCAGCATCAGAATACTCTGACCGGACTCGATCAGATCCTGAAGGATGTCAATTGTCCCGTAAACCGCACGCCCCACACGACAGGTGAGGCCGACGATCACATTCCGGCGATTACGAATGGCTGAAATACGATGAAGCGTGCGTTCCATACCAGCACGGTTATCTGCATCGAAACTGCCAATATTTTCCACAATCGTGTCTATATCTTCACGCGTGACTTCGTCATTTGAAAGCACGACTTCGCGGTCGACAAAACGTGCGGTGGGCTGGCGCCCCAGGTCGAGGACAATTTCGAGGAGACTGTCGCTGTTGCCAAGTTCGTCCAGTGCTGTATTGATATGCTCTGGCAGAACACGCTTCAATTCAGCGATGTTATCAGTTATGCGTTTCTCCATAAATGGGATTTGAAGCTCCTCTTGAAACCTGAAAATGGCTCAGATGCCGCCCAGTTGGATTTGACATCCGCAGCCAGCCAAGGCCAGCCGAAGACACTGGGACAACGGAAAAAGTCCGTCGTTTTGATGCGAGCCAACTCTACGAACGTTGATCAGGATTGTACCATATTCGTATTATATTTTTGTTAACTTCTGATGACTCTGTGATGTACTTTCGCAAGCTGTCCGGCAGCGCGGTGTCGCACACCGGCGGTGTCATCAAACCGATCAGAGGGGGAAAATCAGCCTTCTTCGCGGTCTTTCCCCTGACGCTGTGACATCAGGACGCCGTAAGGTGTGGTTTTGGGTTTCGCAGACCGTGTCGCCTGTTCGAATTGTTCAGACAGCGCCTGAAAGCGTGTCTGACGAACCCATGCCGCAATATGTTTTACCATCACCGCCTGCTGGCTTTGCAGTGTAAAATGCAGCCCTTCCAGCGCACCGCTCAACCAGTCCTGATAACGGCGCACACACAGGTACACCGGAAGCCGACCGGCTCTTGGCATCGCCCGCAGCGCTGATTCGATGATCGCCGGGGCATCGCTCAGGTATTCCGGACGGATATGCGGGACCATGTAGATCCCATGCCGCCCTTCCGAATAGGCAACCGACGCCGCAAGCTGATCCCCGACTTCATAGATCAGGTGCGGCATCTCCAGATCGGTGATCGCGTACTGCTGCACCAGCCGGGGCACAGTGGACATAAACAGCCCGCTGATCCTGCCGCTGTCTTCCGCTGTCGCCTGTGAGAGCTTCAGAGGCCGGTGATATGAAGGATAATTAAGCGCATCCCGCCGCCAGACTTCCTGTCGGGCATAAACCGCATACCCTACCGTGCGCATCGTCTCGAACAGCGGTTCCTGTTCTTCAATTTCCCCGATCAGCGCCTGCGCCCCGACACGCCCTGCCTCACGCGCCATGATGTCCAGCACATGCAGCCACGCGGTATCATCGGTGTACAGGTCCAGCTCCGGCGCGATATAGACGATATGCGCCAGCGTATCATCCGGCTTATACCGGAACTGCCCGACCACCTGCTGTTTCTCCGAACGTGCAATGAAGGTGTAAACACCGCGCTGCTGAAGCATCATCAGGCTGGAGATCACGCTGTGAGCATCAGGTGAGGTGCGGGTAGCATGAAGTTCACAATCGAGCAGCGTTGGCTTTTCGATCAGGCGCCGTACCGTTGGCAGATCGACGAGGGTAACGGCATGTGCATCGGTATCGCGCAAAGACATATGCGTATTCATCCGTTTGCTTTCGCCGTCTTCTGACCGTGTGGCTCAGGCATTGAGCATCTCAGGACAGGACGGCGTACTTCCGTGATGCCGTGACAGTGCATGTCGTGGTGCAGCTTTGTGGCGATGGTGGCAGTTTGCTGGCATCGGTTGCAGCCTGCTGGCAGCAGTTGAGCATTTGAGCAGGTAAATCCTTGATGAACCTGCCTGCACCGCTTGTGTTTGAAATGTGACCTGATATGACAGACCACTTCAGTCCATTGTAACACCTTTTTAGGGGCATCAGTGACGGGCGCCAGGGCGATTTCTACAAAATTCTCATCTCCTATAACCCGGTCATATGGCAAAGGGCGCGTTATTCATCTCCTGGCAAATGGTTTGCACAAAACAGGCGCCGCTCATCACCGCACCACCTCCTGGCATGTTATCTGGCATGTTATCTGGCGGCAGATTGCCGGGTTTTCGGAAAACCGGATGCCGTCTACAATACGGAGAAGCATCACAAAGCAGCAATAGGCAGTACTTCTATTGTATGTATGTGTTAAATGTATCCATCCAGCAAACGGAAAAGATCTCAGGCAATGATTAAACGCATTTGTGTATTCTGCGGGTCGCGTAAGGGCGTCCGAGCGGCCTATATGCACGCCGCACAGCAGACCGGCAGCCTGATCGCCCAGCGCGGTTATGAACTGGTCTACGGCGGCGGCCATGTCGGTCTGATGGGAACAGTTGCAGGCAGCACGCTGGAAAACGGCGGCAAGGTGATCGGGATCATCCCCAAGGCACTGGCCGACGTCGAAATCGCCCACCACGGGTTAACCGAACTGCACATCGTCGATACCATGCACGAGCGCAAGGCGATGATGGCTAATCTGGCGGACGCCTTTATCGCGCTGCCCGGTGGTTATGGCACACTGGAAGAATTGTGCGAGATCATCACATGGGGCCAGCTTGGGCTTCACAGCAAGCCATTTGGCATCCTCAACGTGGAAGGCTACTATGATGGCCTGATGCACTTCTTCAATTTCGCGACCGAAGAGGGCTTTGTCCACCCGACCGAACGCGATGTCATCTACAGCAACACCGACATCGACGCGCTGATCACACAGCTTGAAAATCACACGCCAGCCACATTTAACAAATGGATCAATGATCGCGACCTCTAACCCGTCAGCGGGCCGTCACAGATAATTACAGGCATCTCAGGGATTTCAAGCGACATGCAGCCAACAGAACAACAGTCAAAGGCAGTTCACACCCGGCGCACCGCAATCGTGGTCGCTGGCGCAGGTTCTGGTAAAACACGCGTGCTGGTCGAGCGGTATCTGGCTTTACTGCACGAAAATCCCCACTGGGCACTGAATAATCTGGCGGCGATCACCTTTACCACCAAAGCCGCCAGCGAGATGCGTGCCCGTGTCCGCGCCCTGATCGAAGATCGCTACCGGCAGGCACTCGATGCACATGATGAAGACGGCAGCCAGCACTGGAGCCTGCGAATTGTCGAGATGGACAGCGCCCGCATCACGACCATCCACGGGATGTGCGCCGATCTCCTGCGTTCAAATTTTGCCGAAGCTGGTCTTGACCCGGATTTTCAGGTGCTGGACGAAGCCGAAGCAGCACAGCTCCGCACCGATGCGGTGGAGCTGGCTTTTTCCCGTCTGACACAGCCCGACGACAGCGAAGAGGCCGGACCCAATGTGCTTGAACTGTTCGAGATCTACAATCTGCCTGACATCCGCAGCATTCTACTGAATGACGAACTGCTCGCCACCGATCTTGATGCCCTGATCCACCGCGCCCCGATTGACGATCCCGACGCCATGATCGCACGCTGGCAGAAGCAGTGGGACATCGTGGCAGGGCCTGAGTTCGAGCGCCTGAAGACTGAGGCCGTGCTGCAATCCTTCCTGACTGATCAGACAGAATTCTCGCCCCCTGCCAACGATAAACTGACAGATGTCTGGTTTCAGACACAAGAGTGTTTGAAACAGGGCATGGATGAAATCCAACCGTTTGCCGATCGGTTTCAGGCGCTCAAAAGCAGCCATGAAACTATCAAGCTGAAAGGCGGTGCGCCAACGGCATGGGGCGGGAAGGAAGTCGTCGCAGCGGCGAAGGATCTGCTGCGAGTGATCAAACAGCATCTGGAAGATTGCCTTGACATACTGGGCAATCCCCCCGGCGACGATGACCGTGAAGCCGCCAGACTGATGCCTGCATGGTATGCACTGGTGCGCACCATGCAGGAAACCTACCGCGAGTTGAAAGCACAGCGCAGCGTGCTCGACTTCAACGATCTCGAAATACGGGCGATGCAGCTTCTGGAACAGCATCCGGAAGTCGTCGCCCGCTATCAGGGCAGCGAGATTCAGCACCTGCTGATCGACGAGTTTCAGGATACCAACCAGCGCCAGTGGCAGATTGCCCAGCGCATCGCCCCGCCCACCCGTGACGGGGCGCTGTTCGTCGTCGGTGATCCGAAGCAGTCGATTTACGGCTTTCGCGGTGCCGATGTCAGTGTATTCGGCAGTGTACATGACATGATTCAGACCGCCGGCGGCGAGATCGTCGATCTGGCGCGCTCTTTCCGCACCCATGCGCCGCTGGTTGAATGCTTTAACACCATCTTTGAACGCATTCTGATCACCGACGACCACAGCCCGGTTCGCGCCTATCAGGTCGCGCTCGGTCAACCGATGGATGCGCACCGGCAGACACCGCCTGAATCCCCGGCCAGCCTGCCACCGGTCGAACTGCTGCTGCTCGACAGGATAAATCCGAACGCCGACGACGGAAAACAGAAATCACTCACGGTCGATATCCTCAGACGGTGGGAAGCACAGGTGGTCGCGGAACGGCTGAAAGCACTGGTCGAGAGCAGGCGTCCGATTTATGACAAGCATCGCGGCATCATCCGCCCGGTCGAATACGGGGACGTCGCCATGCTGGTTCAGGCCAAAACCCACGTACAGATCTATGAGAGCGTCTTCCGGCAGATGGGCATCCCCTATCTGACCGTCGCCGGACACGGTTATTACGGTCGGCAGGAAGTCCGTGATGTGATGAACCTGTTGAGCGCACTGTATAACCCGGTCGATCATCTGGCACTGGCGTCAGCGCTGCATTCGCCGCTGTTCGGGTTGAGCGATGAAGCCCTCTACGGCCTTCGCAATGAGACCGACACCGAAGCCCGCCGGATCGAACCGCGCCCGCTGTGGGAAGCCCTGCACTCACCCGGAAGCCTGTTCCCCGATGCCGAACGTCCACAGGCGCAGCTTGCATACCAACGTCTGACACGCTGGCAGCAGATGGCGGGCCGCGTGACCATCGCCGAACTGATCGAGACGATCTTTGAGGAGACCGGCTACCTTGCCATCCTCAGCGGACTATCAGACAGCGCCCTGCGTCGTGGTAATGTGCTGAAGCTGCTGGATAAAGCGCGTATCAGCGGCAAAACCACCCTCAGCGATTTCACCGCATATCTTCACGATCTGACTGTTAATGAAGTCCGCGAAGGTGATGCCGCACAGGAAGTCGAAGGCGTCGTCCAGATCATGACCATCCACGCCAGCAAGGGGCTGGAATTCCCGGTTGTCGTGCTGCTGGATGCATCCTACACACGCAGCGCCGGTTCAGGCGGACGAGACGCCCTGCTGTTTCGTGATGAGTTCATCTGCAAGGTCATGAATGCAGACGGCGAAACGGTGAAACCCTTCGCCTATCGCTACAGCACAAGCCTGCACGAACAGCGCGAAGAGGCCGAACGCCGCCGCCTGCTCTATGTCGCCGCGACCCGCGCACAGGATCTGCTGATTATCAGCGGTGCAGCGGATACTGAAAAACGCACGGCAGATGGCTGGCTGGGCTGGCTGCTGGATGCCATCGACCCTGATCAGCCGCTCATCAGCGAAGTGGTAAAGACCTATCCCGGCGATCATGCCCTGAAGCGCACCCAGCGCCAGTCCCAGCGGGACAGCCACCCTGTATCCTATCGGCCTGATGCACAGGACAAACCACCCCATGGTATCCGTGATGCTGCCGCGCAGCCATCCCCTGCTGATGATCCGCTCACCATCGCTGCGCCACCACTGCTTTCGCCGGTAGAGGCCCCGATTCAGCAGCAAACGCGGCATCTGGCGGCCACATCCATTGCCGACATGGGCGGCTGGCTTCATGCGCAGGATATGCAGGAACAGACCAGCGCCCGCGAACGCTTCCGACGTCGGGTACTGTATGATGCGCCTGCGATCATCCAGCGTGTGCAGCCCCATTCGGGACAGACGCATGCCAGTGCGCGTCAGATCGGTGACATCGTCCATCAGGCGCTGCGTTGGTGGCCGATTCCGTTCGACATCCCACAGGATAAACGCCATGCCCTGCTCAGCAGCTACGCATGGGCCGTCGGGATCAAGGAAGCGCACCTGATCGACGAAGCCGCGCAGCAGGCCAGCAATCTGCTGGACCAATTCACCCGGAGCGCTCTCTACCGCTGGATTCACGCGGCACAGCAGGCCGGTATGCCCATCCTGCGCGAACTGCCCTTCGTCTATGAGCAGGAATCGCACATCGTCCACGGCGTGATTGACGTCCTCTTCCAGCGTCCCACCGCCCCCGGAGAACCTGAACGCTGGGTGCTGGCCGATTACAAGACCGGACGCCTGCGCCACTGGGAACCGGACCCAAAACTGCGTCAGCAGAAACTCGAGCAGCACGCGGCACGTTATCACCTTCAGCTTGGCATCTATGCCGCCTCAGCAGAACAGATCCTGAGCGCTGAACAGCCCTGCGTTCCGGATGTTTATCTGCATTATCTCAGTTACAATACTTCTATCCATCTGCCAGAGGCGACATGGCGCACTGCGCTGGCTGGCGGCCTGGACAGCGCAGTAGAACAGCTCATCCGACGTGATACACCCCCTGCATTGGGGCAACAGCGTAATGCAACAGAGGCATAAATCACCGCACTGAACTGTCCGATGCCGAGAACGGAGAGAACCAAGCGATGCTGCAACGTCTGACTGCACAGTTACCAGAATGGGCAAGACCTGATCACCCGGCCATTCGTCATACACTGGGCGTGTCCGGACGCCCTACACGCCGAACCCAGATCCTGAGGGTTCTGCTTGTGCTGGTCGTCCTTGGGATCGGTGGTGCGCTGGTGACATCATCGCTGCTCAATAACACACTCACCGCGATCAGTCAGCCGGTCTCCGAAGTCGTGCTGAACATCCTCTACTGGCCGACGCTCGTCGTGCAGTTAGCGCTCAGTGCGCTGGCGATCAGCTATACATCCAGTGTGATCGGCGAAGAAAAACGCAAACAGACGTGGGATACCCTGCGGGCGACACGCAACGGCGTCGGGCTGGCCCTGCGCGCCCGCTGGAGCGCCGCGATCTTCTATCGGCTGTCCGGCTTCCTGATTCTGGTGCTGCTGGTACGGGCGATTTTCGTCGGCCTGCTGCTCTATGATCTGACATCATTCGGCGGCGATTATCTCGCCATCATCTCCGGCCCGGCCACGCCCCAGCTTCCGCTGCCAGTGGTGGTGGTCCTGCTGGCACTCAGCATGACCGCTTCGTTCATCCTGCCGCTGACCGGAGTCAGTCTGGATGCGGCGGTCGGCCTGCTGCTCTCCACCTTCTTCCAGCAGCGGATTTTCCTTGTGCTGGCGCAGGTGATCGTGATTGTGGCACGCATCATCCTCTCGTTTGCCTTGTTTGTCGCCATGCTGGCCGCCACCGACATCATCACCATGCCATCGACCTTTGCCGCGATGCTGTCGATGGTCGGATTCGGTGCATTCGGTGACTGGGGGCTGCGCTATCTCCATCTGCCGTTTCTCAGCGATCTGTGGGGCATGGTGCAGTACAGTATCTTTATGGGCGCGGCGCTGATCATCACCGCCTTTTTGCAGCTCATACTGGCCGAGCTGATCGTGCTGCTGGCGATCCGTCGCGGCGAGAATGTGCAGTAAGCCTGACCTGAGACGGACAGCGGTTTGTGACAGCAACCTGTCTTGTGACAACGCCCTGTCATAATGGTTTGTGACAGCAGTAAGACTTCCACATTTACAGCAGGCCCTTTTTGCGGGAAGATTTAACTGCTGTGATTTTTAGTACCTGACCTTGAGGATTTAGACTGAATGCGGATTGTTGCTCTTGCGCCGATGCGCCACAACAGCGGGCGTGTCCCCGGCAAGAATTACCGGAATTTCGCGGGGAAGCCGCTTTACCACCATATCATCACCACCCTGCTGGCCTGCCCGCTGATTGAAGAAATCGTGATTGATACCGACAGCGAGATCATCCTGAAAGACGCGGCCCGCCTCTTCCCACAGGTGCGGCTGATCGAACGCCCCCCGCATCTGTGCGCCAGCGAGACACCGATGAATGAGGTCCTGCTGTATGATATCCGGCAGGTGGACGCGGATTTCTACCTGCAAACCCACAGTACCAATCCCATGCTGCGCCCGGAAACCCTGACCGCCGCGATCCAGCATTTTCTCGATCACTACCCGGCCTGCGATTCGCTGTTCAGTGTCACCCGTATCCAGACGCGCCTGTGGGATCAGCTTGGCCGACCGGTGAACCATAATCCCAATATCCTGCTGCGGACGCAGGATTTACCGCCTATCTATGAAGAGAACTCCAACTTCTATCTGTTCAGCCGTGCCAGTCTGGAGTTCAGACGCAACCGGATCGGTGAACGCCCCTTGATGTTCGAAACCGACCGCATAGAATCATGGGATATTGACGAAGAAATCGACTTTCAGGTGGCTGAATTCCTTTACCTCAAACAGCGCTCGCAGGCCGCTGAATAAGCAAGCCTTCACCATAACAGGAGCTAGTCCCTTTTTATGTCCGACAAACGCTGGAAAATCCTGATCTCCGCGCCTTACATGCAGCCGGTGATCGAACACTTTCGCCCTGAACTCGAAGCCGCAGGCTGCGAACTGTTTATCCCGCAGGTCTTTGAGCGTTTCGAAGAAGCTGACCTGCTGGAATTTATCGCCGACATCGACGGCGCAATCACCGGGGACGACCGCTTCACCCTGCGTGTGTTACAGGCGGCCCCCAAACTGAAGGTCATCTCCAAATGGGGGACCGGCATCGACTCGATTGACCGTGACGCCTGCACGCAGTTCGGTGTGGCTGTCAAAAATACGCCGAATGCCTTCAGCGAGCCGGTCGCAGACAGTGTACTGGGCTATATGTTGAGCTTTGCCCGCAACCTGCCCTTCATGGATCAGCATATGAAAAACGGCGTGTGGGACAAAATCCCCGGTCGGTCGCTGCGCGAATGCACGCTTGGGATCATCGGTGTCGGTGACGTCGGTAAGGCGGTGGCGCGGCGTGCTGTCGGCTTCGGGATGCGCATTCTCGGCACTGATCCGAAGGACATCGCGGCACTGGCCCCGGATTTCATCCAGCAGACCGGCCTTCAGATGGTCGATCAGGCCACACTGCTGGGCGAAGCCGACTTCATCAGCCTTAACTGTGACCTGAACCCGACCAGCTATCATCTGATCAATGCGGAAACGCTGGCACAGATGAAGCCGTCAACGATCGTTATCAATACTGCACGCGGCCCGATTGTCGATGAACAGGCGCTGATCCACGCACTTCAGGCCGGACAGATCGCGGGGGCGGCGCTCGATGTGTTCGAGCATGAACCGCTTCCCGCTGACAGCCCGCTGCGCCAGATGAATAACGTCATGCTTGCCCCGCACAACTCCAACAGCAGCCCGATGGCATGGGAACATGTCCACCGCAACACGATCAATAATATGCTGGCCGTGCTGCGGGCACTTGAACAGGTTTAGCGATTGCAGCGGCGCAGCGGCGGCGGCGCGAAATTTTTGTGCCGCCGCTGCAATTCTTCCCTCATCTAAGCATACTGGCCCATCCTTGCAGCGGATACGCGCTGCAAGCGCAACACCGCAAGCGCTGTGCCGAGTTTCAGATCTCACATCATAGCACAATTGTTCGCATTCTGTTGGTTCGAATGTGGTTAGAGACGGCTGCTACCCGCTTTGATCCGGCGGCTGGACCGACTTTTCGACCGTTGCGATCACATTCAGACTGCTGTGAGCCAATGCATTGTCCGGGTATTCCTCCAGCACACGGGTATACATCGCCTTAGCCTGTTCGACATCTCCAAGCTGAAGATGACAGAACGCAATATTGGTCAGCGCCATCTCACGGAAGGTGTAGCCAGACGGTGACTGGACAGTCCATGCCCGGAGGCGGTCGATCCACGCATGATCCGAGAAAAAATTCAGGCTCTTCTCAAACATCGGGATCGCCCGCTGATAATCCCCGCGCTGCACCAGTACCACCCCCTGCCGGTGATCGTAAGTCAGGAAGTGGCGCAGCGCATACGCCACCAGCAGATAAGCAAATAATCCCAGCACAACCGAGAACAGTTGCAGCGGGTTCCACAGCAGCAGCATACTGATGCCCACAAACAGCAGCATCGTCACCAACTGCGGGATTACCATCGGCCATGAGGTGTAACGAATAACGGGGATGTTGGCCTTCATTGGTCATTCGCTTTCGCTAGGACGTGTTAACATTTACAAAAATCGCTCACATATAGGGGCGATGGATGATACTGCGCATCACACGTCATCGCCCGCTGGCTAATTAATCGCTGCGGGCGGGCACGCAGGCCCTCCCCTACACAGACGAGTTTGCAGGGTCACACGATAATCGAAACATCGACAGAACCTGGAGACTTTTGAACTTTTTAAACCTCACCCTAGCCTTCTCTCCATACAAAACCGATTTTGTATGGAGAGGGGCCAGGGGTGAGGTTTAGACTGCGATTCGCACTCAACGATTGAAAGTGCATAACAGCCCCCAGAGAAACGACGGACTTAACCCACTTCCAGCATCAGCATGGAGGCACGCGGCAGCACACCCAGATCGACCACGCCATCCCGCACGACAAACGACGCATCCGTCAGGCGGTCCACCAGCACCGTGCCATCCGGCAGACCAGCAGCACGCACCGGCAGCAGTACCGTCCATTCCACCGCATCACGGTTGGCGACGATCACCAGCGACTGTTCCGGGGACTGGCGCAGGAACGCGAACAGCCCACCCTCTGCGACGATCTGCTGATAGCCGCCGTACCGCAGCGCCGGGGACGCTTTGCGCAGGGCGATCAGCCGCTGATAGAAGCCCCGCAGATCGGTATCCCAGCGTTCGCTGTCCCAGATCATCGTCCGCCGGTTGTCAGGATCAGGGCCGCCTTCCATCCCGATCTCATCACCATAGTAAATGCACGGCACACCGGGATAGGTCATCAGCATGAATGCTGCCAGACGCACCAGATCGCGATCACCATCCACAATCGACAGGATACGCGGCGTATCATGGCTGCCAAGCTGATTGAACTGCTGGCTGGCGATCACCCACGGGATCGCGGCACGGTACGCTGTCATCTGTTCCGCCAGCGCCTCGGATGACATCTGCGTGCGATCAACCCAACCCTTATCACCGAGCCAGCCGTTATCGCGTCCGTTCAGCCAGCGCCACATGGGGATATTGAAGCCCTGATAATTCTGCACCGCGTCCAGTTCGTCACCCTGAAGATAGGGCGTGCCGTCAAAGAAGTTTTCACCGATCAGGTACGCCTGCGGATCTTCAGCCTTCACCGCCCGCCGGATGCCGCGCTTGACCTTGTGCGTCAGCAGCGAGACACCGAGTCGCCCGGTCATGTTGGCGACATCCAGCCGCCAGCCATCGATCGAGTACGGTTCCTTCAGCCAGCGGCGGATGACCGAGTCCGGCGATTCGTACATCACTTCACGCAGGCGCGGGCTGTTGTAATTCAGCTTCGGCAGTGATGCCACCCCCAGCCACGAGACATACTCATGCGGGCGGCGGTGAAAGGTGAAGAATTCAGAGGTCGGCGCTTCGACGTTCTGCTGCGCTTCGACAAACCACGAGTTCATCGAACTCACGTGATTCGGCGTGATGTCCAGCATCAGACGCATTCGCCGTGCATCCAGCGCCCGCCGGAGTTGAACGAGCGCTTCATTTCCGCCCAGATGTGGATCGACGTTGTAAAAGTCATCGATGTTATAGCGGTGGTTGCTGGGGCTGGTGAAGATCGGCGTCAGATAGATCGAGTCCACGCCCAGATCTTCGAGATAATCCAGCTTCTGCACAATCCCCGGCAGATCGCCGCCGTAAAAGTCAAGGTTGCCCGCTTCGCGATACGGCAGCGGCGGATCATCCCAGTTCCGCACCTGCACGCTGAATTCGCGCTTGCTCCACGCCCCCGGTGTGACGGTCAGTGATGGATCGCCATTGTGAAAACGGTCCGGGAAGATCTGATAGAACACGGCATCATGCACCCAGCGCGGGGCATCGTAATTCGCCAGCAGCTTGAAATCGTAATTGTCCGGCCCATCGGAGCGCGTCAGGCCATACGCGTTCAGCCACAGGCCGCCCTTCGCCGTCATCAGCTTGAAGCGGTAATGCGTGCGCGGCATGGTGATCGGGATCTCGGTGGACCAGAACGCGCTGACGGCATCGGTTCGGGTGATGTGCATCTGCGTATGAGCGGCTTCGCCATCTGGCTCGGTCCGCAGATAAACCGACTGAAGCGGGGCATCCAGCGGGGCACGCAGGGTAATCGTCACGCGCTCATCCAGCCGGGGATAGGGATTGGAGATATAGACCGCTGAACCGTCATGGTGCAGGCCAGCCGTCCATTGAAGGTCGGGATTAATGTACATACTGCCTCTGTGTTTCTAAATCTGAACGATTTAGCGTAGACGATTCACCTTTATAAAACAACGGCTGACCCAGGCCCTTTCTTACACAGATTTCACGCAATTTTGATGCTTTTTTGACACATCGCAGAAGTGTTTCTTATACACCCGGACTAGGATAGAGGTAACAAGGTATGGCATCCGATTGTCTTGCAAGAGGAACGATTTCCTGCAAGAGGAGTGATTTAAGGAGGCAATTGAATCATGGCTAATATTACACGCTGGGGTCCAATCCGTGAAATGGCTGCAATGCAAAACATGATGGACCGGATCGTTGATGAAACACTGCGTTCGGCGCGTGCTTCCGGCACTTTTGAAAACAGCGAGTTCGGCAGTGCGCTGGCACTCGATGTCCACGAAGATGAGACCCATTACACCGTGACCACATCGCTGCCCGGTGTGAAATCAGAACATATTCAGGTCAACCTGCATGATGATGATCTGACGATCGAAGCGGAAATGCCGGAAACTAAAACCGGGAGCAGGAATGGGCGTATGCTGGTCCAGGAACGCGCCTACGGCAAATACAGCCGTCGCATCCGCCTGCCGCAGCCAGTCAACGCCGAAAAGGTTGAGGCCAATTATGAAGATGGCGTCCTCACCCTGACACTGCCGAAGGCCGAACATGCCCTTCCGCGCAGCATCCCGGTCAAGCGTCTGGGTAATGGCTCTGAACAGAACGGCAGCTAATCCAGTTACAGATTAAAGGCCTGAACGCTACAGGTTCAGGCACCGCACAGCGGGGAACTCAAACGGGTTCCCCGCTTTTGATTCCTTCCTGTTTCCCTTCTGTTTCCCTTCTGATTTGCTACAATCGGAAGCTCTACCCTCATCTCTGCTCATCTCCTGAAAGTTGAATGCCTTGGATCAGAATACGCTGATGCTGATCGTCGTGGTGGTGCTTGTCAGCGGCCTGATGGCGCTGCTGTGGTGGCTGCTGATCGCCACCGAAGGTGTCTATCTCGGCCAGCGCATCGTCACCCTGCTCTATGACCTCTTCGCGGGCCGCTATGACCATATCAAGCAGTATGATGCGGTCTATGAAGAATATCTGCTGGCGAACCCGATCATGGAGCAGATCCACCCGCAGACCGACCCGCTGATTCTCGATGTCGCCACCGGCACAGGACGCCTGCCGATTGCACTATGCGCACATCCCGCATTCGACGGCATGATCATCGCGACCGACATCAGCCGCCGGATGCTGGATCACGCGATCCTCAAACTGGCCGACCACCGGGACCGCGTCCACTTTGTCCGGAGCAATGCCGAGTATCTGCCCTTTCCCGATGATACGTTCGACATCGTCACCTGTCTGGAAGCGCTGGAATTCACAGCATCGCCGGCGGATACCCTGCGCGAATGTGTGCGTGTGCTGCGTCCCGGCGGCCTGCTGCTGATCACCAATCGCCTGAATACGTGGATGCCGGGCCGCCTGTGGAAGACCGACGATGTGCTGGCGCTGCTGGACTCGTATGGTGTCAGCATGTCGCAAAGCGAACCGTGGCAGGTCGATTACGAGAAAATCTGGGGCGTCAAGGATGAGCGCGTCTTGTAGAGATAGCGCAGAGGCCGTTTCTCTACAGAGACAGCCTCATTTGTTCTGTCTGTTTAGTGTCTGCTTCATGGGCTGTTAAAACGCTACTAAAAACCTGTGAAATCGCGGCACAGGCTGTGCGGCACAGGCTGTGCGGCACAGGCTGTGCTATGCTGATGCTGTACAGTGATGCAGTGGCGCAGCGGCGTAACTGGCATTGTTATACAATAGCGGCGTATTGATCAACACGAAAACGGAGCCTCACGCAGCGCGTCCGTGGGCGCGCAGTGAATAAACCTATGCCTGAACTTCCTGAAGTCGAAACGGTTGTCCGCAGCCTGCGCCAACCGCTGACGGGCCGCACGATTCAGAGTGTGTGGACCGATTCACCGAATATGTTCACCCTGAATTCGCCGGAATCGTTCGCAGAACGCATCATCGGCCAGCAGGTACAGGGTGTCCGCCGCCGCGCTAAATACATCGTGACTGAACTGGATCATGATCTGTTCGTGGTCCACCTCAAGATGACCGGTCGGCTGTATGTCGTGCCACAGGATGCCGACTCCGGCGAGGATCGCTGGGTGCATCTGCGGCTGGGGCTGGATAATGGCAGCGAACTGCGTTTTTCCGACTCGCGTCGGTTTGGCCGTGTCTATCTGACGCCGGATTTCGACGCGATCTCAAAAGGCGCGGCATCACTGGGGCCGGAACCGCTGGAAGATGCCTTTACCGTCAAGCTGTTCGCGGAACGTCTGCACGGACGCACGAAGAATATCAAGGCGCTGCTGCTCGATCAGTCGTTTATCGCCGGTGTCGGCAATATCTATGCGGACGAAGCGCTGATTCGGGCCGGTATCCATCCCCTGCGCCGTGCCGACACGCTGACCGATGCGGAAATCACCCGGCTGTATGACACGGTACGGGCCGCTCTCGCCGATGGCATCCGGCATGAAGGCGCGAGCGTCAACTGGTATCGTAAACCGGATGGCGAACGTGGCGAAGCGCAGATTTACCTGTATGCCTATGGCCGTGAGGGCCAGCCCTGCCACACCTGCGGGACACCCATCCAGAAAACACGGGTTGCACAGCGCGGCACGCATTACTGCCCGGATTGTCAGCCCGCGCCACATGACCAGGTAAATGCAGCATCACGGACCGTCAAACAGAAGAGCAAAGGATAACCCTGATGAACACTGATGAATTCAGTCAGTTTATCTCACAGATTCCATCAGCACTGATCTGTTATGTGGTGCTGTTTTTCGTCGGACTTTTCGCCCTGATGATTTACTTCGGCATCGTCAAACCGGCACGGGCGCGGCGCAAGCTGGACACGCTGAACGCTGCACAGGCTGCCGCCGATATGCAGGCGGTCGAAGATGTATATTTCAACCCACCCGCAGCGTATTCCAGCGCATCATCGCAGAAGACCGCTTCAGGGGAATACCGTGTCCGCCTGCCTGACGGTCACATGACACAGGTTCGGGAAGTGCTGACGGTCGCACGTGATCTTGAGGATGATCGGCTGCTGGTCTATCTCGATGGCACCGGCTACCGCTCGATGACGGAAAACCCGGAAGTGAAGGAGAAATTCTCGCGCATCATGCGCGAACTGGCCGAAACCATCGCCAAACCGGATACGCCGCGCCCGGTGGCCTCAACCTATACCTCTGAAATCGACGCCGATGATCTGCCGGATATACTGGACGATGATCTTGATCTGCCCGATGTCGATCTGCTGACCTCACCAACCGATGATGCTATCAGCGAACCCGTCAGCCCGCCTGCGCCGGTACAACCGCCTGTCCCGCCAGCGCCAGTGCAGCCACCCGCGCCGAAGCCAGCATCAAGGCCGGTCCCGCCCGCAGTGGATGGTACCATGCCCGGTGCGCTGCCGGATTATCGTGCAGCGGCTGACGATATGCCGATCAAACGTCAGGGCTTCTTCGGCCCGAAGCCTGATCACGAACCGCTGCCTGAACTCAATCTGGCCGCCGCCATCGAAGCCTACTTACAGCATAAACTGCACTTCACGCAGGATTACGCCGACCGCCGCCTGCACATCCATTCTGCACCCGGCGGCGGAGTCCGTATTCAGGTCGATGACCGCTACTATGACGCTGTCAGCGATATTGAGGATGCGGCAATTCGCCAGTTTATCGCTGAAACCATTCAGGAATGGCAGGAACGGCAGTAAAACCGTCGTCAGGCCGGATTGGGTTCTGAAATCCCCGGTTCGATGGCGGAATCGGCTTCGGCGTCTGCTTCCGGCAGTCCGGTATTCAGCCGCCACAGGCCAATCAGCCCCCAGACGATCACCAGCACATACGTCATGGCCTGAAATGAGAGGATATAGACCAGCGCCCGGCTCTGTTCTACCCCGAACGGAGCCAGCACGCTGACCGTCACAAACTGGTAGATGCCGAGATACCCCGGTGTAGAGGGCAGCGCACTGGATAATCCGAGCGCGGCCAGCAGGAAGAGGATCTGCAGCGGTGTCAGCACAATATCGAAGGCATTGGCGACCTGCATCGCGACCACCACATCCAGCGACCAGATGATGACCGTCAGCAGCAGAAACACCGCCCCACGCCCCGGATGCTGAAAGGCACGCATCCCCAGCAGGAATTTCTCCAGCAGATTTTGCAGCCGCGCCTGTAGTGTCTCCGGCAGTGGCAGGCGGTGCAGGATCTTCAGCAGCAGCCCTTCCATACGCGGCGCGATCAGCAGACCGAGCAGGCCACCAAACCCGATCACGAGCATCGCCTGCCGTGCGGAGAGCAGCCAGTCCGGGACGGCATCCGCCAGCAGCATCGGCAGCAGCACGATCACGATCAGCACCAGCAGCGCGGCGTCGATAATGCGCTCGGTCAGGGCAGTCGCCAGAATATACAGCACGTTGAGGCCGCTGCGCCGTGCGATCAGGCCGGAGCGGATGAACTCCCCCGCCCGTGCAGGCAGGAAGTAATTCCCCAGATAACCGGCACACGTCCCCCAGAAGGTCGTCAGCGGGTGCAGTGTCTTCTGGGCACTCAACAGCGTGCGCCAGCGCAGCGACCGCAGAAAATACGACACGGTCATGAGCCAGAATGCCAGCACCATATATTCCAGCCGCCCCTGCTGCACCGTTTCCAGCAGTTCAGCCCAGTCCACACCGCGAAAAGCCAGCACCAGCAGCACAACCGCCAGCACCAGTGTCAGCAGGGCTGACCACGAAAAACGGAAACGGGGTCTGGTCGATGTCGTCATCGATGAAGTGGGTGTTGTGCTCATGGATTGAACCGCCTGATCAAATTCGAGAAGAGAGTCTTAAAAATCCCCAAAGGGTATCGGAAAACGGGTCATGAGTGTGCGTGGACCGGAAGAATCCGCCCCTCTCAATGTACACCCTGAACATCCGAATCACTCATTGGACACGCTGTGCTGAACGAGCTGTGCCAGCGCTTCTGCCGCCCGCGCCGGACCACCCAGTGCGGCCATTTCTGACGCCAGTTGACGCGCATTTTCCTGCACCTGCTCATCCTGTGACAGCACCCGCGCCGCTTCCCACAGCATCCCCTGACGGACATCATGCGCCGAGAGATTCAGGCCGACTTTGGCCTGTGCCACCCGCCGCGCCTGTCCGCGCTGGTCAGCCGCATGGGGGACGACGATCTGCGGGATGCCGTGGACCACCGCCGCATGCGTCGTCCCCATCCCGCCGTGATGCAGCATCAGACGGGTGCGCGGCAGCACATGGTCAAACGGCACAAAATTCAGCAGACGGGTATTTTTCGGCAGTGCGCTCACAAGCTGCTGTTTGGCTTCGGGTTCAATCGGATTCCAGCCGACCACCACCAGCGGCATATACCCGGCCCGTGCCGCCGCCTGTGCCGCCCAACTGAAAAAGCCAAGATCACCGGTGAAGGTCGTGCCAAGTGTCACCAGTGCCAGCGGGACCTCTTCCGGGATCGCCTCAAGCCAGTCCGGGACTGGTGATCTCGGCGCTTCGGGTATCCCACCGACGAACAGCGTCTGCGGCAGCAGGTTCGCCGCGTCCGCCTGATACCAGCTTTCGGTAAAGTAACTGACATGCAGATACGGGCTAAGGATCGACGGCGTCGGCCCTTTGGCAAAATAACGGCCTTCCAGCCCGAAGCGCTCACACAGCCGTGCGATGCGCTGCTGGCTTTCATTACCGAGCGATTTCTGCACCGGGAATAAACCCGCTTCATCCAGTTCGCGCTGCGCAATCCAGCCGCAGACGGCCAGCGGCACATCGAGTTTTTCCGCTGCCAGCGCCGCCGCTGTCAGAAACGGATCAGTCACGATCACATCCGGCGCGCCGATCTCATCCGCCAGTGCCAGCAGCGCTTCAACCGCCGCTCCAACCAGATCTTCACTCAACCAGGTATCCAGTGCGCGGCGGTAGCGCAGCATGACGGCTTCCGCCGGGGGGATCTGCGTGACATCCGGCGCAGGGGGCGGCGGCCACAGCCAGCCCGTCTGTGGGACGGATGCAAACGCCATACCCTGCACCTCAACCGCCCGCCGGATGCCCTCACCGCTCACCCATGTCACCTGATGGCCGAGCGCCTGAAGCTGTTGTGCGGTTTTCAGATAACCGCCCCAGTCGGTATGGCTGAAGAGCGGGGCGGAGATCATCCAGAAGTTTGCCATAAGTAAGCCTAAACTAATGTGTAATGTTCGACTACCGGAAACGGATCATAAAAGTGATGCAGCATCCGCTTCCATTCCTGATATTCTGCCGAACCGCGAAAACCGACGGTGTGATCTTCTAACGTCCGCCAGCGCACCAGCAGCAGGTACTGATCCGGTGTTTCGAGACAGCGGTGCAGCTCATGCGAGAGATAACCCTGCATTGAGGCGATAATCGGCGCCGCCTGCGCGAATGCCGCTTCAAATGCATCGCTTTGCCCGGCGCGGATCTTCAGGATCACAGCTTCAAGGATCATCACAGCCCTTTAACCTGGTTCATTATTCGCAGTCTGTTCAATATACCATGTCAGACAGGTGCACCGATTGTAGACGGCATCTGCTCACTGGGACAGGCTTTGATCTCTGTTCATTCATCTCCGACAAAAAGATCCCGCTGGTATGAGCGAGATCTTTTTATATCACGGGAAGCATTAGGCAGGAAGAATCCCGCCCCGCTGGTTGCGAATCTTCAGCTATATCAGGCGCGCAGCACCCGCCGGAACATGTGCATCATCAGCCACAGCCCGACAAAACCCACAGTCCCGAAGATCACCAGACGCCAGACTTCCCACGGTGACTCGCCGGTGGCGGGCAGACTGGTCACACAGCGGACCGTCGCCGAGGTCTGAAGCGTGGGGCTGTCATCCGCTGTCATGACGGCGCGATTGGTGAATTCCGATGTCGTGCAGCCGCCGCCGTCAGCTATCAGCAGGCGCGTGCGGATGCTGATCGTCACACTGCTGCCGCCTGCCAGTGCATCCAGCGAGAAGTTGACCGTCTGGCCGCTGAATGTCACTGTGCCTGTGGATGCGGTCGCAGAGAGGATTTCCAGCCCCGCCGGGATCGTGTCCGTCACGCGGAGTTGGGTTAGCGGCGTCGATAACGGATTGACCACCGTGATCGCCCATATGATTTCCTGCCCCGGCAGCGCGAATTCCGGATTTGCACTCTTGAAGATATAAGGAACGCCCGGTGTCGTCGTAGGCGTGCCAGCAGGCGGAAGTGTCACGATCGGCGGCGGTGGCTGCGACGGCATCGGTGTCGGTGTTGGTGACTCAAAGACAGGCGGTTCTGTTTCTATGGGGGTCTCCGTCATCACGGGGGTCACGGTTGGAGTCGATGTCGCTGTTTCGGTCGGTGTGGCCGTGATTGGGGCCAGCATGATGGTATCAGTATCGGAGTTATTGCCTGCCCCCTGTCGATCAACATCATTCGGGTCGGTGACATCGTTGGGGCGCAGCACTACAGCACGATTAGTGATCTCAACCCCCGGCTGAAGTGAGGGATCAATCGTCGCCATGATCGTAAAGGTCACGCTGCTCCCCACCGGCAGATCCACCGGGACATTGACCAGATCCCCCGTGCCGCTTGCCACACTGCACGCGCCGCCGTTTGCGCCTTCACACGTCCAGGTCACATTCTGGAAGACTTCCGGCAGATCATCGCTGACCGTCGAAGCATAAGCATCACTGGGGCCGAAGGTGTTGGTCACATTCAGCAGAAAGGTGATCGGCCCACCCGCGTAAACCTGCGGTTCGACATGTGTTTTCTCAATCGCAAGGTCGGCCTGACGCAGTGTGACGATATCCACTTCACTGATCGTCCCGGAAGGATAATTGGCCCATGTATCCATCCCACGGCGGTTGCCGAAATCCGACTGCCATGTGTGAGCGCCACCCGCGCTGGAAATCCCGTTCGTGGCAACGCGTGGATTCGGCGGCATACCATAACAGCCGTCCGGGTGGTAAATATCTGAAGAGGTCGGCGGCGGTGGGTTATCACCAGTCCCCGAACACAGGGAATAATCGTAATCGCCACTGCCGCGATAGGTATAGCGATCATTATAGTAAACGGTATCAACCGGCGGTGGTGGTTGAGTCGTGCCTGGGTCCAGCACGCGTGTGATCTTGATCCCGAAATGATTGTTTTCGGGGTCGAAGAATGGGAAGTGGACTTCACCGCCAAAGAACCGGATTTCGGCATCATAGCCGATATTCCCGGCAGGGACCGGCTGATCAGCGGAGTCCAGGCCATTCCATTCGACTTCGTTCAGGCCGGGCTGCGCGTAATCGATCACGACGGCATCCGGGAAATCGCCAAACGTGCCATTGCGGTTGGTATCCAGCACAATGCTGAAGGTCCCGGCGGCGCTCGATGTAAAACTGAAGGTTCCGATCAGCGGATTGGTCCCCGCAGCCCCCGATGTGCCTTCTTCACCGATGAACACAAAATCGGTGATCGTGGACGGTGGCACCGGCGGCATGACAAAATACACGGTTCCGCTGGCGGATGGCGCAGCGTTGTCTGGCAGTGTGTCCAGCACCGAGAAATCCGGCTCATTGAAGAACAGCTTATGGGTATAGTCGTTGGTAACTTCATTGTCCGGCTCTGATGGGTCCTTGACCGAATACCCTGCCGGGACCTGCTGGTTATCATTGCGGCCAAAAAACTGGATCGAGCGATAAATCGGCTTGCCGTTTACATCCCGAAAGCCCTTGTTGTTTGAAAGAAACTGAAAACCGAAGGCATCGATGCCGTTCATATCGACGACGTAGCCGTAACCATCTTCGGTGAAGACATATACTTCAGAACTGAAGACCTGTTCGCCGGGGATGTTGTTGCCCATATTCAGCGGCATATAATCGGCATAGACCCGCCCCAGCTCGACTGCGCCGCCCGTATTCGTGACGGTCACATCCCATGCCCTGATCCAGCGGACACCGTCAGGCTGTGCAGCGGCATCGGCCAGCGTCCAGTTGGCGGTCACCGGTGCGGGTTGTGGATTCAACGGGTTGTCAGCAGATGAGCCGCGCTGGGTCGGGTTTGGGCTGGTGAACTCCACTTCCCAGACGCCGAGCTGTCCGGCTGCGACCGTGACCGTGCAAGGGTTGTATCCCCCGCTTAAAGGGAACGGCCCGGCATTTTCCTCAGCACGGTCTTCGATCACGCCAATATCACCAGTCGTGGGGCACTGTGTCCATGTGGGGGAAATCGGCGAACGATAGCGGATCACCCCTTCGCCAATCCCGTTGGCGCTTGATCCCATATTGATCGTCTCGCCCGGCTGCGCGAACACCCTGAACACCGTTCGGTCGTCAATGCTGCCCGTCTCGGAATCTGCATAGAGGAGAAATGGCCGGTAGCCGTCCTCATCTGTCAGATCTTTGCTGCCCTCAGCCCGTGCAGGCGTTGTGTTTAAAAATGGGATAAACGTGAAAAAGACAACAGCGGAAAGGACAATAAGAAATCTTGTGATGCTTCTTTTTACAACGAACCTGAAGCGTGACACGGCATCCCCCATCTGATGTAGTCCTGTAAGAACCTGTTTGGAAATTGGTTACCGGTGCGGACAACGCCTAAACATGCCTGCATGTCGTTGTCCGCTG
>CAYNDH010000050.1:0-23991 GCA_964395665.1 uncultured Anaerolineaceae bacterium
CAACCGAAAAGCAAATACCTACCCCTGATAAGGAAGAAGCCCGCCCATCATGCACCGCGCATTGCGTATGGTGTGCAGGGGCATCCGCCGTAGACTGCCGTGTCCGCGTCGATATACGCTCTGAAACCTCACATCCCGCCGGTGACTTCCAGCACCTGACCGGAGACGTAATCCGAGAGCGAACTGGCGAAAAACAGCAGCGGCCCAGCGGCTTCTTCCGCAGTCCCGGCGCGCCCTGCGGGGATCATCATAAACGCAAGCTGGCGCATCTGATCCGGGATACCGAGCTTAATCCGCTGACCATCGCGTTCGGTGAAATCGCCGGACTCGTCCGCCTGTGTCAGCCGTGTGTCGATCAACCCGAACGCGACCGCATTGACCTGAATGTTAAACGCGCCCCACTCTTTCGCCAGCGTTCGCGTCACACCGATAATTCCGGCCTTACCCGCTGCGTAATTCACCTGACCGATATTGCCCCGTGTCCCGCTCGTGCTGCTGACATTGATCACCTTGCGGGGCTTCGGCGTGCTGCCTGCGGCCTGTTCCTGTTTGGCTGCTTCCCGCATATACGGGGCCGCCGCCCGGATGATGCGAAAGGGCGCAGTCAGATGAATCGCCAGCATCGCATCCCACTGCTCATCGCTCATCTTGTGCGCCATGCCGTCCCATGTGTAACCGGCATTATTGACAAGAATATCAATCGCGCCGTAGTGCGCCACGGTCTGGCCGATCAGATCCTCAACACCGCCAGCGTCGGTCACATCCGCCCGCACCGCCAGCGCATCCCCGCCCGCCTGTATAATCTGATGCGCGGTTTCTTCTGCCGGTTCAGCATCAATATCCGTCACCACGACTTTTGCGCCGTGCAGGGCAAACAGATGAGCGGCAGCCGCGCCAATCCCGCGACCGCTGCCCGTAATCAGCGCCACCTTACCTTCAAGCAGCCTCATAATTCCTCTTCAACATGCAGATTCCAGTAAAAATGCAGGATATATATCTGAAAATTGGTCGCAGGCATGGGCCGGAAGAATACGGCCCCAACAGATCATGCGCCGTGTAGGGGCCGCATTCCTGCCGCCCATCACATCTAAACCGCTCTAAAAGCTGAAATTAATTTTGCCGCCCAGCCATCCTATGGCCGCAGCGCATTCAGAAAGGTATCCGCCATCAGCATCGCGATCTGATCACCTGTCAGCGCACCTTCCGGCTTATACCATACGCCGACCCAGTTCTGTGCCCCCAGCATCGTCTTAACGAAGATCGGAACCTCAACCGGGCAGAATTCACCCGACGCGATCCCCTCTTCGATCACCTGCCGGAACAGCTTTTCAAAGCGGTCACGCAGCTCGAAGAAATGGTCACGCAGGGTATTGAACTTTTCATAGGCGTCGTCCGCGCTGTCAGCCGAGCCGTTGGCACCGCGTGGTGGCGGCTTGAAGTGAATCAGCGGGCGCATTTCGGACACCATCGCCGCGCCGACCACCGTATTCTCGGTCACGCCGCCTACATGCAGCCGGACCATCTCGCGCAGCTTATCCGCAGACGAACGCTCTGACGCGACAATCGGTTCAATCTGCTCGATCGCGTATTCCAGCCCGACTTCCAGTACGGCCAGCAGCAGGGCATCCTTATTCGAAAAATGGTGATACAGGCTGGCCGCCGTGAGATTCACCTGTGCGGCGATATCCTTCATGGTGGTCGCTTCATATCCATTCCGGCGCAGCACTTCGGCGGCGGCCTGAAGAATATCATCTCGGTTTACAGATTGATCTGCGGGTTTACGTGCCACAACTGCTTTTCCTGACGCTGCTTGCCTATAGCTTGCCTGTAATGTGGAAATACACCAAACATCCACGTTGATGGGATTATAGGTTGTATAAGAGGACTGTCAAGCAGACGCCATTCAGCCGCCATTCAGCCGCTGTGCGCAAATGCATGCACAAATACATGCACAAATGCGCGTACAGTGTGTTGGCACAACCTGTCAGGGGATGTGGGGGAATCGATCATCCAGCCGACCCCGTGAAAGCTGCACCGGCTGACCTGTACCATCATCATTTGCGGCGGCAATCGCCAGCAGTTCTGCCGCAGTCGTGCCAGCAGTCCTACGAGCTGAATGTTTAAAAACGAAGCGTTTAAAAAGAACTAGCGCCCGACCACAGCCACATCATTATCGACCGGCTTCACCGTGGCGTGCAGGAACTGGAAATTATCACGCGGCGGCATAATCGCATGGACTTCGACCACCTCAAACGCCTGCCGACCGATTTTGACTTTCATCCCCGGCTGCGGATACGTCTGTTCGTTCTTGATCCCACCCGGATATTCACCATTGAGGACCACATAACTCACTTTATAAATCATCTTTGGCTACCCCCTGGGACTCAGGCAAATCAAAATGGCGATGACGGAGCTTAAAGGAAAGATCCTGCGCCAGATTACGCATCAGCACATAACCGATCGCCGTATTGCGCTGGCATAACGAATTAAATTCCTCTATTGGAAAGCCATACACCTGTGTGCCGTCCTCAGCCGCAATCACGGTCGCCGAACGCGGCCCCTGATCGATCAGCGCCATCTCGCCGAAAACCTGACCGCTTCCCAGATAGACCGCTGCATAACCCGCCTGATCGCCATCCTGAATACGGATTTCGACCTGGCCGGTTGCGATCACATACATCTGATCGCCGGCACTCTCCTGTCTGAAGATCACCTCTCCGTTATTGAACTGCTGGTATTGAATCAGCTCGACAAGCGCTGCGACCTGATCATGATTCAGTCCCTGAAAAAGCTCAACCTGTGGCAGAATCTCCAGAGGTTCAGGGGATGAGGATGGCCTGCGGAACATGGCTGCATTGTCTTTCTGCTATCGTGTCGGTGTTGGGCATTCATGTTTTGAGAAGGGATTTATCAATAATCGTTCCGGTCTGTATCACCTTAAACTAAGTTAGACTCATTATAATCACTTTTCAGGTTCAGTGGTCGCTTTTATCAGAATCTTATCTCGGACTGAACTCTAACATGATTTTTACTCCGCCGTGTTATCATGATCGGATATGGAATAAAATCCCTGCATTGTCTGACGCTCCATCCAGGTACACCACCTGCTTCAATGCAGATCTCAATCCGGTGATCACCCGCTTTTCATCTGAGGCTGTGTACTTTCATGACTTCTACCCTTGCTCGGCGTTTTATCCCGCCGGCTGATATTCTGGAACTTCCTGATCGGCTGCACGTTGTGGTCGAAATTGCCGGTATACGGCAGGGAGATGTCAATATCACCATCGTTAACCGCTCAGTGATTATTAGTGGTGTGCGTCATCGTCATGCTGACCAGCACCCGGTCGCTTTTCACCAGGTGGAAATCGGTTACGGAGAATTCCGGCTGCAAATTCCGCTGCCCTGGTTTGTTGAGCCTGACCACGTACACGCTGTTTATCAGGATGGCTTTTTACACATCGACCTGCCACGCCGCCTTCCAACCAATATCCCTGTCAATGACAGCGGCGTCCCAAATCACAGTGAGACCATTGACCATGACCTTACAGAGACTGAATAGAAAACGCAAAGGCCTCAGTATGACTGCATCTGCAACCGAAAACGTGAATGGGCAGCGCCTGGATGTGAACTTTCGTGAGGACGACGAAGAGGAAAGCGGACAGGTGGAGAATATCCCCGAAGAAGTCCCGGTCCTGCCGCTGAGAGGCATTGTCGTTTATCCCGGTATGACCATCCCGCTGACGGTGGCCCAGCCGCGCAGCATCAAACTGATCGACGATGTCATGGGCGGCAGCCAACTGCTCGGCCTTTTCGCTTCCCGTGATGCCGAACTGGAAACCCCCGGCCCGGATGATATTTACACCATCGGCACGCTGGCTTCAGTGCTGAGGCTGTTCCGCGCCCCCGATGGCACCATCCGCCTGTTGGTACAGGGCCTTACCCGCGTTGAAATCGAAGAGTACACCGCGACCGAACCCTATCTGAAGGCGCGCATCCACAGCAGGCCGGAAGATCTGGAAATCAACGAAGAATCGCTCGAAATTGAGGCGATGGTCCGCAATGTCAGCGATCAGTTCACCCGTATTGCCGATCTGGTCCCGAATATCCCCGGCGAACTGCTGACCGCTACGCTGAACGTCGAAGAGCCGCTGCAACTGGTGTATTCGATTGCAACCTATATGCGCATCGAGCCGAAGGATGCACAGGAAATCCTCGAACTCGACAGCGTGGACACAAAACTGCTCCGGCTGGTCACCCTGCTCTCCAAGGAACTTGAAGTGCTGGAACTGGGCCGCAAGATTCAGCAGGATGCGCAGTCCGAGATGGAGAAAACCCAGCGCGAATATTATCTGCGCGAACAGTTGAAGGCCATCCAGCGCGAGTTGGGCGAAACCGATGAGCAGATGGTTGAGGTTGAGGAATTCCGCCGCAAGATCGCTGAGGCCGGGATGCCTGAGGAAGCGGAGAAGGAAGCCCGCCGCGAACTTGACCGCCTCTCCCGCCTGCCAGTGGCCGCCGCAGAATATGGTGTGATCCGCACCTATCTCGACTGGCTGGTCAACCTGCCATGGTCCAAACGCAGTGAAGATAACCTCAATATCGGCTTTGCCCGTCAGGTACTGGATGAAGATCATTACGGCCTGAAGGACATCAAGGAACGTATTCTGGAATATCTGGCCGTCCGCAAGCTGCGCGCCGACCGTGCCGACCAGTTCAAGGATCAGCCGGTTTCCGATTACGTCCGCCGGGACCGCGAAGGCGCGATCCTGTGCTTTGTCGGCCCGCCCGGTGTCGGGAAGACCTCACTCGGCGCTTCGATTGCCCGCGCCATGGGACGCAAGTTCATCCGCATGAGTCTCGGCGGTGTCCGTGATGAGGCCGAGATCCGTGGTTTCCGCCGTACCTACATCGGCGCGATGCCAGGGCGCATCATCCAGACCATGCGCCGCGTGGAAACCCGCAATCCGGTCATCATGCTGGATGAAGTAGACAAGCTGGGCCGCGACTTCCGTGGTGATCCGGCGGCTGCCCTGCTCGAAGTGCTGGACCCGGAGCAGAATGCCGAGTTCCGCGATCATTATCTCGATGTCCCGTTCGACTTGAGCGAAGTTCTGTTCATCACCACCGCCAACGAGCTGGAACCGATCCCCGGCCCGCTGCGTGACCGTATGGAGATCATCCAGTTAAGCGGTTACACCGAACAGGAAAAGGTCGCAATTGCCGAACAGTATCTCGTCCCGCGCCAGATCCGCGAAAATGGTCTGCTGCCGGATGAAGTCGAATTCACACACGATGCCCTGCTCGAAATCGTCCGTGACTACACCCGTGAAGCCGGTGTCCGCACGCTGGAACGCGAAATCGGACGCGCCGCCCGCAAGATCGTCACCCGCATCGCGGAAGGCAGGCACGACAAGGTCGTCATCGACGAGCCGACGGTGCGGGAACTGCTCGGACGCGCCCGCTTCGGCTATCGCAGCGAGATCGAAGATCGGACCGATCATCCCGGTGTCGCAACCGGGCTGGCGTGGACTCCCGTCGGCGGTGATGTCCTGTTCGTTGAAGCGACGCGGATGCCCGGCAGCAAGGGCTTTCAGTACACCGGCAAACTCGGTGAGGTCATGCAGGAGAGCGCCCGCATCGCCCTAAGCTATATCCGCTCCAAGGCCGACGAACTCGGCGTCGATCCGGCATTTTACGACAGCAGCGATATTCATCTGCATGTCCCTGCTGGTGCGACACCCAAGGATGGCCCATCCGCCGGTGTCACGATTGCCACGTCGCTGGCCTCACTGCTGACCAACCGCCCAGTCCACAGCAATGTCGCCATGACGGGTGAAATCACCCTTCGCGGACAGGTGCTGCCGGTCGGCGGTGTCAAGGACAAGGTGCTGGCGGCGCATCGTCTCGGAGTCGATACGGTGATCCTGCCGCGCAAAAACGAAGAAGATCTCGAAGAGCTGCCGGAAGAAGTCCGTAATTCGATGAAGTTCATCTTCGCCGATACACTCGCCGATGTACTGGATAACGCGCTGACTCCGCTGAAGGGGAAATCGCGGACCACACGCAAATCGACGACTAAAACCAGGTCCACGCCTAAAGCCTCAAAAAATGGCACCGGGGATGAGGAAACACCGAAGCGCAAGACACCCAGCCGGTCCCCGCGCAAACAGAAGACACAATAATCCGCTAACAACGGACTCAAAAAGCCAGCGACATCCATCGCTGGCTTTTTATTTACACGGTCCGCGCTTTGCGCTATTCTGCAACCGGCGCTTCCAGAAGCTGATCTTCGAACACCACCGGATTAGCGATCACCCGCCGCACCGGACATTTCCGCATAATATCCATAATGCGGTCATGCTGTTCCTGTGACAGATCCCCGTGCAGTATGATCTTCTCCGAGATCCGGTGTGCAAAGCGTGATTCGCCCGCACAGCCGGGATAATCCGTTGGATCAATCCGCATCAGCGTCAGTTCAATATCCACACCGGCCAGCGGCCAGCCTTTACGGTTGGCATACAGCTTGGCCGTCTGCGCCATACATGTCCCTGCCGCGCTCAGCAGCAGTTCTTCAGGGGTGGGGGCGCTGTTTTGCCCGCCATCCTCAACCGGCAGATCGGTAAACCATTCGTGCTGACGTGCCGAAGCCGTCGCACGGAATCCATCGCCCAACTTGACCTGAACGAGTTCCACTCTTAACTTCCTTTAATGTCGCAGCTAAAAACTTCAACCAGTAGAAATAATATCTGCTTTATTGATTAGACCCGCCCTGTAATCTAAACCTTACGTGAGCAACGCAAGCACTACCTTGCTACAGGTTTGAGACGGGGCGTATAATGGCGCGTCGTGATACTGGCATGATCTCATTCTCGCCAGCGGTCACCTGTGCGGATTCAGGCGAACCAGCGATAGATAAAGCGACTATGGGAACAACCGATACAGCGCAGTCGAAACTTGCACAGGACCCGATGGGTGAAAGCCGGTTTCACAAGGTGTTGGTCTTCACCGATCAGCTCCAGCGCGTCCCCTCACTGGTCATTGTCCTGCTGTTTCTGCTGTTCGCACTCACCCTCTCCGCCGTCTGGCCGTCCGGTTCCAGTGTGCCGGAGCAGTACCTGCTTGCCGTCGCCGTAAACTGGGTGATCCTCTGGCTGCTGCCGCGTGTCGGTCGCAGCTATGGGCCGGAGAAAGCCTCAACCATCGCCATTGCCATCGTCCTGCTGATCACATCGCTCGTGACCGGCCTTGTGGGAGCTGTCACCGGCGCTGATGATGCCGCCTATACCGCCGCCCTTCTCATGATGATCGGCATGACCGGCCTTGTATTCTATGCGTCGTGGATCGAGCCGTTTAACCTGCGTGTCACCCATCAGATGCTCACATCCCCCAAATTACAGCCCGGAGAAGCCATTCGGATGCTGCATCTGGCCGATCTACATCTGGAACATATCACCCCGCGTGAACGTCATCTGAACCAGTTGATAGACGAGCTGAAGCCGGATCTGATCGTCTTTTCCGGTGATTTTGTCAATCTGTCGAACACCTGTGATCCGGCGACATTTAACGAAATCCGCGAGATCATCAGCCAGTGGCGCGCCCCGTTGGGTGTTTACTGCGTCCCCGGAACCTATACCGTCGAACCGCTGGAGCGCGTGCGCGAATTCACACACGGGCTGGATAATCTGCGCCTGCTGACCGACGAACCGCTGATCATCCAGACCGACGCCGGGCCGCTGCAACTCATCGGCATGGTTACACGTCATATACTGGAGCGTGACCAGCACACGTTCGCCCGGCTGGTCACCAATGCACCCGCTGATGTGTCAAAGACCTTCACCGTGCTGCTGACACATGCCCCGGACGTCGGGCCTGATGCCAACGCCGCCGGGATTGATCTGTATGTATGTGGGCATACGCACGGTGGGCAGATTCGCCTGCCATTGATCGGCGCACTGTTTTCCGGCAGTCATCTCGGCAAACAGTTTGTGATGGGACGTTACGATCTGGGACAAACCACTCTTTACACTTCGAGAGGCATCGGCCTTGAGGGGCTGGGTGCGCCGCGAGCGCGTTTTCTTTGTCCTCCGGAAATTATCGCATGGGAGATTAGAGGTCAATCTTGATTACATTACTGACACTCATATACGTCTGTCTGGCTGTTGTTTTAGGTGCTTATACGGGTTCGCAGCTAATCCTGCTGCTGCTGTATCTGCGCCATCGTAACGATCAGCATCCATTACCCAGCGTTGCCAGTGAAGATCTGCCAGGCGTAGCCATTCAGCTTCCCATCTACAATGAGAAATTTGTGGTCGAGCAGCTCCTGCGCGGAGTCGCCCATCTGGATTACCCGCGTGACCGCCTGATCATTCAGGTGCTGGACGATTCGACCGATGATACCTCTGAACTGCTGGCGACTCGCATCGCATGGCTTCAGCAGAGCGGGCTGAACATCCATCACGTCCAGCGTGAGGATCGTCAGGGTTATAAAGCTGGCGCCATGGATTATGGCCTGAAGCTGCTTCCGCCGGAGATCGAATTCGTCGCCGTGCTGGATGCCGACTTTATCCCGCCGCATGACTTCCTGCTGAAAACCATCCCCTACTTTGTCGGTAATCCTGCGCTCGGCATCGTCCAGACGCGCTGGGGGCATACCAACGCCAACGCCAACTGGCTGACACGCGCCCAGTCGCTGGCGATCGACGCGCATTTCGCAGTCGAACAGGTCGCACGCAATCGCAGCGGCCTGCTGCTGACCTTCAACGGCACCGGCGGCATCTGGCGCCGTGAATGTATTGAAGACGCTGGCGGCTGGTCTGCCCGCACCCTGACCGAAGATCTTGACCTCAGCTACCGCGCCCAGATCAAAGGCTGGAAGTACCTCTATCTGCCGGACATCGTCGTGCCGGGTGAGATCCCGCCCGTGATGGCCGCCTATAAAAAGCAGCAGTCGCGCTGGGCACAGGGGACCAATCAGTGCCTTGCACGGCTGGCCGGGCCGGTCCTTCGCAGCAACCTGTCACCTACACAGAAGCTGATGGCAATGCAGCATCTGGTGCAGTATCTGCCGCATAGCTTCATGCTGGTCCTGCTGATCATGACACCGCCGCTGATTCTGGCCAACGCCGTCTCTGATCTGCCGCTGGCACCGCTCGGTCTGCTCGGTCTGCTGCCGCCGACGATGCATGTGCTGTCACAGTATCGCATCAACCGCCAGTCATGGCTGCTCCGGCTGCTGTACTTCCCGGTGCTGATGGTGATCGGCACGGGCATCATGGTCAATAACGCGCATGCCGCGTTCAAGGCATTCGCCAGCATCGTGAAAAATCAGGAAAGCGAATTCGTCCGCACACCCAAGTATGGCCGCCAGAAGAAGAACAGCTACCGCATGAAGGCCGACTGGACCGTGCTGGCCGAGATGGCATTCGGCCTGTACGCCTTTGCCGGGTTGATCATGGCCGCCATCTATCAACCGGAACTGGTCCCCTACATGGGCCTGTATACCCTGGCCTATGCCACCATCATCGGCTGGAATTTCTATGATCAGTGGCAGATGTCGAAGCTGTCCGAAACAGCCGAGCCTGCCGAGATTATCGAATGGCAGCTTGAACCTGAACTGGCCGCCAACTGGGCCGAAGAAGACACCGCCCTCTCCGGCTTGCGCTAACACCACAGCCTCATCTTTCCAGACTGCCTCACCGACCGCCGGGCCGCGCTATCATGTCAGATAGAGTCCGCCCGGCTGTTTTGTGTCGTTTACGTTTAATTTACAGATTGTTGATGTTTCGCTCAAACTTGTGCTGTAAGTTGATACCCAGGGGCAGAAGCAGCACAGGCTGGCAGCACGGCTTCTGTCAGTGGATAAAACACACAGATGAATAGAAAAGGATCAATGCCATGAAACGTCTTTTAGCCATCCTTTTGATGATCGCTGTAGCGTTCTCGGCCATCGGCCTGGTGGCCGCCCAGACCGCCGACCCGACTGAAGAACCCGACACCGAAGCAGGCGCCGAGACCGAGTATGAGAAGGAAGTACGTCCCTATCTCGGCGTCCGTTTCGGCCCGAATGAAGACGGCCCCGGCGTCGTCATCGCCGAAGTCGTCATGGACAGCCCCGCCCATGAAGCCGGTCTGGAAGCTGGCGATGTCGTAACCGCCGTCAATGGTGAAGACTTAGGCTCCGGTGATCTCGCCGGTGTGATCGCCAGCTTAGCCCCCGGTGATGTCGTTACCCTGACCATCGAGCGGGATGGTGAAGCGCAGGACATCGACATCACGCTCGGCACCGCCCCGGAGACTTTCTTCAGACGTGGACAGGACCGCCGACAGGATCGCCGACAGGATCGTCATCAGAACCGCCGCGATGGTCGCGGCAATAACTTCGACTATCAGTTTGAATTCAGCGACCGCCCGTTTCTCGGTGTCTCGCTGGCAAATGAAGATGAAGGCGTCGTCGTCACCAGCGTCGTGGCCGATTCACCCGCTGAAGCTGCTGGCATCGAAACCGGTGACGTGATCACCGCCGTCGATGGCGAAGACGTCGCCGACGCGCAGGCCGTGGTGGATGCTATCGCCGCACTGGAAATCGGCGATGAAGTGACCGTGACTATCGAGCGCGACGGCGAATCACAGGACATCATCGCGACCCTGGAAGAGGGGGCGCTCCACCAGTTCTTCCCCGAACTCGACGGTCTGGAAGGCTTCCGTGGTGGTCGTATCTTCACCATTCCGGGGATGCCGAATCTGTCCAATCTGCGCGGGACGAGCCTGCACATCGCACCGCTGATGCTCGGCGTTGAAGGCGATGTGCTGAATGAAACCACCGCGAAGGAATTCAATGTCCCGCAGCAGCAAGGCTTCTATATCACCCGCGTCCTGACAGACAGCACCGCCGCTGAAGCCGGTCTGCTGGCAGGGGATGTGATCACCGCGATCAATGATACGCCCCTCACCGAAGATCTGGCGATGCGCGATCTGATGGCTGCAATCGCTGGCGAAGAGACGGTCACGGTTGAAGTCGATCGCGACGGCGAAACCCTCACACTCATCATCAGGCTTCCATCGGTCATCATGCCCGGATTCCCTGATCTGCCGCCCGTCCCGGATGCACCGATGCAGCCTGAAAAAGACACAGACGACACCGCAACGACTGACGCATAAAGCGGTTTCCCCGCACGAGTTCCCCCGTAAAACAGACAGGGCCAGCGCGATGCTGACCCTGTTCTGATTCTGTCCGTCATGTGAGAGGTTGCGATTACCTCAACCGGCTTCTTCGGGTTCCGGTTCCTGAAGGTGCGCCAGCACTTCATGCAGATCATTAAACACATGCGGCGTGATTTCTGCGAAGTCCGCCGCTTCACTGTGCGAGCGATCCGGGACCGCGAAGCACGTCATACCAGCGGCCACCACTGCCCGCGCCCCATTGACACTATCTTCCAGTGCCAGACAGTGCGCCGGATCAACACCCAGCCGCCGCGCCGCCGTCAGATAGACATCCGGTGCCGGTTTACCCTGTGCTTCATCATCGCCAGAGCAGCGCACCTGAAAAATATCATCCCAGCCCTGCGCCCTGACCGTATGGTCGATGATCGACATCGGTGAATTGGACGCAATCGCCCGTAGGATCTGATACCGCACGATATAATCCAGCAGTTCTTCCGCCCCCGGATGCGCCACCACCTTGACCGGGATCAGGTCCAGCATCCGGTTATTCAGTTCATCAATCAGCACTTCGAGCGTCTCCGGCATCTGATACCGCACCCGCAGATGATCGAGAAATTCATCCACCCGCAGCCCAACGATCTCTGTGCGGTCTGCCGGGCCAAACTGATGCCCGCGTGAGGACATCAGCGCCATTTCTGCTTCTTCCCAGATGACTTCGGAGTCGACCAGCAGGCCGTCCATATCAAAAATGATCGCCGCATAACGCTGTCCGCGCTGGCGCTGGCCGGTCACGGCCTGATCAGAGTGTTTATTCCGCATGTTTAAAAGCTGCCTCAAATGTGTAACGTAAATCTTCCCGCTGGATCTGCATCTGGTTCTGTTGCAGCGCCAGCCGGATACCTTTCTCAAAGACCGGCTGATGCGGTGTGCCGATCACTCTGGCATACCCCCCGGGGCCTGCCGCCAATGGCAGCACCGGCGCAATCGAGTCGCTGTGAATAAACACATCCGAATCGCGCAGCACCTTTTCCCGCGTGACCACACCGCCAAACCCGACAAACAGGTCAACCACACTGCGCGTCGCCAGATCAGACGAGCCATCACCGACCATCAGCCGCCGTCCATCGTAACCCTGTGCCAGTGCTTCGATGATCTCCGGCTTGCCACTGCTGACGGTCAGCGGGCCTTCGTCGTAATCGAGATACGTCTGCCGGTGCTGTGTCTGCGGCTCATGATAGCGCCACCAGTCCCCGGATAATTCGTTGTATTCCAGTTCCACAGCGCGGATGTGATCGGATGCCACGCCCAGACGCTGGCCGAATCCGCGTACCGGTTCCGCCAGCCCACCACTGATAATGAATACCTGCTTTTCCAGAAAGCGCAGCGCATCCAGCACGGCCTGCACATCCGGCACAATCGTCTCGTAATACAGCTCTTCAATCGCCTTCAACTGGCCGCGTGTCGGATTAATCGCCCGCAGGCGCTTGCCGTATACTTCCTGCAGATCCAGTTCGCCATCCATGGCTTTCTGAGTCAGCAGGCCCACGCGCAGCTCTTTACCCTTGAGCCGTGCCAGTTCGTCGATCCCCTCAATCGTTGAGAGGGTGCTGTCACAATCGAAAAAGATCAGGTCAAAACTTGTCCAGCGCGTATCCTGCACTGTGATTGTCCTTATATACCAGTCTGGAACGTGCGAAAGCCTGTATAGCCTGTATCACGTGCATTCAGGCGGGGTCTGTTACGAAAAACACCTGCGCAATGTCTGGCGATCCAGCCGCGTCATTATAGCCCCAGTCCATCAGAACAGTCAGGCCGAATTACAGAGGCCATATCCGGCAGTGGATATGACCTCGTCAAACGCTTTGAATGCATGTAACGCGGACGGTAGGGGCCGGATTCTTCCGGCCCATGATTTGAACCGCGCTCTTCCCGCGCTGATCACCAAACGCCCACGCATCCTCTACAACAGACTGTTCAGCCCCTCAAACAGACGGGCCGCCGCCTTTTGCGTTCTTTCCGGCGGAAGCGCATAACTGAACCGCACCCAGTCCGCCCCTGCATCCGAGAAGTACACACCGGGGACGACGGTCACGCCGAAGGTTTCACCCAGAAATGAGCCGAGATCCGCGCTGTCCTTCAGGCTTTCACCATTCGGCAGCTTTCCATTTTCAATATACTTGCTGACATCAATGAAGGCGTAGTAACCATCACCGATGATGTACGGCACACCGGACTGTTCCAGCACACCGCGCAGCACCTGACGACTCTGCCTGGTCGGTTCCAGAAGGGTACGCGCCGCGTCTTCAAAGCCCATATCATAAGCGGCAATCGCCACCGCCTGCGCGTAATAGCTCGGCACCAGCCCATGCGACGCCTGCCCGTTGATGTGCTTGATCACCTTGCTTCCGGCCACCAGATGCGCACTGCGGATATTGGATGCGCCAAGGCTCTTGGTCAGGCCATCAAGGAATATCAGGCGCTCACGCTCTTCAGGATTGAACGCCTGCAGCACGGTATTGATGTCCGACGGCCCGCCATCCGTAACCCAGTGATAGATCCAGTCAAACAGCACAAAGGCATAACCGCTTTGCAGCGCGGTGTGTGCCAGTTCGATCTGTTCTTCCAGCGGCGTTGTCCGTCCGGTGGGATTATCCGGTGATGTGATCACCAGCCCGGCGATCTTGCGGCCATGCGCTTCGGCAAAACGCGCCGTCTCGCGGATGCTGTCAGGCGTATAGCGCCAGCCCTCTTCCGGCTGACCGGGTGCGCGAACCACATTCATCCCGACGCCATACGGCCCCCAGTTGTATGAAATCCACGGCACGCGGGACACCACGATCAGATCACCGAGCCGACCGTATCCCAGCGACGCCATCGCGTTATAGGCTTTGTTCAGGCCGTCACGACCACCCTGCACGAAGATGATATTCTCCGGCGTCCAGCCAGAAGCCGCATCCAGCTTCCAGTATTTTTCAGCCGTCACCGTGCGAAACTGCTTGGTCCCAAACGGCTGATCGTATCCCGTGCCGTGCTGCACCTGAAGTTCTGCTGCACGCATCAGGATTTCCGGCGGGACACCGGGCAGGCTCGCCCCGCCGTCCCCTTGCGAGGCGTCATAGGTCACGGCATCCGCCCCAACACGCGCCACATAGCCATCCAGCGCCTTCTTGATCTCAAACATGCGCGACGGCGGAATCGTCTGCATGTAAGTGAGGTAATCATTTACCGGGATCAGGTTTTCGACAGGAACCGCAAACTCTGGCGTATCAAGATCGACTTTTCGTATTGCCCGTTCGAGTGTCATGGAAGCTCTCTTCAGAAATGACTCAAATAAACACAGGTCTGACTGTCTTGCTGACTGTCTTGCTGACTGCTTGATTGCTACGACTTGCTTGCTACGACTTGCTTGCTACGACTTGCTTGCTACGACTTGCTCTCTGTATCAGCCGGCCAACCGATCAACTGATCAACCGATCAACCGGCTGTCATTGGCATCATCTGTGGGTAAGTTTACTCCTTTCGATTGTGCTGAATGCTGAACCGGCTGTCAATGCACATGGAAGTTCAACTCTCGTCCATAGCGCTTTGTGCATCTTGACCATAACCAAACAAAAAGGGGATGTGCTTCGGCAGCCATCCCCTTCCTGATCCTACGCGGTGTCATTCAACTACACGCGGGTGACGTAGCTGCCATCTTCCGTTTTAACGCGAATAGTGTCGCCGACGTTCACAAACATCGGGACGCGCACTTCAAGCCCGGTTTCAGTGGTCACGCGCTTGGTCGGATTATTGGCGGTATCACCGGCAACCGCGAATTCGGCGTCGGTCACCAGATAATCGACCGTGGTCGGCAGTTCGTAGTCGATGATTTCGGTCAGATAACTGCTCAGCTTCAGGCGCAGGCTTTCCTTGAGATAATGGAGATCATCACCAAAGACATCGCGGCGCATCTGCGGCTGCTCGTAGGTTTCGGTATCCATGAAGGTCAGGAATTCGCCATCATCGTACAGGAATTCCACTTCGGTATTATCCAGACGGACATCTTCCACGCGATTGCCGGAGTTATACGTCTTTTCAAAAGTAGCGCCGCTGCGTAAATTACGCACCTGCACGCGCACTGTTGCGCCGCCGCGACCGGTCTTGTTGTGGGCGTAATTGATGACTTTGAAGAGTTCACCATCTTCGGTGAACGTGGCCCCTCTGCGGAGCTGATTGACGTCGATCATAGATCCTCTTGCGGTTTCTGTTGGAGTTAGTAGCGCAGTATATAGAAAATCACCAGATTTCGGTAGGGGAAAGTGCCATCTGTGCAGAGTCTTGCAGGTAAGATCCACCCCCGGCAGCGGCTCAGGGCTGTAGCTTGTCTTATCCACAGATTGCCCCACAGACGAAAGGCCAGTGATGTCCCGCCCCATTCTTGAACTGCGTGTCGCGCTCACCGTTGAGGATTACGGGAAAGTCGTCAGCTTCTATCAGGATGCACTCGGCGTCGATCCATCAGCGATCTGGACAACGGATGCCACCAAAGGCATTCTGTTCGAAATGGGCAGCGCCACACTGGAGATCTTCGACGATGCCCACGCCGCCGAAGTAGATCGCATCGAAACCGGCGCACGCACCAGCGGTATGCTCCGCTTTGCGCTGCGTGTCCCCGATCTGGATGCGGCATTAGCACGTCTGGCGGAAAAAGGCATCACGCCGACGCACCCACCGGTCATCACGCCATGGCGCGATTACAACGCCCGCATCATCTCGCCCGACGGCCTGCAAATCACGCTGTTCCAGCCGTTAGGTGATGAAGATAACCCATAAGGAATGCCGCAGGTGCTTCCATACCCTGCTTATAAACCATCGACTGATACCCGTCGGCGCATGTTCGGCGCGTCTGCTGGAGACTGCTGCACAACGTAGGGTTAGCTATGAAACGACATAGGCTTATCCTGTTTTCGCTTGTGATATACGGCTGAATGATACGTCTCAATGCGAGGTACTGTAGGGACGCCCGACGGGGCCGTCCGCTGTGTCTCGTAGTGGGCGATATACGCTTCACGTGTCGGGGCCGGTAGGGGCGCAATATATTGCGCCCATGTGCCCGAAATCCTGTAACAAACGCACGGACTGACCGGCCTTTACCGCCGCAGGCCGGGATATTCCAGCATCAGCACTTCCAGCGCCAGCCGCAGATTGACATTGATACGGCCACTCAACTGCCCCATCAGCTTCTGCGTCGCCTTCAGCGCATGGAGCGCCTCATCGGCATTCATCATCAGCCGCAGCCGCGAGATCTGATCCATCCGATCACTGTTACACGGCTTGATCGGCGCATTTTCCAGCGTCAGCAGGATATCCCGCCAGTAGGTCTGCCATAATTCGAGCAGCGGGAACAGCGCCTGACGATCCTTGCTCAGATTATTGGCAAGTTCGAAGCGCGCCGCCCGATTCGATGCCAGAATCTGCTCCATGAGGTTCAGCGCTTCATCACGTCTCGTCCGCGTTTCTGGCTCGCGCAGGGCATTGATCGCCCAGCCGATGCGTCCACCGCTCAGCCGTGCCAGAAGCTGCGCCTCTTCCGGCTCTGCATCATAGATATTCACCAGCAGATCCTGAAGCGTCTCGATTGGGACCGGGCGCAGAAGCACTTTCTGACACCGGCTCAGGATCGTCCCTAAAATCTGCTCCGTCGAACTTGCCAACAGCAAAATCATCGCATGATCCGGCGGCTCTTCCAGCGTTTTCAGGATCGCATCCTGTGCCTGCCCTGCCGCATGATCAAAATCCGGGATGATCGCCACGCGATAGCGGCTCTCATACGGTTTGAGCGCAATGCGCTGCATCACCGTTCGCAGCGCTTCGATTTTCAGCGCACCGGTATTCGGATCAGATTCAGAATACACCAGATCAGGATGATTGCCGCTGATCACCAGCCGGCAGGAACGGCATTCCCGGCACGGACGCTGCGCCGGGTCCTCATGCGTACAATTCAGGGTCATCGCCATCGCGTGGGCGAACTGCATCTTTCCAATCGACGGCATCCCGACGATCAGATAAGCCTGTCGCAGCCGCTGATTGAGCATCGCCTTACGCAGATAATGCACCGCCCAGTCATGTCCATAAACCGGCCAGTGATGGGGCGACGTCCGCTCAAGCGACGTCCGCTCAAGTTCGTTTTCAGAAGTCTGGGTTCGTTTTTTCGCGCACATGCCGCTGATTATATCACTGGGTGCTGGTGTCGAGCAGGTCGAGCAGGCCCTGTGCTTCGCTGACCAGTTCAACATCGCGTGCAACCACCGCTTCCAGCATCAGTCTGGCGGTTTGATGGTCGCCCTGTTCCAGCGCGATCCGCCCGCGATAATACGTCACGCGGATATTGTCCGGCTCCAATGCCAGCGCCACACCGAACGCCGTCTCCGCATCTGCTGGCCGCCCGATCCGGTGCAGCGTCCAGCCGATTTCCGCCTGCGCATCCGCATCCAGCAGCGTATCATCCGCCCCATCCGGCTGCACACCTACCGCCGCCAGCGCCGGGCCTGCGGTCTGATAAAATTGGGTCAGAATCGCCTCAAACTGCGGGTCCTGATTCGACACCGTGACCGCCTGCCGCAGCCAGTAATCGGCGTTGACCACATCGCCGATTTCGCGGTACGTCTGGCCGATTTCGGCATAATACGCCGGGTTCAGCGGATCAAGCACCAGCGCCGTCGTGAAACTGGTCACACTGGCCTGATAATCCCGCTGGGCGCGCTGAAAAATCCCCTGAATGTACTGCACCAGCGCATTATCCGGGGCCTGCCGCACCGCCTGATCAATCCACTGCCTGCCGGATTTCCCCTGCATTTCCCGCGCCAGCCCGATATACGCCGTATATTCTGCCAGCGGCTCCATCGCGGCTGCGATCCCGAAGGCGTGTTCGGCATAGGCCCACAATCCCGCCTGCCCGTAAATCAGGCCGATCTGCACAGTGCTGCCCACATCATGACCGCCCATCTCCAGCAGCGGCAGCAGACGCGCAACCGTTTCGTCATATCCCACCCATGACGACGCCGTGCGCAGATACTGTAACGCCTGTCCCGCATCCTGCGGCGCAAGGATCAGCCCAAGCTGTGTTTTCACCCATCCGTCATCCGGACGCAGCACCGCCGCCCGCTGAAGCTGCTGAACAGCACGCGCCCAGTCCTGCTGTTCGAGATAGCGCTCCGCCAGTTCAATTGCCAGCGCAGCATTCTCCGGTGATTGGGCAAATGCCGCCTGCTGATAATTCAGCGACCGCTCCGGTCTCCCGATCCGCGCTGCAAATCGTGCCGCCACCTGATACTGTTCCCGCGTCCATCCGTTCGCCTGACTGCCCAGATAATGCAGCCGGTACAATTCCTGCACCGGGCGTCCATCTACCACCTGCGTTGTCATATCGGCATCATACCCGGAGATACGCTCCGGTTCCGGCCCGGAGATCACCAGCGGCAGCAGGATCACCAGTGCGGCCACCAGTATCCCTTCCACTATAAAAATCAAAAGCCACCCAGAAGCCCTGAGTGGCCCATACTGAGAGACGAATTTCATCTCGATAAGTCCGAAAAAGTGATGAGACAGGAAGCCAAAGATGATAAAAGCGCTATGATGCCGCCCCGCCAAGGCCAAGAGCGGAGATCACCACCCGTTCGATCTCATCAGCGGTAAACGGCTTCAGGACGTATGAATGGATATTCTGAAGCTTACCCACCAGCCGGTTGGCCGGATCACCATAAGCGGTGATGATGATGACAATCGGCATCTCCATTTTGACCTCTGCGTAATGTTCGCGCATGGCATCAAGGATCTTCCAGCCAGAGGTATCCGGCAGGCCCAGATCCAGCAGCACCAGATCGGGATGCTGTTCGATGATCAGAGCCATAGCGCGGTCAGCGTGCGTCTCATGGTACGTGACCATGTTCGCCCGTTCCAGCGTCGCCTGAATGACTTCGGCCAGTTCGATCGTGTCCTCGACAATCATGATTTTCGGCGCGTGCCGGTCGTGATTGGTTCTGGATCGCACCGGCTTCGGCGCAGCCTGCATTTCATCATGCTGATATGCAGCATCTTCGCCTTCGGTCTGGTCGCGATGTTCGTGTGCAAGCTGGATCATGGGCACAATACCGGTTTCAGAAGCAAGGGGAGGCTCAAAGTCATCGGGTAGGTTAGGACTGGTCTGTCTTGACCAGGTATATTCGGAGCCTTCCCCTTCAGTGGTATAACTTTCCACTGCTGTTTCAAGCTCCGGGGTGTCACTTAGAAAATAGTGTGTCATGACCCGCTCACGCATTAATTTCAGCCATTGCTGGCGCTCAATTTACAACCATTATAACATGGTAGGCCGTTCCTGAAATAATCAATCATAAAGAAACCGTGAAAATCCATTAACAAAATAAAGCTGTCTTTGTATTGACTGGATACTATCTGAACATTTGTAACACGGAGTATTTGACTGTCTATGTCGAATCATCAGTCCAACCATCAACCGGAACTGCACTACTGGAAAACCATCACCCTGCCGCATCAGGGGGATTGCAGCCTGATCGCCATCACGCCACAGGATGAAGTGCTGGTCGAAGAAGCCTACACCGATAATACTGACGATATCTGGATGGCACAGCACCGACTCTCGCTGGACGGTGATCTGCTGGAAACCGTCGATGAGGACTGGGGCCGCCACCACCATCTGACGCGCCTGCCCATCCCGGATGAAAGCCTCGCGCCGTCCCCGGTCTGGCATACCATTAAGATCCTCAATTTTCGCGGACCGCGCCACCGTGGGATGCGCGAAGAAGAGCGCGTGCAGGATATGGTCGCCAGCCTCAACATGGCCGAGAAAATGGCGCTCATCCGTCACTTTCAGCTTGATATCCCGCCGCCCATGCTGCTTGGCGTGGCTGAAAGCTATGTCGTTGCAGAGGCCGTCCTTCAGCGCCCGGATCTCTATATCGTCTGCCGCCGCATCCGGCTGGCCGTCGCCCTGCCGGAGATCCGCACCGACGACGAACAGCAGCCCTATAACTATGACACCCATGTCTTCTATATCGCCCACTGGTTCGATCGCAGTCTGGCACGCGAACCGTCGCTGGCCGATCTGCTGACCACACTGCCCGGCCCTGATTTCCATCGCCCCATGGACTGCATCCTGACGCCATCCCTGCTCTGTATCGCGGACGGCGGCGGGACACAGCGCCAGAACTGCCTGCACTTCTGGCACGTCCACCATCCCGAACCAGAGGAGCAGGACGAAGTCCCGTAATGTCTCTCATATCTGGCGAGACAAAAAGCCCTCTCTACTGCACCCTATCCTATTTTTTCGTTTTCCTTGGCAGCAGAGGTTTTTCGGTCACCAAGTCATAACCGATAACGTCTGCAAGTTCTTTCGCCTGTTTGTGAAACAGTTTGGCCGCATCCCAGACGATATCCATCGCCATACGCAGCGTGACAGTTTCGGCATTATTCAGTCGGTCGGTCGAAAGCTCTTCTGCCATCCGCGTATAGATCAGCGCATACTTCCCGAAGTAGTCACGGGGATTTTGCTTTGGTGTAATTTCCAGATCAGTGCGTAATTGCGCGGTTGTACGTTCCCACAAACCCTTATACAGGCGGTCTGTTGTTTGCGCATACATGGTAGGCAGCTCGTCAAGCACCGCGTTTTTGAGTGCTTCAACAAAGCGTTTGCGAGTGACGAGACCTTCAACGCGCAGCGCGATCCAGCTCTCCGGTTTACCCATCCGGCGGTACTCGTCAACGGTTCTATCCAGTGAGCGGAACAAGCCAAGCTCCGGATCTTCCGTTTCTTCCAGACGCTGTGCCCCTACCTGCGCCAGCCACAGCTTCAGTGGTTCCACTTTGGGTGAGGGAATCGACTGGATCACGCGCAGCGCTTCTTCTGTTGTGACGACATCCGTCAGCCGTCGCTTGCCATCTTCGGCGATCAGCTTCAACCTCTTACAATTTGTAAGAGTTTCATTTCCCTCTTTTTTGAGGCCGCATTCTTGCTCATCACACAACCCGGCACATGACCGCAGTCCCGTTCTGAATTACAATCAGACCGGACTGTGTTTTATTTCAATTCGGTGAGGATTTAAGGTTTACTGTATGCTTGCACTGCTTCGATTGGCCCGGCGGTCGATCAGCCGCCGCTTTATGCAGAGTCTGCTGTTTATCCTTGGCGTCGCGCTTGGCGTGGCGATGGTCATCGCAATTGACATCGCCAACGGCTCCGCCAAACGCGCCTTCAGCCTCAGCACCGAAAGCGTGACCGGACGTGCCACGCATCAGATCGTCGCTGGTTCCGGCGGCGTCGCGACATCGCTCTACCGTCAGATCCGCGTTGAACTCGGCCTGCGAGACAGTGCGCCAGTGATCTCCGAATACATTCGCGGCACCGACTTCGGCAATCAGCCCATGCGCCTGCTCGGTGTCGATCCGTTTGCCGAACCACCCTTCCGCAGCTATCTCGCTTCAGTCAATGCCGATGGTGAAGCCCAGCTCGGCTTCGAAGCGCTGACACAGTTCATCGGCGAACCCAATACCGCCCTGATCAGCCGCTCACTGGCGGAACGCTATAACCTGTCTATCGGGGATACCTTTACCGTCGGCTCATCCGCCCGTCAGACCGCCCTGCGGATCGTCGGCCTGCTTCAGCCGAATGACCGTGCCAGCGCACAGGCCCTCAGCGATCTGGTCCTGACGGACATCGCGACCGCGCAGACTATCGCCGGTCTGGGTGATCGGCTCACGCATATCGACCTGATCCTGCCCGCCGATGCACTCGCCGACTGGACCGAGCGCATTCAGGCGGTGCTGCCATCCACCGCCCAGCTTGTCTCCGTCACCGCCGGAAATGACACCCTTGCCCAGATGACCGCCGCCTTCGAACTCAATCTTCAGGCCCTCAGTCTGCTGGCGCTGGTGGTCGGCGGTTTTCTGATCTACAACACCGTCACCTTTAACGTCGTCCAGCGCCGCCCGGTGATCGGGATCATGCGTGCCATCGGTGCCGAAAAGCGTCAGATCTTCTTCCTGATCGTCGGGGAATCGCTGCTGCTGGGGGCCACCGGAACCGTTCTCGGCCTTGGGCTGGGTATCATCTTCGGGCGTGCCAGCGTCGGCCTTGTCGCCCAGACCATCAGCGACCTGTACTTCACCGTCAATGTACAGGGCATCGCCGTCGATCCCTTCACACTGGCGAAAGGCGCATCGATTGGACTCTTCGCCAGTATTGCCGCCGCCGCGCTTCCCGCCTATGAAGCCACTCGCACCCCGCCCGCCGGGATCATGCAGCGCAGCCTTCAGGAAGAAGCCACACAGCGTCTCGTACCGGTCTTTACACTCGCCGCCATTGCCCTGAATCTGACCGGCCTGCTGCTGCTTCAGATCCCCACCCGCGATATTATCATCAGCTTCGCCGCGCTGTTCTGCATTGTCGTCGGCAGCGCCTTCTTCACACCCATCGCCCTGACACTCGCCATGCACGCCCTCCGCCCACTGACCGAACGTGTCTTCGGCCTGCTCGGACGCATGGCCCCGCGTGCTGTCACCCGTTCGCTCAGCCGGACATCGATTGCCGTCGCCGCCCTGACCATCGCCATTAGTGTGATTGTCGGCGTCAGTGTGATGATCTCCAGCTTTCGCAGCACAGTCAGCGACTGGCTTCAGACCACACTCGGCGCCGACATCTACATCTCGCCGCCGCTGCTGACCGCCAACCGTAACACCTCAGATGTCGATCCATCGATCCGGCAGCGCGTGCTGGATACCGACGGCATCGCCTATGTCGTGACATCGCGCTCCGTCAGCGTCACCGCGCCAGCTTATCCCGATCTGCCCGCCCCCAGCCTTCAGGCAGTCGAGACCGATATTGCAGATGGCCGTAATTTTGTCTGGAACAGCGCCCCCAACGGGGATTATCGGTCCGCAATGGCCGCCGGAGCCGTCATCGTCAGCGAACCCTTTGCCTATCGTCGCGGCATCACACCGGACAATGCCGAACTCACACTGGTAACGGACGCGGGCGAACACACCTTTCCGATTGTCGGCGTCTTTTACGATTACACGACCGATCAGGGGACGATCTTCATCCTGCGCGATGTCTACAACCAGTACTGGGATGATCCCTACGTGACGTCTGTCGCCGCTTTTCTCGAACCGGACGCCGATATTCAGCAGGTGATCGCCACGCTGCGCGATGAGTCGCTCACCGGCTATGATGTGCTCGTGCAGGCCAACAGCGAACTTCGCAGCGGCGTGTTTGAAGTCTTCGATAACGCCTTTTCCATCACGATTGCGCTGCGCCTGCTGGCGACCGTCGTCGCCTTCATCGGCATCCTAAGCGCACTGCTCTCGTTACAGCTTGAAAATACCCGCCAGTACGGTCTGATGCGCGCCGTCGGCATGACACCGCGTCAGTTGTGGGATTTCACCCTCATCCAGACCGGACTTATGGGCTTCGTGGCCGGTTTGCTGGCGCTGCCGATTGGGTTGGCGCTGGCACTGGTGCTGCTGTATGTGATTAATGTCCGCAGTTTTGGCTGGACGATGCAGCTTCAGCTTGCACCAGGTGAATTTCTACAGGCGTTCGCGGTCGCAGTGGTCGCGGCGCTGCTGGCCGGAGTCTATCCCGCGTGGCGCATCACCCGCCTGACGCTGGCTCGTGCGCTCCGCAGTGAATAGGCCGCAGCACAGGCTCCGACCGCCCGATGCAGATCACAAATATCGTCTGCACTGAATCGCTGTACAATAGGACGCAGACTAAAACATCAGACTGTAAGGAATCGCATCCATGCCGAAATGGGAATATCTGACACTTCAGCCGTCGCG
>CAYNDH010000051.1:0-23634 GCA_964395665.1 uncultured Anaerolineaceae bacterium
CAAGCCGGTTTTGTGTAGGGGCGGACCCGCGATGTATCGCCGTGTCCGCCCGCAGTGGTTAAGCAGCCAGCGGGCGATGACGTGTGATGCGCAGCATCATCCATCGCCCCTACACATGAGCGATTTTTGTAAATGTCAACACGCCCTAGAGGGTTATCTAACGGCGTGGGTCGGAAGCATCCGGCCCCATGCGTACTCACTTACGCGCTTACCCATTGAAGTTAAGTGTAAATCGTAAATCTGACCTCGGTTTCCCCTTCCCCTAACCGGCGCAGCAAGCAGCGCTATCCTTCCCCCAGTCGGCAAAACGTCGCTGCAAGCAGCGTGCGGTTTTGCATTCCGAGGGAAGGATAATTGGTCATCGCAATCTGTTTTTCTCCCTTTCCCTCGAAGCGAACGACAGATGCTCTTCCTGTCGGTAGCGGCATGGGGGGAAGTCGGGGATAGCTTACAGGGGTCGGGGATAGGGGGTTTTTCAGCCTCAAAATCCCTTAACTTGGTGCATATAGGGGGTAAACTTTCCATCCCACACCCAACCCGTTATAGTCACCCTATTTCTGATCAACACTAGCAGGGGACACGCCAGATGAAACCGATGTCATTTGATTTCAACTCACGCCGTTCGATGGTCACCGCCCGCCGTGGGATGGTCGCCGCCAATAATCCGCTGGCGTCACAGGCTGGCCTCAACATCCTGCGTCAGGGTGGAAATGCTGCCGATGCCGCGATTGCCGCCGCTGCGGTTGTCCATGCAACTGACCCGGCCTCAACCGGCATCGGGGGCGACTGCTTCGCTCTCTATTACGACGCCAGGACCGGCGAAGTCACCGCCCTCAATGGCAGCGGACGCGCTCCGCAGGCCCTCAGCATCGAATGGCTGGCGCAGCAGGGCATCACCGACAGCATACCGGAGCGCAGCGTCCACGCCATCACCGTCCCCGGTGCAGTGCGCGGCTGGGAAGATCTGCTCCAGCGCCACGGGCGCATGTCCCTCAGCGATGTGCTGGCCGATGCCATCTACTACTGCGAAAGCGGGTATCCGGTCGCGCCGGTCTTCGGGGCCGCATGGCAGGCTTCACAGGATTTCCTGCGCCGCAGCCCCAATACGGAAGATTATCTGCCCGGTGGATCAGCACCGCAGGTCGGACAGTTGATCGATCTGCCCGGTCTGGCGCGTTCCTTCCGCACTATCGCTGAAGGTGGTGCCGATGCCTTCTATCAGGGCGCAATTGCCGACCGCATCATCGAGACCATCCAGTCCCTCGGTGGCCTGATGACCTATGACGATCTCACCGCGCACCGCTCGAGATGGGAAGCGCCGATCAGCGTTGATTATCGCGGTGTGACCGTTTACGAATGTCCACCCAATGGACAGGGGCTGGCCGCGCTGCTCGCCCTGAAGATCGCCGACGGCCTCGATCTCGCCAGCCTGCCATGGGATTCAGCAGAGCGCCTGCATCTGATGGTCGAAGCCATGCGCCTTGCCTTCGCCGATGCCCGCCGTTATATCGCCGATCCCGAGCTTAATCCCGCGCCAGTGGATGACTTGCTCAGTGAGGCTTATCTCTCCGAGCGCCGCGCCATGATCTCGCCCGATGCCGCCATGCAGCCGCCATCCTTCGGCACACCGCTCCGCAGCTCCGATACCATCTACCTCTGCGCCGTCGATGGCGAAGGCAATGCCTGCTCGTTTATCAACAGCCTGTATATGGGTTTCGGAAGCGGCATCGTCGCCAGGGGAACCGGCATCTTTTTACAGAATCGCGGCGCGGGTTTCTCGCTGAATGCCGACCATCCTAACGCCCTGGCCGGTGGCAAACGCCCCTATCACACCATCATCCCCGGTATGGCCCTGAAGGATGGCGAACTCTACTGCCCGTTTGGTGTGATGGGTGGATACATGCAGCCGCAGGGGCATTTTCAGGTCATCAGCGCCATGCTGGACGATAACCTGAATCCACAGGAAGCGCTGAATCGTCCGCGCTGGTGTCTGACCGATGGCACATCATCAGGCGTGCTGTCACTGGAAGAAGGGCTTCCCGTTAAAACAATGGCGCGGCTGGCCGAACTCGGTCACACCGTCCGCCCGGTGTCAGGCCGTGCCCGTGCCGTATTCGGGGACGGTCACATCATCCGGCGCGATCCTGAAAGCGGTGTCCTCTTCGGCGGCAGTGACCCGCGCAAGGATGGGCAGGTCGCCGCGTATTAAACCATACCTTTAGGGTGAAATGGTGATCGAGAAAATGCGACAGATCAGCCTGTGTCATCTTCATAGGCCGATCCTGTCTTTCTCTCGTAACAATACGTCTGAAAATTACCTCTCAATGCTATACTTTGCAGGGACACCTACCGGCAAAAGGTTTACCCTTGTCGGCCTGTAAACACCTGAAGGAAAAGGCATCAACCACCACAACCTGTTTTTCTCCCTTTCCCTCGCAGCATCCGACGGACGCTCTTTCCGTCGGATGCGCCCTGCATTGCTTGCAATGCCGGGATAGGGTCGGGAATAGGGGGAAGCCGTGGCCCGATTTACACTTGGCTTTAACGTATAAACTGCTTACCTTGGTACGCATGGGGCCGCATTCTTGCGGCCTATCGCGCCATCCTTATCCAGCAAATCGCATCCGAAAAATTTGAAAACTCTAACCACAGAATAAGAACATCTGTGCTATACTATGCTGTTCACGCACCTTAACATCGCGCCTTGGGATTCACGATGATAAAAACTTGTTGCAGCATAAAATTTTTGCGCAGCAGCAGCAGCTACAAGTAGCTACAAGCAGAATTTGAACCTGGAAATCCGATCTGATCGCCCTGCTTGCTGCACATTGCAGCCGAAAACTGCTGCAAAACCCTGTCTTATTGGCTGCCAAAGGTTGTAGCGCCGCAAAAAATTCTGTGCCGCCGCCGCCGCTACAGATACGGAAAGTGACACACATCGTACAGGTATCAACCTTAACCCTGAAGCAGTGACTGCCCGCCGTCGATCCACATCTCCGTCCCTGTGATATGGCTCGAGAGATCCGAAGCCAGGAAATAAACCAGGTCCGCCACCTGTTCTGATGTCCCCGGCTTGCCATCGGTCAGCGGGATCTTGCCTTCGGGGAATTCGACCGGTTCCTGAATCGCTTCCAGATTTTCGCGGTCGGTGTTCTCGTCGATGCTCGTATCAATCGCGCCGGGGCAGATCACGTTCACCCGCACCCGATGACTGGCGAGTTCCAGTGCCAGCATCTTCGTCATCGCCACCTGTCCGGCCTTGGATGTCGCATAGATCGTCGCGCCGGTATTACTGAACATGCGCGTCCCGTTGACCGATGCTGTCACGATCACCGAGCCGCCCTGCTTCTTCAGATACGGCACCGCATACTTGATCGTCAGGAATGTCCCCTTGAGGTTAATGTCCATGGTCTTGTCCCAGTCATCCGATGTCAGATCTTCAATCGGTGCCCAGAGACCGTTAATTCCGGCGTTCGCCAGTACGATGTCGAGCCGGTCCCAGTTTTCGATGATCGTTTCGACCGCCGTTTGCATCTCTTCCGCCTGCGAGATGTCCGCCGTGATCGCCAGTGCCTCGCCGCCGTTCCGTTCAATCGCCTGCACCACCTTGTCCAGCTCATCTGCGGTACGTCCCAGCGCCGCCACCTTGACGCCTTCTTTCGCCAGCCGTATGGCGGTCGCTTCACCAATCCCGGAACCCGCGCCGGTCACTAACGCGACTTTTCCCTGAAGTGATTTCGTCTGTTCGGCCATTGTTATCTCCATCGCAGTCTCTGAATACAGTTATCGGAACACACACCCAATAAGCGTAATGAGAAACCATGATCAGCGGATGAATCACTCAGGAGATTTTCAATATACCGCGAACATTTTTAGCCCGTGCGACACTCACTCACACAGGCTGTCCAGCACGCTGACCGGGTACATCAACCCGACAGCGGCGATCTCCACCGGTTCGATCATCACCTGCATCTCAGCTTCACCGGGCCGATGATGATAGAGGATATTCTTTTCGACCGTCACGATGGCCCCGCGCTCACGCAGATACATCACCGCAGGCCACAGCGAAAGGCACAGGCCGTGTTCGGCATCCGTCCATTTTGCAGGCAGTCCCATCTCTGATGATCTCCAGACTTTCAGCCGTGCATGGCTTATGAATCAGCTTCCATCAGGCCCTGAATTTCGAGAATGTAATTCATGGGTTCACCACCGATTTCAGGCACGCGGATGTCAAAATCAAGACTGGCTTCTGGTTCAAGCGCGTCAGCCGACAGCGGTGCGAACCATGCTCCAATCACCTTCTGCTGTGCATCGAAAACCGTGATAATCCCCAGCACAGCCCGCACCGGGCTTTCGCCATTATTGGTCACACTGCCGCCCACATGGAGCGTACCGTCATCATCAAAGGAAGAGGCATCTTCCCAGTTCAGTATTCCCTGACCGGCAAACACCGGTGGGGCGCCATCCGGATTTTCTGACAGCAGGGTGACCGAATAACGGGCATTACCGCTGGCAATCCCCTCGCCGAAACGCACACTGAAAGGCGCAAAACCATTTGCCGGAATACCGTAGCCCATGGTCGTATCGACCGCCTCAGCGATCTGGCCTTCATCCGTCAGCAGGGCAACCCGTACCACCAGCGGCGCGGTCGGCTGTATGCCGTAATTGCCGACCTCACCGGTCACAAACAGCGCCCCGGCGGGATTATTCCACGCGGTCATATTCTGAAGGCCGAAGCGATTGGCGCGTACCAGCGAAAGGGTTTCGATTGAAGTCGGCTGAAGATCCGCGCCGGTATTCAGTACCAGCGTATTGACGGCATCCTGAAGCTGGGCCTGCTGTGCGCCGTCGCTCGGTATGACGACCTCAGTCACCGCTACCCACGATCCCTGAAAGCTGACGAAGGTGTTCAGCGCCTGCGAGAGCTGTCCGGGGACCATGCGCGAGCCGGTTAAACGCCAGCTTCCATCGCCCATCGCATCGCGGCCATCCGGCTGATAGCGGTTAACGTCAGGGCGGTAGAGCGTCTGATACTGCTGGACGATCTCGCCAAACCGGGCCGCTTCAATCGTCTCGCCGGTGTTGATCACGGCCACCGTCAGCGCAGGCCGGTGCATATCGGGAAGTGAGAAACTGGCCGAAGCAAGGCTGGCATCCTGCTGGGCGTAAACCGTCCAGTCCTTGGGAATACGAATGGAGAATGCCCCGCTCGGATGATCATAGCGTGCCGGCGACAGATCCGGGGGCATGGCTGTCGGCGCAAAGATCACCGCGCCACCCCCGCACCCGCAAAGAAGGAATGCGACCAGTGCAAGACTGGCAATCAGAATACGGATTCTCAGTCGATCCATTTTGACTTTCGAAACTCGGAACTGCTGCGAATGATAGGTTTGCATTATGCCTCATTTAAGCGCGATTGACATCTGGATGAAGCAGGTTTTAAGGGCACAGCGTCCTGCGGGATCAGGATTTTCATATGATCCGTAATTATGTGAAAATTTGTACTTATGATGTCGTAAGAGGTCTAACAGGGATACAAAAGACGAATCGTATAATTTTCTAACCAAACTCCAATCGAAAAACACCTAAAGTTGGGTGTTTTATGGCATTCTAGCCGAAAAAGACCATGCACAATCGGATAAAGTGACTATAATGTTAAACAGCCCAGAGAGATCCTGTCGCTACAGAAGCTCATGGGCATCCGACCAAATACAGTTCACCTTACAATGCTAAAGGAGTGCTACCGTGGCTTCATCAATTGAATTCTACGATGTCAAGACCCGCCAGAAGGTGAAGATCGATCAGAAGAACGTCAAGAAGACGACCTTCACCACCAAGAATGGTCAGGTCCGTCATGGGCTGCGTGCCAAGACCGATGATGGCCGCAACCTGACGAAGTTCGTCAGCAAGGGTGAATGGGACAAGCTGGACGTCCCCGAAGAGAAATAAATCAGCCCCACCTGCCCCGGATTTAGGATAGCAGGGCTTAAAGGCTAATGTGTCGTAAAGAAAGGGCAGGCATCCGTCTGCTCTTTCTTTTTGTCTGTGACATGGCCCGCACCCACACCAGACTGTACTTAACATCACCTCTCCGGGCACAGCGCAGCGCTCCACACAGATCATGTACTGCTTCACGGTCGCTGTAAGCGGTTGGATAAGGCTTCAAAAAGGATTTCGCAAATATTCAGATTCCTGCCAACAACTACGAAATCCGTTAACAAAATTATGCTATCATTGAGGTTGTCTATATGCCTTACATTCAATGAAGCATCTGACAGGGTAGAAAATTGGCTCTTATTAAAATCCTACTAGTAGACGACGACATCGATTTTTATACTAAAGTACAAAAAATCCTTGCTCGCGATTCGCATATCTATGAGATAGAGCGCGTCTCCGCCTATGACACCGCACTGGATATTGCTCACCATAAGAAATACGACGCATATCTGGTCAGTGACGAAATCAGGGAACACAGCGGCTTGCCCGTCGTGCGTTCCCTGATTGAGGCCGACGTGAAAGCCCCGATCCTGATCGTCACGCGTGAGGCTACCGATGATTATGACCTGACCATTGCACAGGTTGGCGCTGTAGACTTCATCGACAAACAGGATCTGAAACCGGGGGCGCTGCGGAAGGCGCTCCGCTATGCCTTCCAGCACACGCATGATACCGAAGCCCTGCGTGCCACCGAAGCCAATTACCGTGTTCTGCTGGAAGAGGCTTCCGACGGCATTCTGCTGACCGACGCGATCGGCAATATCCTTGAGGGGAATTCGGCCTTCTTCGAGATGGTCGGTATGCCGCGTGATGTGGTGGTCGGCAAGCCGCTCAATGAGCTGATGTTTTCTCCGTCTCCTAAGCAGAAAGCCTTCCAGCCGCATCTGCTCACACCGGGTCAGACGATCATCACCGAACAGTTGATACGCGATGTCAACGGCAAAGATACGCCGGTCGAGATCAACGCGAAAGCCGTCGCACAGGGCCGCGTCCAGTGCATGATCCGCGATATCCGTCACCGTAAAGAAGCAGAAGCCGAGCGCGAACGTTACATCCAGCGTCTCACCATCCTACAGCAGATCGATGTCGAGCTGAATCAGATCCTCAATATCGACTACGTGCTGTCACTGGCACTGGACGCCGCGGTCCGTATGAGCGCGGCCAAAGCCGGTTATATTGGCACACTGGAAAATGACCAGATCATTCTGGCGCAGGCCATCGGACGGTATGGCAATCTGCTTCCGGGGGATATCCTGCCAGAGAATCCCCTGATCCGTGGCGTGATCGACACGCAGGAAGCGGTGCTGATTACCGATGCCCAGCAGTTGGAAAGCTACGGTACCAATCCGCAGACACGCGCCCGCATGGTGATCCCGCTCGTATCGTATGAGCGGATGATCGGCGTTCTGAATCTGGAGACGAACCAGCCGGAGCGGTTTACGCAGGACGTCTTCGACTTCATCAAAATCATCGCTTCACGCGTCACGCTGGCGGTGGAAAATGCCCAGCTTTACCAACTCGCACAGACGCAGCTTCAGCAGGTACAGGAACTGTACGCTCAGGTCACCGAGCTTGAACGGCTGAAGACCGACATGATCCGCATCGCCGCGCATGACCTGCGCAATCCGATCGGCGTCGTCAGCGGCTATCTCGAAATGCTTGACTGGTCACTGGGGGCAAATGCGACCCTCAAACAGAAGGGGCAGATCGAGATCATGATGCGTGCGACAAGGAAGATGGAGAAGATCACCACCGATATTCTCTCGTTGGAGCGCATCGAAAAAATGCATATGGAGCAGGCGAAGAATATCGACCTGATCGAAGTCATCACTGAAGTATTTGACGATCACAAGCCACAGACCGACCAGCGCTTCCAGCAGTACAATCTGAATATCAGCATCGGCTCGGCGATCATCCGGGGGGATGTCAGCCAGCTTCGGGAAGCAATCGGAAACCTGATTAACAACGCCATCAAATACACCCCGCCCGGCGGCGCGATTCAGGTCAATCTGCGTCAGGACAGGGACATCGTAACCTTCGAAGTGATAGATACCGGTTACGGCATCCCTGAAGACCTGCAGGCCGGATTATTCCAGCCATTTTATCGGGCATCCAGCGAAGAGACCAGCGATATTGAAGGGACAGGTCTGGGATTACATCTCGTCAAGAACATCATTACGCGTCATACTGGGAAAATGATCTTTCACAGTGTATATGGTGAAGGCAGCACATTCGGCTTTCAGATCCCACTGTCGGCTGCTTCGCAAAGGTCGGCCTGAAAACAGAAGATCCTGTCACCACCTGTTCTGAAGTGATCCCTGTTGCAGAACGGCGCCATCCAGCGTCGTTCTGCGACAGAATCCACCTGTGCGCGACTCTACAGAATGGTGTTGTTATCGAGGTTAAAATTACCTGCTGATGACTTTTACAAGCCCACAAGCGCTTCTTCTTCTGATTCTGATTCCTTTAGTCCTGTATCTTGGCTGGCCCCGCCAGCGCTTTCGGCGCACACGAGACATCATTAGTAATACACTGCGGACGGTGATCCTGCTGGCCCTGATTCTGGCACTGGCCGGTGTACAGGTCGTCCAGGCGGCGGAAAAACTGGCCGTTATCTTTCTGGTTGATGTCTCGGACAGTGTCGGCCCGGTCGCGGTGGATGATGCGCTTCAGCAGATCCGCCAGACGGTCAGCACGATGGGCGTAAACGATGAAGCCGGGATCATCCTGTTCGGCGAGGATGCGCGTGTTGAGCGTGTTGTTAACCCGGTGCGAGACATCGGCACCATTCGCTCTGCCCCACGAACGGGAAATACCGACATCGCAGATGCTATCCGGCTGGCACTGGCGCTGTTCCCGCCGGATGCCGCACGGCGTATCGTGATCTTCAGCGATGGTATCCCCACCTTAGGGAATACCGAAGCCGCCGCCGAACTCGCCCGCGCATCTAATGTTCAGATCAGCTATGTACCGATCCAGCGGACGCAGAACACGGAAGTCCGCGTCTCTGAATTCACAGCACCGTCGTCGGTTCAGGCCGGACAGCAGTTTGATCTGGCGGTCAGCATTGAAGCCGATGTCGATACACCGGCAGAAGTCATCGTCTCCGCCGGGGGTCAGGAAATCTTCCGCGAGACGACACAACTCCGGCGCGGGAGCAATAACCGCACGCTGACGCTTCAGGCCGATGAAGTCGGCTTCCGCGACTTTCAGGTTGTGGTTCAGCCTGCTGGTGGTGATGATTTTTATCAGAATAATTCACTCTCAACCTTCAGCCAGATCGTCGGCCCTTCACGTATCCTGCTGATCAGCGATGTACCGGAAGAAGCACAGTATATCCAGCCAGCGCTCGAAGAGGCCGGCCTGATTGTGGACCTGCGGAACAGCAGCCAGCTTCCGAACGGGTTATCCGGCCTGGCCGGTTATGACAGCGTGGTGCTGGTGAATATCCCGGCCACGGCGATCCCCATCAGCCGGATGGAAGTGCTTCAGGCCTACACCCGCGATCTGGGCGGCGGGCTGGTGGTCGTCGGCGGCCCGGACAGCTACGGCCCCGGTGGTTACTTCCAGACACCGCTGGAAGATATCCTGCCGGTCGAAATGCAGATCAAGGATCAGCAGCGACTGCCGCGCCTTACCATTGCCTATGTGATCGACCGATCCGGCAGCATGTCAGCGACGACGGCGACCGGTATCCCGATGATCGAGCTGGCAAAAGAGGCGATCAACCGCTCGATTGATTTTCTTCAGCCGACCGACCGCGCTGCTGTCGCGACCTTTGATGCAGATGCCTACTGGGTCGCTACATTTCAGAATGTGCAGGACCGCACGAATTTACAGCGGCTGGTCGGCACGCTGACTCCGAGCGGCGGGACGGATATTCTGGCCGGGATGCGGCTGGTTGCCGAAGAGATCGTCAACGAACCCAGCGACCTGAAGCACATCATCCTGCTGACGGACGGCTATTCCAGCGCTAACGGTCTGGTCCCCATCAGCCGTGAGCTTTTTGAGAATTCCAACGTTACCACATCGACGATCGCCATCGGTGAGCCTTCGCAGCTTTTGCAGGCGATGGCTCAAGCAGGTGGTGGCAATTATCACGTTGCCGGAGATGTCAGCACGATCCCGACGATTTTCTCACAGGAGACGGTGCTGGCGACCCGTTCCTACATCTTCGAAGAGCAGTTTGTGCCCACCCTGACGGCGCGCAATCCCATCATGGACGGCATCACCGCCCTGCCCGAACTGCTTGGATACATCGGCACGACACCCAAAGCAGCCGCACAGATCATCCTGAGAGCGCCGAACGAATTCAATGATCCCATTCTGGCCGCGTGGCAGTACGGGTTGGGACGTTCAGTCGCTTTCACCAGTGATGCGACCGCACGCTGGGGCCAGAACTGGGTTTCATGGGACGAGTTCTCGCGCTTCTGGAGCCAGGCAGTACGCTGGACGATCACCGAAGGCAGCAGTAACAATATCGAAGTCCGTACCGTGCTGGATGGTCAGCAGACACGAGTGATTGTCGATGCGCGTGACGACAACGGCAGGTTTGCAAACGGCCTGACGCTGGAAGCATCGGTCGTTGATCCCACGCTTCAGGGACAGCGCGTCGTCCTGCGGCAGGTCGCACCGGGACGCTATGAAGGCACCTTCACACCAGAGCAGGAAGGCGCATACCTGATGCAGATCGTTGGCAGCGGGGCATCCAGTGATGGAGCTGCCGTTGCGATCAATCAGACTAACGGCTGGGTGCTGAGCTACTCTCCGGAATATATCCGATCAGCCGATGCGGTCTCGGTCCTGCCCCAGATCGCCACTATCACGGGCGGACGTTCACTGGCGGGCAGCATGGAAGAAGCATTCCTGCGCGACATCGCACCACAGGCGGCGATGGTCCCGCTGGCCCCGGCCCTGCTGCTGCTGTCGATGCTGCTTTTGCCGTTCGATATTGCGGTGCGGCGTCTGGTCATCACCCGTTCGGACTGGCAGCGGTTGAGAGCGGCGGTGAAATCACCGTTCAGCAGAACGCCGGATCTGCCCGAAACCAGCGAGCGCGTCGCGACCCTGCTGGATGCGCGTGACCGTGTGCGCCAGCGGCAGCCCGAAACGGAAAGTGGATCGGCAGCGTCAGCGCCATCTGCGCCGAGTGCTTCGGCCAATACCATGTCGCAGCTTCTGCGGAACCGCCGCACCACTGAAGCGGAACCGGCATCTCCACCGACGCCATCACGCGAGACACGTCCCACGCGGCCTGCGCCGGAATCAACGGACAGGCGACCGACAGCGCCTCAACCGCGCACATCTGCGCCTGTCACACCGGCCCGGAAACCCGCACCGGAAGAGGGTAATCTGGGTGCGCGCCTGCTGCGTAAGCGTCAGGAACGCGAAGATGATGGTCAGTAGCCATCTGAAAATGGATTGTTGGCAAAGCACGCACTTGCAGCCGTTTAGCGCTGCAAGCAGGGTGATGCATCGGATGTTCAGGTTCAAAATCGGCTTGCAGCGGCGGCGGCGGCGCAAAAATTTTATGCCGCTGCAATTTTGCGCTGCAAAACAGGATCATAGGGAGACGCAATGTTAAGGTGCAGGAACCTTACAGTATAGCACAGATGTTCGATTTACGCGGTTAGAGTTTTCAAATTTTCCGGTTGGAGACAGGCCGCAAGAATGTGGCCCCATGTCTATCAACTTAAGGGATTTTGAGGCCGAAAAGCCCCCTATCCCCGACCCTTTCCCGGCATTGCAAGCAATGCTACCCATTCCGCATCCAACGAGAAAAGTATTCGGCGGACGCTTAGAGGGAAAGGGAGAAAACAGATCATGCTGACCAATTCCCCTTCCCCCCACGTCATCGCCCGCAGGTCGCTTAACCGCTGCGGGCGGACACGGCGATACATCGCGGGTCCGCCCCTACACAAAACCGGCTTGCAGAGGCGCATTATGATCGAAATGTCAACAGAACCTAAAGAAAAACAGCGCCTGTCTCATGAAAGCGCTGTTTTTAGTCTACTGTACAGGGTATATCAGACTGAATCCGGCGGGGGTGCAGGCCGGGCGGCAAATGGGAAGGCAGGGCGCTCTCCTTTGCGTTCGCTGGCGACCTGCTGAAGTGCATATTCCATCCGGTCGATGACTGCTGTCCACGTGAAGCGCTCTTTCAGCGTCTGATAGGCAGCATGGCCCAATGCACGGGCATAAGCGGGATCAGAGAGTATGCGGATGGTGGCAGCGGCCAGTGTATCGGCATCATCGGCTTTCACCAGAAGGCCATCAACACCCTCACGGATCATCTCCTGCACGCCAAAATCCCTGACCGTGATGCTCGGCACGCCGACGCCCATCGCTTCGAGAATGGCAAAAGCAAAGGGTTCAAATAGTGAGGGCAGCATAAAGACCGAAGACTCGCTGTAAATGCGGGTCATCTCTTTTGAGTCATAGACACGGCCCACCCATTTGACGCCGTCCATCGGCTCGGCAAGTGGTTTCTTCGGCCCGACGATCCACAGTTCAGCATCCGGGACCGCCGCTTTGATCTGCGGCCACGCCTTCAGCAGGACATACCCACCCTTGCGCTCGAATTCGTAACCGACAAACAGCGCAATCGGGCGCGAGAAATCCTCTTTCGGCTTATCCAGAACCCGGATATTACTGCTGGAACCGGTGACCACCACTCTTTCAGGATCAATGCCGTAATCGTGAATGAAGGACTGACGCGCAAACTCACTCCAGGTAAAAATGCGGGCGGCATGTCGGTAAACATCAGTCTCAATTTCGAGCCATTCTTCACGCTCTTCTGTCACTGGCACCCAGTCCGGCCAGTGGCGTTCCGAAATGTGGTAGGTGTTATCCGTCGCGATGACGTAGGTACGATTCCGATAATTCGTCCCGGGGGCCATCATGGTGTGATGCTGGAAGATCAGATCATAATCATCCCCATACTGCTCCAGTTGGGCTTCGGCCAGTCTGGTACGATCCTGAAAGGCGTGGATATTCATCCGTGCGGCGGTCGCCCAATCCGCGCGATTGGGGCGAATATGGGTTAAATAGTGAAAGTATTTCTGCTGGCGGGGCATTTCGATAGAGTGCAGTGCCTTGAGGTTAAAACGCTCATTTAAGGTGTTGAATAGCCCAGCCCCTTTGCCCTTGTACAGATTGTCCTGCACGTGGATGGAATAGGTCGTCAGCGCGATGATATCCAGCGTTGGCCGTCTGGGTCGCATCAGAGTCACTGCTTCATGACTAGATAAATGTTTGGGATAGAGCGTCGTATGGCTGTCCAGCATGGTTGCTCCTTCACTGCGAATGCCCGCAACCCTAATTATGAGCGGTACAAGGCCATCAACAATTGGACAATTATCCTATTGTTTGTGCTGTTCTTTGAATAGAGTTTGCATAGAAGGAAAACAGAGAACAGCTCACCGTCCGGGATGCAAACGGTGAACTGCCGGTCTTTGTGTCTTTAGAGGCTACGGTGGGCGCCCCGGACATGCGAAGCATGTGAGGCGTCCCTTGTATCTTAGGTAAGGTGGTGAATGAGGTAAACTCAACATCACCGACAGGTTGGAGCAGAGACAGACTGCGGCGGGTGATTAGCTCTCGATGATTTTGTCGTCGATCAACTGCTGCTGGACCTTCTGCCCACGCGGATCAAAGGTGAAGTGCTGGCCGTGAATCTCGAATTCCATATCCAGCATGGCACGGCCTGCCCGATTTTTTTCCACCGTAAAGACCACCCAGTTACGGAACTGTTTGGCCGTATAGGGATTAAACGTCACATGATCCTTCGCCAGAATCTGATACTTGTTGTTCATGATAATGGCGATGTCCGACTCATAATCCAGTGCGCTGCTGCCGCGCAGGTGAAAGAGGTGGATGCGCTTGCTCTTCAGCCCTTCACGATCCGATGCGACAATCGACCATACCGGCACATCGAGCGTGAGCGCGATGTCTTTCAGACCTTCCACGATGATCGTCACTTTGTCGTTTTCATCGCGGGGGCGTTCGGGATGGACAGCCACCTTCTGAAGATAATCCACGAAGACGGTGACATTACCGCCGGTCGCTTCACAAAGGCGGGCGGTCATCTCCCTGATCGCGTTGAGATTGGTCACGGACGGGCTGGCTTTCAGCAGGATCAGCCGGTCAGCATAGCGCTGCATACGGGCCAGTGCTGATGCCGTGCGGGGATTATCGCGCAGAATGGCCTGAAGCGAACCGCCACCGCCGTCTCGTCCCATGAATTCTTTGGCACGCTGCGCCACGATGATCTGAAAGAGGTCTTTCAGCTTTACACCACGGCTGATGTCGAGTTCAGGCGGATTCACGCTTTCCAGACACAGCAGACGGTGCATCAGATGGGTTTCAGTATGCTCATAGGAAAGGTAGAACGCATAATGATCGGGCCGCATGGCGATATTACGCGCAATCTGGAGCGTGGCAATTGTCTTGCCAATCCCCTGCGCACCGCCCAGCAGCACCAGTTCCGTTTTGCGAAGCCCACCGCCGATCATGCCGTCCAGCGGGTCAAAGCCCGTCGGCACGGGGACATAATCCACAAGATCACCGCGTACAATACGGTCATTGGCTTCGTGCAGCACCTGGGTAAGCGTGCGCGGAAGATGCGCCCCACGCAGCACACTGCGCTTCCGTTTTTCGCCCCGTGGCGTGACACCGCGATCATGATCTGGGCCTGCATCATTTTCAACACCAGCAAAACCGTCTGGTGCAAGTGCATCCGGGTTCAGCGGACGTCGCGGCCCTTCATCGTCATTGCGGCGCGCGGGCTTGTTTGGGAAATCATTGGGACCATCCAAATGCCGAGTGGACATCGTGATATTTTTCCTGTAAAGAATAAATCGAATTAGTGTGCGGTTTAATACTACTCTGATTACTGATTTAATCAAATCTACCGACAATGATCTCAATAAAAGAATTGTCGGCCTTAACACTTGCTTTATACAAGATATACTTCAGATTATAAAGGAATCTGCTAAAATTTATTACATTAGCCAGAGATTAGAAAACGTTTCGATTTCGCTCATGGCTAGTTGCGTGTTCACGAAAAGTGTGCTGGAATGTTACAAGCCTTTACAAACTTTTTGTAACACACATTAAAATAGTGACCGGGATGTCACAGGCGGATAAACACCCGTTAAGGGGCGTTTTGTTGCAGGGTTGCACCCTTTTTTTGTTGGAAGGGTTGTAACATTTCAAGTACTACATCTAACTAAATAGGCAGAGGGCGACCGTGATACAAGAACTCATGATTAGAGCCGACCAGCGAGGCTACCTCACATATGATGATGTTCTGGAGTTATTGGAAGAAGAAGGGGACGACATAGGTGGCCTGGACAACCTGCTTTATCAACTTGACGAATTAGGTATCGAACTTCGCCATGATAATGATTTAGCTGCCGGTCAACTGCCTACTACAGAAGATATGGACCACGACTTTGACGCCGAAGAAGTCGTTGCAGAACCCAACATCGGCGATATCAATGCTGTATCCCCCGATGATCCTGTCGGCCTCTACTTCCGCCAGATGGCTCAGGAACCTCTCCTTACCGCAGAAGAAGAAATAGATCTTGCCCGACGTATCGAATTTGGAAAGAAAGCACAGGAACGGCTCAGCCGCCCCGGTGTCCGTGAACGGCATACCGAGATCTGGATTCGCGCTGTCGAACGCGCTGCAAATGATGGTCAGGCGGCCCGCGAACATCTGGGACGTGCCAACACCCGTCTGGTCGTCAGCATCGCCAAGCGCTATATGGGACAGGGGCTGCCCTTCCCGGATCTGATTCAGGAAGGCAATGTCGGCCTGATGCGCGCCGTTGACAAGTACGATTATCGGCGCGGCAACCGCTTCAGCACGTATGCGACATGGTGGATTCGTCAGGCGATCACCCGCGCACTGGCGCAGAAAACCCGCACGATCCGCATCCCGCTGCATATGACCGAGCGTATCCGTCAGATGTACCGCACGGCGCAGCATCTCGAACAATCGTGGGGGCGGCGCCCCAGCCCGGAAGAGATCGCGGCGGAGATGGATATCCCGGCGGATGCGATCCGCAGCATGATGGATGCCAGCCAGCACGCGATCGCGCTGGAACGCCCGGTCGGAGATGATGGTGACAGCGAATTCGGCGATTTCATCGAAGATCAGGACTCCCCCAGCCCGGTGGAAGCCGCCACACAGCATCTGCTGGAAGAAACGATTGAAGAAGTCCTTAGCGAACTGACTCCGCGCCAGAGCCATATCCTGCGCCTGCGCTTTGGGCTTGGTGGCGGTGAACCTCATACGCTGGAAGAAATCGCCAACAAATTTGGGTTAAGCCGCGAGCGTATCCGTCAGCTTGAGAAAGAAGCCCTGCGCCGTCTGCGTCACCCACGACTGGCACACAACCTGCGCGATTATCTGGGCTGATTCGCGTCAGCACAGCGATTTTTCTGATAAATGAACCAGGCAAGACCGGGGGCTGATCACGTCCCCGGTTTTGCTTTCCTGCGGAGGTTGCATCCGTTATCGGTTTGGATCGATTGGGATGTTTTCAGAACATGTGTGTTTGTGGCACACTAGAGAAACATAAATTTTTACAAGGAGGATTTTATGGCACCGTCTGCTGCACCGACCAACCAGTATGCGTTCTTTAACGGTAAAATCGTCCCTATTGCTGAAGCCACAGTCAGCGTGATGAACCACGCGCTGAATTATGGCACAGGTGTTTTCGGTGGACTGCGTGCCTACTGGAATGACCAGCAGGAACAGCTCTTCGTCTTTCGCCCACAGGACCATTTCGAGCGCTTCCTGCAATCCGTGTCACTGCTGCGGATGCAGTTCCCCTACACGCCGGAAGAACTGACGAACATCGTTGCTGAACTGCTGCGGGCTGAGAATTACCGTGAGAATGCCTATGTCCGGCCACTGGCCTATAAAAACCTGAACGGTATCGGCGTCCGCCTGCATGATGTCCCGGACGCGCTGACAATCTGGGCGATCCCGTTTGGCCGTTACATCCAGAATGAGGAAGGCGCGCATGTCGGCTTTTCATCATGGAATCGAGTGGATGATAATTCGATCCCGGCACGCGGCAAGGTCAGCGGTTCGTATGTCAACAGCGCCCTGATCAAATCCGATGCGATACTGTCCGGCTATGACGAAGCACTCGTCCTGAACTCCGACGGTCATGTCTCGGAAGCCAGTGCAGCCAATATCTTTATGGTCCGTAAAGGCGTGGTCATCACGCCGCCGGTGACTTCCAACATTCTGGAAGGCATTACGCGCCGCACGATGATCCAGCTCCTGCGGGACGATCTGGGAATTGAAGTCGTCGAGCGTGAAATTGACCGCACTGAGGTTTATATTTCGGATGAAATGTTCCTCTGCGGGACCGGTGTGCAGATTGCGTCGATCACACGCGTGGAACATCGCACGATCGGCACCGGCGTCATGGGTGAGATCACGCAGAATCTTCACGATCTGTATCATGAGGTGGTCAGCGGCAAGGTAGAAAAATACAGTGCGTGGCTGTCACCGGTCTATGAGAAGGAACACGTTTCCTGACGGGAATGCGTTTCCTGACGGGAATGCGTTTCCTGACCGGAATGCGTTTCCTGATCGGCTGAAGTGAAAGTGAAGCAGAAAGGGATCTGTCCCGCCTGTCTCAAGGGCAGATCCCCTTTTTTCGAAACTCTGCGCCATCGAATGTCGTATACTTTGTCGTAATGGCAGCTAAGAAATCATTTGAATATTCTGAAAACGGTTCTGAATTTTATAGAGCCGCCGGACACGCTGAAGCGTGTCCCTACATGGTGCATCATGCACCGTGCATTGATGCACAATACGTCGAATGTAGGGACAGGGCCTGCCTTTCCGCGCCGGAAACCAATTTTCAAATGGCTTCTAAAGCTTATGGTAGCTAGAAGCGAAGCTAAACAGCTAAGCGGTTCAGGAGCATTGAATGGCCGGTAGTTCCCCCGTAATTCGCGTTGAGGATGTCACACGCGATCTGAAACTTGGCAAGGTGACGATTCACGCCCTGCGTGGCATCGACATGACGATCTACAGCGGCGAATTCGCGTCGATCATTGGCCCATCCGGCAGCGGGAAAAGTACCCTGCTCGGTATCATCGGCGGGCTGGACGGCCCCACCAGCGGCAGAGTCGAAATCGACGGCGTTGACATCAGCCGGATGAGTGAAGGACGCCTGACCGAGATCCGCAATGAGAAAATCGGCTTCATCTTCCAGTTCTTCAACCTGATTCCCACCCTGACAGCACTGGAAAATGTGATGCTGCCGATTCAGTTCGCCCGGAAGCCGCAGTTCAGGCCGGAAAAGCGCGCACGTGAACTGCTCACCATGCTCGGGCTGGGGGACCGTGTGAATCATCGCCCATCAGAATTATCCGGCGGACAGCAGCAGCGCGTCGCGATTGCCCGCTCGCTGGCAAATAATCCCCCGATCATTCTGGCGGACGAGCCAACCGGCAACCTTGACTCGGAATCAGGGGCGCTGGTGCTTGAGACTCTGCACCGTATCCGCAGTGAAAACGGCACCACGATTGTGCTGGTTACGCATGATCCCGAACTGGCGCGGCAGACCGACCGGGTGCTGACGCTGGTGGACGGTAAGATCGTTGAGGAAATCACACATCCGGCGACCCATACATCGACTTTGATTCACAGCCGCCCCCTGGGGTAAACAAACGCCTTCTGCCCCTGAATGCCGGGGGCCTTGCCCACGAATACCGCCGGCCTTGCCCACGCTGGCGGTTTTTCAAACCTTTCGCTGCCTGCCTGCACGTGATACGATTGCGTGTATTGCACATCACTCTGTTGCACATCATCAGGCAGCCATGCACGACCTTGGAATTGTTATCGTCAACTGGAATACCTGCGCACTGCTTCGTAAGTGTCTGCAAACCCTCATCACCCAGACCGATGTCCGTTATCGCGCCATTGTGGTTGATAATGCATCAACCGATGGCAGCGCTGACATGGTCCGGGACGAATTCCCAACAATTGAACTGATCCAAAGCCCGGATAACAACGGCTATTCCTGCGCTAACAATCTGGGGCTGCGCGCCCTTGGCTTTCACGGTGCGGGACAGGTCACCGATGATGCCCCACGCTATGCCCTGCTGCTGAATCCTGATACTGAACTTCCCGCACACAGCCTGTCGGGAATGGTGCAGTATATGGATGCGCGTCCTGATGTCGGCGCGGCTGGGCCGAAGCTGATTATGCCTAACGACGGCGATCAGCTTGATAAAGCCTGCCGACGCAGTTTCCCGACACCTGAAGTCGCGTTTTATCATTATTCCGGGCTGGCAAAGCTCTTTCCACGCAGTCCGCGCTTTGCGCGGTATAATATGACATATGTTGACCCTGACGTTGAGCTTGAAGTAGACTCCGTCGTCGGGGCTTATATGCAGGTGCGTCGGGAAGCCATCCGTGAGGTGGGACTGCTCGATGAGACATTCTTCATGTATGGAGAGGATCTGGATTGGGCGTTTCGGATCAAGAGCATGGGTTGGAAAGTGATGTACAACCCGCAAGTCGTGGTCAGGCACGTCAAACGGGCCGCAAGTCGAAGAAGCCCCAAAGCGCAGTTCGAATTCTATCGGGCAATGCTGATTTTTTATCGCAAGCATTTCCGGAATACGACACCGCGCTGGATTCACATCCTGGTCCTGTTCGCCCTGCTGGTGAAAGGAGGGCGGAAGTTGTGGCCGGAAATGATGGCACCGCAGCCCGCGATGTAACCCAACACGAGAGTACAGCACCCGCTGTCGAGCGAGAGCGCAGTCATTACTTCCTTGCGGCTGCCCAGCCGAACAGCGGTGCCGAGCGCCGTTCCAACCGACTGCGCAACTTATTTCAGATTCTGGTCGTCGCCAGCGATGTCGTGATGCTGATCGCGGGGTTTGCGCTGGCTTATGTAGTACGCATTGTCGCCCCGCTGACCGGCACTGCCCCGACTGCTGTGCCGAGTTTTGACCGCTATCTGCCGACGCTGATCATGCATGTGACGCTGGTCATGCTGATTCTGTATTTCAGCCGCATGTATCACCAGCGGCGCAGCGCCAGCCGCATCGACATGCTGCGCTCGATTGCCGGGATTGTGACGGTCGGCGTGACCATGGTCTACGGCTTGCAGGATCTGCTCTTCAAGCAGACCGTCTACGAAGTCGATTACCCGCGCATGATGTTCTTCTACAACGTGATCTTCGGCATCGTGCTGGTTTTTATGGGACGTGAAATCCTGCGCGTGCTGTTGAATCAGTTGAGGCGGCGCGGGCTGGCACGTGATAACCTGCTGATCGTCGGGACTGGCCGCATCGCCCGTGATCTGACACAGAATATCCTCTCGAAACCGCTGTTAGGCTATAACATCGTCGGGGTCGTCAACAGCCAGCTTCGCCCCAAGGGGAAGATGCTCGGTGTGCCGTTTCTCGGCCTGTATGAAGACATCCCGAACATCATCGACGATTACCATGTTGAACAGGTCATCATCGCCATCCCGGATGCACGCCGTCAGGAAATCGCGGAACTGATCACGCTCTGCCAGCGTGGACGGGTTGATATCAAGGTCTATCCGGACCTGTTCTCGTACATGGCGACCGATATGGACGTCGATGATCTGGGCGGGACTCCCCTGCTGACGGTTCGTGACATCGCACTGCGCGGCTGGAAGCTGAGCGCCAAACGCGGCATGGACCTGATCGGCTCATCGGTGGGGCTGGTGATGCTATCACCGCTGATGCTGCTGACCGCACTCATGATCCGGCTGGAATCACCGGGGGCAATTTTCTACACACAGCAACGGATGGGACTTGATGGCCGGTCCTTCCCGATGATCAAGTTTCGCTCGATGCGTGAGGATGCCGAACAGGATGGCCCCGGCTGGACGAAAGAAAACGATCCGCGTGTCACCCGTATCGGCAAGCTGATGCGACATACCAACTGGGACGAAATCCCGCAGCTTATTAACGTGCTGCTCGGTCATATGAGCCTGGTCGGGCCGCGCCCTGAACGCGCTGTCTGGGTGCAGGAATTCAAACAGACCATCCCGCGCTACATGGAACGTCACCGCGAAAAAAGCGGCATGACCGGGTGGGCACAGGTCAACGGGCTGCGCGGTGATACGTCGATTGCCGAGCGCACATCGTATGACCTGTGGTACGTCGAGAACTGGTCGCTGTGGCTGGACATCAAGATCATCATCCGCACGATCTGGCAGACGATCTCGCGTCAGAATCTGAACGCTTACTAGTACCCTGTTGGCGCCTTATCATGGACCTGAAAACCCTCACCGAAGCGATGCATACCTTTGTCGAGAGCAAGGGCTGGTATGCAGAAGACTCCAAAAAGCCGCAGACGCTCAAAAATCTGGCGATCTCTCTCGTGCTGGAATCGAGCGAAGTGCTGGAGCATTTTCAGTGGGGTGAGGACCTCAAAGACAAAGAGGCGCTTGCATCGGAACTGGCAGATGTGCTACTGTATCTGATGCAGCTTGCGAGCCTGAGCGAGATTGATTTAGGTGAAGCGGTCCTGCAAAAGCTCAAGGTGAACTATAACCGCACCTGGGATTCTGATGCAACCTGATCTGTTTGTACACTTCCCCGCTCCTGACTTCCGACCGCATGCCCTGGCATAAGGGCACGCGATTTTTGCATTTTCATTTTCCCTGAGTTCACTTTCTCAGTATCAAACTTTATAATCCCCTTATATCAATCAATCTGCACCAGAGAAGGATAACTTCGTCATGGCATCACAGGCTGTCACGCCTCAAAGTGAAGATTTCTCCAAATGGTATAACGAAATCGTCTACCGGGCGGATCTGGCGGCATCGTCCCCGGTGCGCGGCTGTATCATCATCAAACCGTATGGCTACGAGATCTGGGAAGCGATTCGCAATGGTCTGGACCGGCGCTTCAAGGAAACCGGCCACCAGAACGCCTACTTCCCGCTGTTTATCCCTGAAAGCTACCTGAAGCGCGAAGCCGAACACGTCGAAGGCTTCAGCCCGGAACTGGCGGTCGTCACCCACGCCGGTGGCAAAGAGCTGGAAGAACCGCTGGTGGTGCGCCCGACATCCGAGACGATCATCGGCGAAGCCTTCAGCCAGTGGATTCAGTCCTACCGTGACCTGCCACTGCTGATCAACCAGTGGGCGAACGTCGTCCGGTGGGAACTGCGTACACGGCCCTTCCTGAGAACGGCGGAGTTCCTGTGGCAGGAAGGTCATACCGCGCATGTGGACGAGACCGAAGCCGAAGATGAGACACTCCAGATGCTGGACATCTACGCGGATTTCGCGATCAACGAAGCGGCCATTCCGGTGATCAAGGGGCAGAAAAGCGAGATCGAGAAATTCGCGGGCGCGCTGCGGACTTACACCATCGAAGCGATGATGCGCGATGGCAAGGCACTTCAGAGCGGGACGAGCCACAATCTCGGCCAGAACTTCGCCAAGGCATTCGAGATCAAGTATCTGTCGCGGGATAATGCCGAAGAATACTGCTGGACGACCTCATGGGGCATGAGCACGCGCATGGTCGGTGCGATCGTCATGGCGCATGGAGATGACAAGGGCCTGCGGCTGCCCCCACGCATCGCCCCCATTCAGGTGGTCGCCCTGCCGATCTATAAGACGGATGAAGAGCGCGACGCAGTACTGAATACCGTTCATAAGCTCGTCGCACAGCTTCGCAAGGCGGGTATCCGCGTGCATATCGATGACCGTGACGAGACACCCGGCTTCAAGTTCAATGACTGGGAAATGCGCGGTGTGCCGGTGCGTCTGGAAGTCGGCCCTAAGGATGTGCAGAATGCCAAAGCGGTGCTGGCGCGGCGCGATGTCCCCGGCAAGGAAGGCAAGCTGTTTACCCTTCAGGAAGGGCTGGTCGAGACGGTCAAGACACTGCTGAACGACATCCATGAGAACATGCTGAAGCAGGCTGCCGAGTTCCGTGATGCGAATATCCACGATGTCGCGAACTATGATGAGTTCAAGCGTGTGATCGAAGAAGGCGGCTGGGCACGCGGCTGGTGGGCAGGCAGTAATGAGGACGAGCGTGCGGTCAAGGAAGAGACCGGCGCAACCCTGCGCTGCTTCCCGCTGGATCAGCCGGGTGGTGAGGGAACCTGTGTGATGACGGGTGCAAAAGCCAGCCGTATCGCGCTGTTTGCCAAAGCGTACTAAAGCGCCGTACTCTCTCGATTCGCTTATAGGACGCAGCATTTACTGCGTCCTATTTTATTACCCTGAACCTGAGTGACTAACATGACACAAGCCTATACCACCTCTGCGCCATATTACGACGCGATCTATCATCTCAAGAATTACCGTTTGGAGACCGCCGCGCTGCGCCAGACCATCAACCGGCATCTTCAGCGTCCGGTGGAAACCCTGCTGGATGTGGCCTGCGGAACCGGTGCGCATCTGGAACATCTGATGCGATATTACGAATGCACCGGACTTGATCTCTCGGCGGAACTGATCGCGATCGCACGTGAAAAACTGCCGAGTATCCCATTTCATGTGGGTGATATGCGGGACTTCAGCCTGTCACAGACCTTCGACATCATCACCTGTCTGTTTTCGTCCATTGCGTATCTCACCGAATACAGCG
>CAYNDH010000052.1:0-9810 GCA_964395665.1 uncultured Anaerolineaceae bacterium
CAGATAGGTCAGAAACCAGCTTGTCTGCGGATGCCCAGCCATCCACGACAGGCCCAACGCCCATCCGGACAGCATCAGCCACAGCCAGCGCTGGCGAGTCGATGTGCGCGTGGCCTGATAAATCCCGAGAATCACCAGCGGCAGCCAGACACCGGCTTCGAGCAGTGCAAGCTGAAGCGGCGGATACCCCGTCATGTAACCGCTGTACCCGCCGATGACCGCCGCCATCAGACCGGCGAAACCATCCCCGGTCATCACCCGCAGCAGCAGATACATCGTCAGCGTGTAGAACAGGACATGAACGGTCATCTCCAGTTCGAGCGCGTGATAGGTCCAGCCGGTACCGGAAAGATTGCACAGCGCAATGGTGATCAGGCGCGGCGGATAAAAGACCGCTGCCTGTGTATCTGCGATGAACGGCAGGCCGCCGTTGTTGTATGGATTCCAGAGCGGCACTTCGCCCTGTGACAAACGCGCATACTGATAGCCACCGAATGCGACGAACTGCGCGGAGAAGTCTCCCTGTTTGAGTGAGGACTGATGCTCGCGGACGGGTGTAAACAGCGGCCAGAAGAAGATCAGCCAGAGCGTGATCAGCAGCAGGACGGCCAGCGCATCATGCCGAAAACGCCCCTCAGAAAGGCGTGTGAGAATCGCAGGTCGCATCATGGCTAACGGCTGGAACTGGACGGACCAGCGTGATCCGACAACGCACGGTGATCAATCGCATGCCGATCAATCACGCGCTGATAGAAGTCGATATGTGCGGCAGTGATACGGTCCCAGGAGAATTCCGACTGAAGCGCGACCGCCCCACTGCGAAGCCGTGCGCACAGATCACGGTCACGGTGAAGCACCTGTAAGGCCGCCGCCAGCGCCGGGACATTCCCCGGCTTGACCAGCATCATATTCTGCTGATCGCGAAAGGTCGGAATAGCGACCGCCGGTTTCGTCGTGATGACCGCGCAGCCCTGTGCCAGCGCCACCATCAGGCTGCTGCGACGGTAGGATGCCCCATCCAGAAATGGGAGTGCGGTCACATCAGCGGCTGCGAGACAGGCCCCGACTTCGCTATCATCCACAAAACCAGTCCAGTGAACGATGGAGCCGAGCTTCAGTTCAGTGATCTGCCGGTCGATTTCCTGCGCGTAGGCGGCGTTAGTCGGGTCACTGCTGCCCGTGCGATCACCGATCATCAGCAGACGGATCGGCAGGCCAGCATCAGCCAGCATCCGGACGGCGCGGAGCAGTATTTCGACGCCTTTGCTGCGATTGATAAAGCCGAAGTAAGCGATCAGCAGGGTATTGTCGTCCGCGTCTGCACGCTCACGCCACCGCCGCCGCTGATCGTCATCAGACTGCGTGGTGCTGATCCCGCTGCCGATCGGAATCAGAGCCGCACAGCGTGACAGCCCTTCAAGTGCGGCGTAATCTTCATGATTGGTCGCCATTACGCCGGCTGAGGCACGCGCCAATCGCCGGACGATCCAGTGACGCACCGGCCCGGCCTTCGGGAACAGATACGGGAAGCGCAGATCATGAAAGGTGGTAATCACTGGTGCGGCTTTGATACGATCCGGCAGAAAGTGGATAAAGGGCGACATCTGAAATGCTGCGGTCTGAAAGTGCAGATTGAGGACATCGAGCCGTTCGCGACGCGCCCAGTCATTTACCTGACGATAGCTGTCCCAGCGCCAGCGTCCGTCGAGCGTTTGCAGTGGGATGCGCGGATCATCGCTGTGGGCCTGCGCGTCACTGAAGATCGCCACATCATGCCCGACATCGGTCAGGTGCTGTGCCAGTGTGCGGCAGTGGGCGGCAATCCCCCCGCGCATTGGCGGATATTCGCCGGTAATCAGGCCGATACGCATGATGCTAACCCGATGCATCCGGCACACGCAGCCCGGATCGCAGCACTTCCCAGTAAGCATTGATGCGATCGCGGCGCATGACGGGCTTGCTGCCCAACAGCGACTTCACGCCTTCGATGATGAGCTGGACGCCGTAACTGATCAGCAGGAACAGGCGCAGGATGAACGCGATGCCTGCCCCGTGATGTTTGCCGAAGTAATGCAGTTTGCTGCGCTGAAAATAGATGTGCTTACGTGCGGTGACCTGATCGGTGCTTTTGCCGCCGTGGTGAACGATCTGTGCCGAGCCGATGTAGACGACCTGCCAGTCTGCATCTTTCGCACGTTTGCACCAGTCCAGTTCCTCAAAAAACATCGTGTATCGCTCGTCCAGTCCGCCGATCTGCTCATAGACTTCACGGCGTGCCATCAGCGCTGAACCCTGCACCCAATCGACTTCAAATGTGTCATGATCGTCGCGGTCGATCACATAATAACGATCCAGCCAGGCTTTGGGCGTATAGGGTTGCAACCACGTGCTTTCGAAGAATGCCAGCGCAGGTGTGGGAAAGCGCCGCCGGGTGGACTGTGAGGTGCGGTCGGTGTTCAGGGTGTACGGGCCGACGATGCCGACCTCTGGATGTGTATCCAGATAGCGCACCATCACGCCGACCGCCTCACCGATGATCTCGGTATCCGGGTTGAGCAGAAACAGGTGTCGTCCGGTGGCGTGGGCAAGGCCGATATTATTGCAGCGGGTAAAGCCCAGATTTTCGGTTTGTGGCAGCAGCATGACATCAGGGAAATCACGCTGTACACGGGCCACGGTGTCATCGGTACTGGCGGAGTCCACGACGATGATTTCGCAGGTGATCGCGCTGTCCGATGCCTGTAAGCTGTGCAGGCACGCGGTCAGCAGGTCAGCCACATTCCAACTGACGATGATGATCGAGACATCGACTGTCATACGTGCTTTATCCGTCATAGTGGACTGAGTGTTCATGACGTCTGATCGCGGTCAGCCTGAGCCGCGTTCACTGGCAGAGCAAACAGCCGGATGGCGTTTTCGGTCGTTTTACGCCCGAATGCTTCAACAGACTGCGTTTTAAGGGCCGCCAGCCGCTCAACCATCAGCGGGATGTAGGCCGGTTCGTTGCGCTTGCCGCGATACGGCACCGGTGTCAGAAATGGGCCATCGGTTTCGACCACGATGCGATCATCAGGGACTGCCGCCGCGATAGACCGCAGCTCATCCGCATTCTTATAGGTGATCGGCCCGGTAAAACCGAGATAAAAACCGGCAGCAAGGGCACGCTCGGCAATCGGGCGCGGCGCAGAGAACGAGTGCAGTACACCGGGGCGTTCTTTCAGCGCAGCGGGGAGATCCCCGGCCCATGTCTCAAGAATCGCCATCACATCCTCACTCGCTTCGCGGTTGTGGATGATCACCGGCAGTTCCAGTTCAGCGGCCAGCGCAAGCTGCGCCTCAAACGCCGCGATCTGTGTCTCACGTGGGCTTTTGTCCCAGTAGTAATCGAGGCCAATCTCGCCAACGGAGACCACCGTCTGATGGGATTTTGCCAGATCGCGAAGCTCTGCCACCCTGTCCGTTGTAAATCCCAAAGTACTGTTGGGATGGACACCGACTGCTGCGAAAACCTGCGCCCTACCCGCCGCAGCGCTATACCGCTGCGATAGTGCGATCCCGCTCTGACTCGTCGCGAGATCGGTGGCCGGGTTAATTACAACCCCGACGCCGGACGAAACAGCACGTTCCAGTACCGTATCGCGATCTTCGTCATAGGCATCGAAATCAAGATGGCAGTGGGTATCAATCAACATGAAGGACTCAATCAGTTTGCAGATCGTGCGGTCAATCGCCTGAAACGTGCCAAAAACGGGTCACAGGCACGGGCCGTGCCTGTGACATTATCATACAACGGGCGGGTCGCGATGTTTCGCCATCCCCGCCCATGTTCACAGGCTATTTATGACCGATTTATACGGTACTGAATGCGTTTCCCTGAATCGTCAGGAAAGCGCTAGGCCATTTCGCCCTTTTTCAGCGCTTCAAGGTCGGCATCGACCATCATCGTCACAAGCTGCTCGAAGCTGACCGTCGGCTCCCAGCCCAGAACACGGCTGGCCTTCTCCGGATTACCGATCAGCAGATCGACTTCCGCCGGACGCATGAACTGTGGGTCCTGCACGACATAATTGCGCCAGTCGAGATCGAGATGGCTGAAGGCGATATCCACCAGCCGTTCGACCGAGTGTGTTTCATTGGTCGCAATCACATAATCGTCCGGCGTGTCCTGCTGAAGCATCAGCCACATCGCCTTAACGTAGTCCCCGGCAAAGCCCCAGTCACGGCGGGCATCCAGATTACCCATCCGCAGTTCGTTTGCCATACCGAGCTTGATCCTGGCGACGTTGTAGCTCACCTTGCGGGTCACAAACTCCAGGCCACGGCGCGGACTTTCGTGATTAAACAGGATACCGCTGCTGGCGTGCATATCGTAGCTCTCACGGTAGTTCACGGTAATCCAGTGGCCGTAAACCTTGGCGACACCATAGGGGCTGCGCGGGTAAAACGATGTCGTCTCGACCTGCGGCACTTCCTGCACTTTACCGAACATCTCACTGCTGGAAGCCTGATAGAAACGGATCTTCGGGTCCACCGTCATAATCGCATCCAGCATACGGGTGACGCCCAGTGCGGTCACATCTCCAGTGAAAACCGGCTGCGGCCATGAGGTCTGCACAAAGCTCTGTGCCGCCAGATTGTAGACCTCATCCGGCGCTACCGAGGCTACTGCACGGGTCAGGCTGGTCTGATCGCTCATATCACCGGATACAAGCTTAAGCTGGTCCTGAATATGGCGAATGCGTTCGTATTTGAGTGTGCTGGTGCGGCGTACAAGACCATAGACCTCATAGTCCATGCTGAGCAGCAGTTCAGCCAGATATGAGCCGTCCTGCCCGGTAATGCCAGTGATGAGTGCTTTTTTGTTTGCCATGCAGTGTGTATTTTCTCCTATAATGCTGTGCTGACGCGCTGCCGACAGTCCTCAAGGATATCGAGCAGTGTCTGTTCAAACGTAATGGTAGGCTGCCACCCTGTTACCTGTCGCAGCCGGGTGCTGTCTCCTTCCAGAATAGGGACACGATTAGGACGCAGGCGGTTCGTATCTGTCTGCACCTGGATCGAGACGTTGCTAAACGAAAGTAAGGTATCCAGCAGGGACTGGATGCTGCGCGCCTTCCCCGAAGCGAGATTATACGCCTCTCCGGGCCTGCCATGTTCCATCAGCAGATGATAGGCACGCACAATATCACGCACATCGGTAAAATCCCGATAGGCGGAGAGATCGCCGACCGAGATCACCGGTTCCTGCAAATTCTGTTCAATCTGGGCGATCTGAAGCGCAAATGATGGGGCAACGAAGCGCTCACTCTGGCCGGGGCCAAGGTGATTGAAGGCCCGCACCCTGAAGATCGGGAACTGATGGCTCAGGTAATACTGTAATCCCAACAGATCCTGAGTGACCTTGCTCACGCTGTAGGGACTCGAAGGTTCCAGCGGGGTGTCTTCCGTAATCGGCATCCCGACGGATGTGCTGTAAACCTCAGCCGATGCCGTGATCAGGATACGTGGACGCAGATCACGCGCAATACAGGCCGTGATCAGGTTAAGCTGCGAACGGATGTTGATTTCCAGTGTTTCCCACGGCGCTTCAAATGAGCGCGGCACAAACGCCTGCCCTGCCAGATGATAAATGTAATCAGGTCTGACTGTCTCAATCAGCGCATCGACTGCCACGGGATCGCGCAGGTCAAGCGAATGGCTGATCCACCCAGAGGTAATCACCTCATCTGTGGACTGGTAAATGGTCCCATGAAGTTCGGCGTCTGGAAGCTGGCTCCGAAGATGCGCAGTTAAGTATTTGCCGACAAAACCACCGGCACCCGTCACTAAAACACGCACGCTGGCATTCCTATCCTCAGTGTGAGCTGGAGGCTGACCGCGAATGACACCCTGTAAAACCCGGTATTCACATGCCCGCAACACAGCATAGTGTGTGAGCAGATGCTATCCGGGGCAACAGGTTGCTGGCAGGATTATAGCTAACACCAGACGACATACCAGACTGAATGCGAGATGACATGCCCTGACGAGCATCAGAACAAACGCCGGACGCAGTCCACCCTCAAGCAACAAACACTGCCAGATCAAGGGGTAAACAAGGGACTAACTCTCACACCTTATCTTTCAGGATGAGGAACCACTACCGCCTGAATACCATCGAACTGGCGTATATAGATCGCCACAATATCATAATGGCTGCCCTCTTCCAGCGATACGTTATAAATACGGGTACCGATCAGATTGGACCGGTTATCCGAGATGATGAAATCCACTGGGGACAGCGGCATCGGCACCGTAGGCGAAGCAGTCAGCGGATATTGTATTTCAAACAGCCATCTGCTATTGATGGGGACGGAACTCTGCCCGCCGGTATTCCCCTGCGGGGGTGTGCTGGGCTGGGTAACAATCAAGCCCAGCGGGACGGTTTCATCACCACTGGAATTGATAAACCGCACCGTCGTCTCAGAACTACCACCCACCTCAGCCGCATCACGGACGGACAGCAGTTCGAGATATTCAGGGTTTCCATAGAGAATGAATGTGAATTCGGTGCCGCTTCCAAGCCGCAGATCATGGTCCACCAATATCTCTTCACTGCCAGACTGCCGGACGACGATCGGGAATATCCCGGTTTCCACCTCAAGGAATTCGCTGCTCTGCCCGAACTCCAGATCAGACGCTAATGGTTTGCCTTCAGCCATGAAATCAATCGCAATCCCTTCCTCATTGACATTGATCACGCGGATACGGGTTGCGGGAATCGGCGTAGACAGCATCCCACTGTCATCCTCCACGACATCGCCCAGCGCCTCATCAATCCCGATCATCTCCGAGAGGATGAAGGGCGTCACATTCCCTGTCAGGAAGTAGAGGTAGTTGTATCCTGCTTCGGCCTCAAGCCGGGTTTCTTCCAGAACGCCCTCTTCTGAAGCCCAGAAAATGGCATTCGGCCCGACGTGAGTCGAAGCATAAGGACTGCCCTGGCCGAAGCCAACCGTACCGAGATCCTCACGGACAGTGGAGTCATTGCCAATCTGCGCGGCTGACACGGTCTCCAGCGCATTGATATAGGCGATGCGTGCAGTATTTCGCGGCATCGGTGACAGATCTTCGCTGAACGATGTCACCCGCAGCGCCGCTTCCCCACCCACCACAATCAGCGCCTGTGCGGTATCCGGCAGCAGACTGATCTGTGACTGGATCAGGCGGGTATTGGCGGCATCCTCGGCCTGAGGATCAGCGCCGGCAGGATAGATTTCAACACGATATGAGCCATCCGGGATGGTCCTGCGCTCGCCGGCGCTGTTGACACCGACGTTCGGGGCGAACAGTTCACCATTCAGATAAATATCCAGTGACTGGTCGATGGTTGATGCATTAATGGCACGGACTTCTGCCCGCCCCGGCACGGGATGATCATATAGCAGCACGCCAAGCTGTTCGGGGGCCGGACTGCGACCATAAAATACGAGTATGTAATCAATATTGGGCAGCGGATTAAACGGATAACTGAAAGCCGTGTTGTCATCGAGTACAAAGTCCAGCACGGTTTCCGCACTGGGGATTTCAACGGTCGCAGAGCGCTCACCGAATGCGATCGAGCCAAGCGGAGATGCATCTTCGGTGTCGGCTTCGGCATCCCGAACGGTAACATCGGGGGCAGACTGGACGGCATGGATCACACTGACGCGGCTCATGCCGGTGTTCAGCGGTTCGTTCGATTCTTCAAAAGCATTCAGACGAAGGCCGTCGGCGGTATCCATCAGCACCAGCAGCAGCGATCTGCCGATCGTAAGGTCAACGGGGAATGAGACGAGCGCATCGGCTGGCATCTGTCCGCCTGACGGCGGCTGGCTTCCGCGTTCCACGATAGAGACGGTATAACTGCCGTGGATGATATTGGTGCGCCCGCTGGCAAGCCCATATTCCAGGCCGGAAACCATCGGACTACTGTCTACATAAACATCCACGGGGCCAGCATCCGGCGCGACATGGACGACCCGCAGGTAGCCGATCTGTGTTGGATCAGTGGCAAAACGGCCCAGAATCGGCGCGGGTGTTGCGGTATCTTCAGGCGTCGGTGACAGAGCCACTGTCGGCGTCGCCTCTTCTACTGCTTCTGTGACTTCAGGCGCTTCGGGGGATAAGTCAGGGGCGGGATCGACGCTGGGCTGACAGGCTGTAATCACCAGCATCGTCAGAATCAATCCCACTGCATACAAAAGCCTGAATAAACGCATGACTCCGCCCTTCCCTATCCTGTGAGACCGCACGTACCGCTGTCAGTGAATATGAAGCTGTTGATGTGTGACTGCTTCAGACGCTGCCATCATAGCACAGAACAAAATCAGGAATCTTCAGGAAAAAAGTCAGGACAGCGGATGCTGTCCTGACGGAATTGAGCTGAATCGAGAAACCAGATGTAACACTGACTGTAACAATCAGCGACAGGATGTCAGATCACGGTGCGGGTGTAGCCGTGACATCCCCTGCCACATCAGTCGCTGTGGTTTCGACAGTGACGACGATCGTCATGGTCGCAGACGGAACACCCGATGCCTCTGCGATAAGATTATCATCTACGGGCACCTGATCCAGTGTGGCCGCTGCGCCGTTAAACGTCAGGAAGACGTACTGGGTTGAAACCCATCCCAACTGCCCATCGAACTCGGTTTGCAGCCATTCGCCGGTCAGATCCTGGCTGAGGACGACAAGCTGTGTTCCCGGCTCGATATTGCCGATCACCTCACCGGCGGTGCTGGGGGTGCGTCGCAGATTCAGGCGGATACCGGGATTCAGTTCGCCTACAGTCGCGATTACGACATTCCGCAGGGCAAGCGGAGTCGGCTGAACGCTGGTTGAGGGCTGGGTTGCGACAGCACCGGTCCCGGCAGCCACCGCGCCACGGTCCACGGCTTCGTCTACCTCATCCAGCAGGTCACGTGCCTGTGCATCACCGGGTGTAATCACCTGACCATTGTACTCAAACCGCAGGAACGCAAGATCCACCCATCCGGTGATCTCTCCGCCTTCCGGCGCGGCATAGCGCACAAAAGCCCATTCACCAGAAGCGCCCACGCCGATCACAGCCACCTGCTCACCACCGGCAAGCTGTGCCAGCACTTCACTGTTTTCGTCTGCGGTCCGGCGGATGTTGAGATTCGCACCCTGATTCAACTGAGTGACGATGCCCTGAACGAACTGGCGCTGCACGGTAGGCGGCAGGATGCTCGTATCACGCGACTCGCCGGAACGATCACCGGGGATGACCGGCAGGTCACGCAGGCGCATCAGGAAGCCACGGGTATCGCGAATCTGGACGTAAAGCGAATTCACCCACGCTTCGATTTCCCCGCCATCGGGTGTCTGATAGATCACAAACAGCCATGTCTCTTCAGGCAGCAGATCCTCATCTTCAGCCAACAGTGAGACAGGATCGACATACTCGGTTGCTTCAGGGGTCGGCTCTGCACCGACTTCGGGTGTTGCATTGATGTCTTCGGTCTGATCACCCAGCGGCGCACCTTCACGGCCAAGGACGATCAGCAGACTGTCCGCCGGAGCGCGCCCCAGTGAAAAGGCCTGTGATGACGGGAACTGGCGAAGCTGTAAATTCGCGCCCGGATTCAGCAGCACGCGGGCCGTCGGTCCGATCGGGGTTGCTGTCGGTGTGGCGGCGGGAATGGTCGGTGCAGCCGTCGCTTCGACTGGCACTTCTGTTGCAGCCTCTTCGGTTTCAGCCGGGGCTTCAGGTGTGACTTCTGCTGTTGCAACGGCTTCTTCGGTGGCAGCCACTTCTTCAGTGGCAAC
>CAYNDH010000052.1:9910-23228 GCA_964395665.1 uncultured Anaerolineaceae bacterium
CTTCTTCAGTGGCAACCACTTCTTCGGTCGTCACCTCATCAGGTATCGCAGTTTCTTCTGTCACCTGACCGGGTTCCTCTGGCTGTGGTGTGGCTGCGACAACGGCATCAGGGCCACCGGGCAGGCTTTCCAGTGAAAAGGACAGCTCGGTCGGGAGTAGTGCGACACTGCCATCATCCAAAACGAGAAGCTGATAGTAAATCCCGCCGTAGATCGTAGTCGGGAAGCCTTCGTCGTTGACTGACAGTGTGCCAATGAGTGGTTCAAAATTGAGCGTTTCGGAAACTTCGCCGCTCGCGAGATCTTCAACCAGTACGGCATCATCAAATGAAACACTGGCTGGATCGCTGCCCAGATTGGCGATGCTGATTGAGGCAGTTGTCGCATTCACCGCCGAAAGATCATCAGCGACGGGAGTCACGGACACGCCATCATCACCGGCCAGCGCGAACACCGTTTGCGCTTCGCCAGCACTGACGGTCAGCTCACCTTCAGCCAGTGTGTCTCCGCTGTCGGAATCCTGAATGGCAACGGTGTAACCACCGGCAGGCAGCGCCAGATGTTCAGTCGCATCGCCATAAGCCAGATCAGCGATCACCTGTATATCATTCAGCAGCACATCGACCGCCGGGGCGTCCACTGCACCATGAATGACACGCACGAAACCGTCATCTGCACCTGCGGCGGTCGCCGTCGTGAGCACCAGCGCAGATGCGCCGCCGGGTGTGCCATAAAGCACCATAATCTGTGTGGTGGAGCTGACAAGTGAAACCGATGTCGCCGGGAAAATGGCATCATCAACACTGCCGCCAGCAGGAACGACAGCCATCTGATAGCTGTTGGCCGGGACGTCAATGCTGTTGATGAAGTTACCATAGCCCAGGTCGGAAACGATCACATCGCCTTCGACCATGAAATCGACATCCGGCCCACCGCTGATGGCATGGACCACGATAATGCGCGATGTGCCGGGGGCAAGCGGTGTCAGATCGTCGCGGAAAGTCGTAAAGTTAAGGGGATCGGTCGATGACGCGATCAGGGTGAGGTGTTCACCTTCCGGCACGGCCAGCGGCTGTTCCCACAGCACCGAAGACAGCCCTTCAAGTGTCACCCGTACGGTATGATTGCCTTCCGGGACCTGAAGATAGGGCGTCTCTTCACCGTAATCAAGACCGGAGACCACCAGCGAATCATTGACATAAACATCAATCTGTTCCAGACCGGGGACGACATGCAGGAAGCGGATCGCAGTACCCGTGTCAGCCTGTGCCGAGGCCGCACCGGGAACAAGCATCAGGATGGCAATTGCAATCAGGGTAAAAAAAGCGGGGAATTTCAGGGATTTCCAATGCTGCTTCGAAAACTGAAGAGATGGCATCATCTGTTATCCTCCTGAATTGGATTTGAGGTGAAAGATCATGCGGGACAGCAGGCGACACGTCAAGGTGACATCACTCATCATCGCCTGCTGTTCCGCAGAACCGGTGCCTGACACGATCTGCGCCAGCACACCGGATGCTTTCATTGATGCAGGTAAAACCGGCTTGGAGTCCGGTAAGGGCAAGGCGGCGGTTTAGGTGCCTTCTTCCCACTGGTTAAGGTACTGTTCCTGTTCGGCGGTGAGGGTATCGATTTTGATCCCCATTGCCATCAGCTTCAGGCGAGCGATCTCGCGGTCAACATCTTCGGGAATGGTGTACACATCCGGCGTCATTTCAGCCGCATGGCGGATCATATACTCCGCACCCAGTGCCTGATTCGCAAAGCTCATGTCCATCACTGATGCCGGATGACCTTCTGCCGCCGACAGATTGATCAGGCGGCCTTCGCCCAGTACGTAGATCGAGCGACCGCCGACAACGTACTCTTCAACAAACGGGCGGACCAGACGCGGCTTGTCCTGACTGATCTCGCGCAGGCCGTCCAGATTGATCTCGACATTGAAATGGCCGGAATTGGCGACAATCGCGCCGCTCTTCATGCGTTCGAAGTGCGGGAGGTCGATCACGTTGATGTCGCCGGTCGCGGTGATGAAGATATCACCCATCGGAGCGGCTTCCACCATCGGCATCACACGGTAGCCGTCCATCGCGGCTTCCAGTGCGCGCAGCGGATCAACTTCGGTCACGATGACATTCGCACCCATGCCATGGGCGCGGGATGCGATCCCACGGCTGCACCAGCCGTAACCGGCGACGACAACCGTGCGCCCTGCCAGCAGGATATTGGTTGCGCGGATCACGCCGTCAATCGTGCTCTGACCCGTGCCATAGCGATTATCAAACAGGTGCTTGGTGTTGCTGTCATTGATCGCGATCACCGGGAATTCCAGTGCGCCATCCTTCGCCATCGCACGCAGACGGATCACGCCAGTGGTGGTCTCTTCCGTCCCGCCGATGATGTCCTGAAGCAGTTCGCGGCGGCTCTTGTGAATGGTGCTGACCAGATCGGCGCCGTCGTCCATGGTGATGTGCGGCTTGTGATCCAGCCCGGCCCGGATGTGATCGTAGTAGGTGTCGTTATCTTCGCCCTTGATGGCATAGACGGGGATTTCATCGTGTACCACCAGCGAAGCCGCCACATCATCCTGTGTCGAAAGCGGATTAGACGCGCACAGCACGACATCTGCGCCGCCGGCCTGAAGCGCACGCATCAGATTCGCGGTTTCGGTGGTCACATGCAGACAGGCCGAGATGCGGATACCTTCGAACGGTTTTTCCTTCTCAAAGCGCTCCATAATGGCACGCAGCACCGGCATTTCTTTTTCGGCCCACTGAATGCGGTAGCGCCCACCAGTCGCTAATTCGGGATCTCTAATATCATACTGGATCGTCGTCATCGGACTCCTCAAAGTCTCTGAATGGATTGCATAAATACGATGTTACTACTAAAGCGAGTCAGCATTCTAGCACAGCCGAGTCACGCTGTCGCCACCCGGAACTGTCCAGCACTGCTAAACCTTAGCGCTCTGACCCTGATCGGCGACCAGTTCATCAAGGACACCTTCGTCGTCAAAACGCTCGCGGAAACGGGCGACGAACTCCGGCAGTTCGAAGTTATGACTCTGCGTGCCGACCTGTTCCAGCACGTAAGTTGCACACAGCGATCCGACCAGCGCGGCGGTCTTGAGCGGCCAGTTCGAGATCAACCCGCGAATCAGCCCTGCGCGGTAGGCATCACCCACGCCGGTCGGGTCCTTGATAAAGACTTCAGGGAAGACCGGCACGTCAGTCCGGGAACCCTGCTGATAGATGTGTGAGCCACGTTTGCCCTGTGTCACCACAAGGATCTCGACCTGTTCCTGTAGCTCATCGAGTGTCATGCCGGTTTTGTTGCAGATAATCCCTGCTTCATAGGCATTAACGATCATGACATATGCGCCCTGCATATCGGCGCGCAGTTCTTCGCCAGAAAGCCGTGGGACCTGCTGGCTGGGATCATAAATAAACCGAAGCCCCTGCTCACGGCATTCACGTGAGAGATTCGACATCGCAGTCGGATCATTGGGAGAGATCACCACCAGATCCGGACGGGTAATCCCGGCATCTGTCAGCGAATAATCCCTGGCGTGGCTCATCGCCCCGGCATAAAACGACGCGATCTGATTATTTTCAATATCAGTATTGGCGAAAAAAGAAGCGGTAAAGACAGAATTGATCTGACGCACGGTGCTGCAATCCACACCATGTTCTTCCAGCCAGTGACGATAATCCGGGAAGTCCCGGCCTACCGTTCCCATCAGTTTCGGCTGGACGCCCAACAACGCCAGCGTATAGGCAATATTGGCAGCAACACCGCCCCAGTGTTTGGTCATCTCATCAACCAGAAAGCTGAGGCTGACCTGATGCAGTTCATCCTTTATAAAATGATCGATGAACTTTCCCGGAAATCGCATAAGGTAGTCATATGCGATTGAACCGGAGAGGATAATTTCCATGAGGTGTCCTAAATTACGTATACAAGATCGATTAGAATGGCCGAAGCGCAGACATTATAAAGCAACGCCCACAGGATACCATAGCGATTGTACTGGCATGGCGCATCAGATGTCAGGTCGGTTTTCAGGCTGAACAGGGCATACTCCGTCATCATGCTGAACTGATGAATTTACATACCCACCGCACACCGTCTGCATACCGTTTTCACATCATCTGTCAACGATCAGATAACCATTTCTGACACATTACTAATACCAGCATTCTTCGGGGAGATCTTCTTTTATGAGCAGTCACAATTCAAATCATCCATCCGATGGACGACAAGAACCGGACGGACATCAGCCAGATGCCCACCCTTCAGATGATCAGTCGGCAGAAAATCGCATCAATGGCCCCGAACTCTTCGCCGGACGCGCCGGAACCCGTCTGTATTCAGCAGCGGCACTGGTGGAGCGCGTCGTCACAGCTTTTGAGATCGAGCATCCGCCGGAATCCGAAGCGCGACAGGCCGCAGTGACCAAATCGGACAGACTGCGGCTGCTGCGCGATACCCTGCTCTATGTCGTCGGTGTGGAATCGGTCCATCTGACGCCGAATCAGCAGGCGGACCTGACACGCCGCGCTTACTCGGAAATCTTCGGCTTCGGACCGCTGGATACCTTGTTCGAAAACCCCGATATCACCACGATCACGCTTGAAGGCATCGAAAAGGTCGCTGTTCGTTACGGCCATGGTGAATTAACCCGGCTGGAACCGGTTTTTGAAGATTACGAACAGTTTCAACGCGTCATCCGGCGGCTGGTGCAGCAGGCAGGGGCGCAGATCAACCCTGAACACCCTTATCTTGAGGTGGGTCTAACCATCGACTCGCAGCCGGTGTGTGTCAATCTGGTGCTGCCACCGGCTTCTGTTTTCACCAATGCGGATATTCGTGTGCATCCGCCTGCCCTGCCGGAGCTGTCGGGCATCGTGGACTCGCAGGCAGCGCTCGACCTGCTGACCGCCATAGCGAGATCACCTCACGGCATCCTGATTGTCGGGGAAACCGAATCGGGCAAGACGACGCTGCTTTCTGTACTGGCACAACTGATACCGGCTGATGGGATGGTATCCGTCGAGCGGGCCGGTGAACTTCGCCTGCCTGAAACGGCACAACGCCGCGTTGTCCAGTGGCCGACCGCCGATCATGAGGGAATCACCTTCGCGCAGCATATCGCGCAGGTGACGGAGAATTCGCCGGACACGCCGCCAGCCACAGCACCGGACGTCCTGCTGCTGGATGAAGTGCGCGCAGATGAGCCGGACGCCGTGCTGCCGCTGCTCACCCATCCAAAGCCGCCGCGTATGCTGTGGGTTTTCCGTGGACAGGCGGAACCGAAGCGCCTGAGTGCCGCACTCGGCATTCTGACACGCCGCACCGGGGATGAAGCCGAAACCACACTTCATGCCCTGTACCATCGCCTGCCGCTGGTGATCGCCGTGCGCCGCCGTGCCGGTCAACTGATCGTCTCACGGATCGGCGAGTGGCAGTATTCAGAACCTTCCGCCTATCCGTCACTGGTCGAACTCATGGCACATGATGGCGAAACGCTGATGCTGACAGGCCGCACACCGAGCGTGCCGCTGGATCTGCCTGCGGATTTCTGGCAGCAGCGCCCCTAATCCCTAAGGGAAACGAGAGACAAAAAGGACGACACATCAGATGATGGTGTCGTCCTTTTTCAGAAGCGATAAACCGGGGTTAAGCTTTAGCTGCCCGACTGCGCCTGTGCCAGTGAGACCAGATTCGCCAGATCGTCAAATGCCCGGCCTGCTGGAAGCTGTCTCGCCTGCCCGTCACTCAAACGGAACAGGACCGTCGGTGTGGCGTTCGCGCCAGTCTGACCAGCGAAAGCAGCATCGTTGGTCACCTGTTCAGCCGTCCGCGCACAGGTGAGCAGCGCATTCAGATCAAGATCAAGGGACTGTGCAAAGGGACGGGCCATATCGGTGTTGTAATTACCAGCCCCACGCGATGCATAATCATAGAGCAGGACATAAGCCTGCCAGTAACCACCCGGACGCTGTTCGTCGGCGCATTCGGCAAGCTGCGCGGCATAACCGGTGACTGCACCGCCTGCCGTCATGATGATGCGCGACTCGAATTTCGCCTGACCGGTGCGGACATATTCTTCGAGGAAGCGGTCAACGGTCGGCTTGTACTGCTGGCAGGCGGGGCATGCCCAGTCCGCAAATTCGACGATCGTCAGCGGGGCATCCGGGTTGCCCAGTACGAATGCGCCATCTGCTGTGCGGGTCTGTGGGATATCATCATACTTGTGAATATCACTGCCTGTACCAGAGGCGCTGGAAATCAGGATAAAGATCAGCGCGACGACGACAGCAGCGGCGACGACACCGCCGATGATCATGGTTGTACGCTGGTCGCGGGCACTGCCGGATGAAGGTTTTGTCTTGGTTGGAATAGTCACTGTAGTTGTTCCTGAATTTAAATGTGTAAGCAATAACACAGAAATCTAACTTGATTCTGTGCTGTTCTCAATACCCGAAACGCTGGTGAGTGTGAATCTTTCCTGTCAAATGTAAATTAACTGTAAAGTGATTATTTCGCCAACTTACGCCGGAGCTTATCAATCTCTTCACGGTCGGATTTTTTCAGGCTTTTGACCACCAGAATATAGGATTGATCGATCATCTCAAATACTTCATCGTCCGAGATACTGCCATCGACCGTCACGGTATTCCAGTGCTTTTTGTTGAGATGATAACCCGGTTTCACGGCATCATAGATGTCGCGCAGCATGTCGGCAAGCTGCGGATCACATTTCAGGCTGATCTGTGGGGGTTCATCGTGACGTTCGAGAGGAATGAGCGCGAACATCTTATCCTTGACCTTGATGACGAGTGTCTCCTCACCAAACGGGAAGTCTTCGAATGCACCGGGCTTTCTGAGGCAGTAATCCCGCAGTGCTTTAATATCAATCGCTGCTGACATTAATCTGTGCCATCCTCCATGCCAGATTGATCAAATTGTGACGGTTTTCGCAGCGCTCTATCCACTGCGGCGGAACCGAGGAAAGGCCCAACCGCGCCCCCATGATACCGCCAGCAATGCACGCAATCGAGTCGCTGTCCCCTGCTGTATTGGCCGCACGACGCACGCAGGCGACATAATTTCCGAACCGATTTTCAGGGTAACGCAGGATGCAGTAAAGTGCCAGTGCAACCGCCTCTTCACCCGTCCAGCCCTGGCCGATATGTTCGAGCGCCGCTTCTTCATTCGTCCAGCCCAGCACATGCCCCACCCGCAGCAGCGCATATTCCAGTTCATCGCTCATGCCATCAGTAAAGGCCAGCGTCTGCCGGATGTAGGTTTCAGGGGCGGCTCCATCCAGCGCCAGCTTGACCAGATAGGCCGCAGCGACGGCAGCCGCCAGTGCAGTCGGGTGGCGGTGGGTGATCTGACTGGTGGCAATGGCGACCGCTTTCAGGCGTTCAGGGTCATGCTGGTAGAGATATCCCAGCGTCGCGACGCGCATGGCCGAACCGCACCCTTTTGAATCCACGAGACCGGCTTCGGACCAGTGCAGCCCGGATTCATACCGTGCGATCCCGGTCATGCAGGTTTTCCCCGGAGCGCGATTATTTTCAGGGCTGTGCGCCCACTGGCGAAAGCGCTGGCCGACGGCATCCATCAGCACATCGAGTTCCGCATCAGGCCCAGCATCCAGCACAGCTTCAGTCACGGCCAGCGTCATCTGGGTATCATCGGAATACAGCGCCGGATCAGGTGGTTCCTGAATACCGTCCGGCCCATAACGATCCCTGATCTGCGCGAGACTGAGGAATTCGGTCGGATAACCCAGCGCATCTCCAAGGGCAAGGCCGAAGAGGATCGCCTGTGCTGCTTCTTGACTCATGCCAACACCCTGAAATAGACTGAACACAGTAAGAGTAACTTCCTTCGCCGCTTCCCTACTTTAACACAACTTATTTTCGTAATTGTGCGGAGTCTTATTCCTCTATGAAAAACCCAACGCTGCGGCACCTGCGCCGCCATTTTGTGAGTGGGCTGGTCGTACTGGCGATCTTCACCGCTGGTTTTGCCATTGGCAGTTTACAGTTTATGAGCCTTGCTTCGCCCGCAAAGGCTGATATTCTACCGCCCGCCAATGCTGATCAGGATTTCGCAGCCTTCTGGGAAACCTACAACCTGATCCAGAAAAATTACCTCGACAGCCCTGATCAGGATGTACTGATCGATGGCGCCATCAGCGGGATGGTCGATGCGCTTGAGGATCAGTACAGCGGTTATGTCGAGCCGGCATACTTCGAATTTGTCGATGACAGCCTGTCCGGTGAAATCGAAGGTATCGGCGTGACGATCACTGAAGTCGAAGAGACAGGCCGCGTGCAGATCGTCAATGTGCTGCCGGGGACACCCGCCGAAGATGCCGGACTGCGTGAGGGCGACATCTTCATTGAGGTGAATGGCGAAGATGTGACGCAGCTCACCTATCTTGAACTCGTGACCCGTGTGCGTGGTCCGGCTGGCTCCACGGTACACCTCAAAATGCAGCGTAATGACGACGAAGTGGAATTCGATGTTATACGCGCACGCATCGAGATCCCCAACACCGAAACCGCAATCTATAACGATACCATCGGCTACGTGAAACTGAATCAGTTCACATCGAATGCCCGCCGGGATATTGAACTGGCACTGGATAAAATCAACGCCAGCGAAATGGAAGGCCTGATTATCGACGTGCGTGGTAATCCGGGCGGCTATCTCAACACCGTGCTGGAAGTGACCAGCGCATTCCTTGAGGAAGGCGTGATCGTCTACGAACAGTTTTCGGATGAAACAGAGCAGACCCTCCGTGCCGATGGCAGCTATCTGGGGCTGGAGATACCGCTGGTCGTGCTGGTGGACGAACGCAGCGCCAGCGCTTCGGAGATTTTAGCGGGGGCGCTTCAGGATCATGATGTCGCGACCATTATCGGTGTCACCACCTTTGGCAAAGGCACAGTGCAGACGCAGAGTGAACTGGTAAACGGGGGCGGCGTCCGGCTGACGATTGCGCGCTGGCTGACACCGAATCGGCAGTGGATTCATGATGTAGGCGTCTCGCCGGACATCACGGTTGAATGGGATGTTGAGGACCGCGCCGAAAATCCGGACGATGACCCACAGCTTGAGGCGGCGCTCGAATTCTTCCAGACCGAAGGCGCACCGGCGGTCACCCGCTAACACCGATCGCATCCTGTAATCCGGCACCATTAAAAGCGCCCGATCTGCACTGGATCGGGCGCTTTTGCATCTCTATCCATCAGCGTGCTGACAGCACAGACCTACACGGACAGAACGCCGATTTCGTCTGTGCAATGCACTGCGGACATGCTATACTGCTCACGTTTTAATGGGGCTAGGAGTTGATATTCCATGCAGGCAGTATTCCAGATCGCAACAATTATCATGTCTGTTCTGCTCGTGATCCTGATCCTGTTTCAGGTGAAGGGTGACGCGCTCGGCAGCATCCTCGGCGGTGAAGGGACCGGCGGTATCGCCCGTACTCGTCGTGGGCTTGAAAAGACGCTGTTCCAACTGACCTGCGGCCTTGCCGTCGCATTTCTGGTGATCTGCATCCTTTCGGTTGTCACCTATAACGGCTGATAACGCCCTGATTTCCGCTGGCTTTTCAGGCGCTGCAGATAGCTGTGGACGCCTGAATTTGTTTACCGGTAGTACCACACTCTTCCGGAATTCCCATCTGCAAGCGCCCTGCAAATGATACGGACAAGGATGATATGATGCTGCGTGGACTCCGCTGGCAGTTATTGGCATTGATCGCGGCCATCGGCTTATTTGCGGCAGTGCTGTTACTAAAGCCAGCCAGCGAAACAATTTATGTCTCGGAACAGGGTTCACCCGTCGGAGCGGCCACGATCCCGATGGTGAACACCGGCGGTGATACGAGTCAGGCTGGCAGCGCCACCGAAGAACTGATCCCGACCATTCCCCCCATCACACCGGACTCCCCGGCGACAGGCGAAACAGCGGAAGCCCCTGCTTCTGTCATACAACCCGACGCGGATGGTGTTCTGACCTATCGTGAAGCGCTGGTCGGACATGTCCAGCGGCTGAATCCGGTGCTGGCAAGCCTGAACCCGGTCGATGAGGACATCAGCAGCCTGATCTATGAAGGGCTGATCGGTGTGAACGAATATGGCGAACCGGTGGCAAAGCTCGCCGAGTCATGGACGGTCTCGGCTGACCGGCTGGAATATGTGATCCGGCTGCGGCAGGATGTACTGTGGCAGGATGGCGTGCCATTTACTGCTGCTGATGTCGATTTCACGATGGCGCTGCTGCGTGCTTCGGATTTCCCTGGCGAAAAATCATCTGGAAACTTCTGGAAGACGGTTGAAACCTACGTTCTGGATGATCATACCGTGCGTTTCCGGCTCTCACAGCCGCTCGGAAGCTTTCTGGATGCGCTGCGAATTGGCATCCTGCCGATGCATGTCCTTCAGGGGACACCGGCTTCCCAGATTGATGATCACCCTTTTAACCTCTCCCCGATTGGCACCGGCCCCTATCAGCTTGAAGCGCTGCGAATCGACTCCAGCGGCCAGATCCGCCGCGTCGATCTGCGCGTCGCGCCGACCTTCCGCCAGCGGCCAGAGGGAAGCGAAGGCTATGCCGTCGATCGCATGAGCTTTTTACTCTACCCGGATTTTGACAGCGCTGTGGCGGCCATCAGTCAGGGGGATGCCGACAGCCTTGCGACATGGAATCGTGACGAGCGGCCCGTGCTGATCCGGCTGGCGAATACCGGTGCCGTCAATCTGCTTAACGCGGTGGAACCCGTGACGGGCTTCATCATCTTCAACTGGGATCATGAAAACACGCCCGTGTTAGGCGAACAGCGCCTGCGCACTGCATTACAGACCGGTCTGGAACGTAATTTTGTGGAGCGTGTGCTGGCGGGTTTCGCCGTGCGGACCGACAGCCCGATCCCACCGAATTCATGGGCCTACAGTGAGGATCTGCCGTGGCCTGCCTATAACGTCGCGCAGGCACGCACGCTGCTGGAAGAGATCGAAGCGGAGCTATCAACTGAAGAAGAAACCGCACCTGAAGCAGAAGCCGTGACTGAAGAAGTGCAGGTCACGGAAGAACCGATTGCGACTGAAGAGAGTCCTTCATCTGAACCGGTGATCTCCGATGGCCCGCTGTCCTTCAGTCTACTGATCCCGGATGATCCTAAACTGGTCAGCCTGGCACAGGAAATTGTCGCGCAGTGGGGGTTGATTGGCGTCACGATCACAGTTGACGCGGTCGATGCCGAGACGTATGCCGCCCGACTTCAGTCTCATGACTTCGAGATCGCACTGGTCGAGCTTTCGCAGGCCGGGACCGCTGATCCCGATGTCTACAGCTTCTGGCATCAGGGGCAGTACCCGGACGGGGAAAATTACGGCGGCGCAGATGATCGTGTCATCAGCGAAATTCTGGAAGAAGCACGCCGAGATCCGTTTGGGATTAACCGCATCAGCGCCTATCAGCGTTTTCAGGAAGAATTCATCCGGCGGGCGATTGCGATCCCGCTGTATTCGCCGCTGTACACCTACGCTGTGACTCCGCGTGTTCAGGGTGTACAGCTTAGCTTCATCGGTGAACCGGCAGACCGTTTCCTGACCATTGAACGCTGGTCGGTGACGCCGTAAGACTACATCAGAGAAGGTTGCCACTGCGGGGACACTTTATCCGGCGCTGTCCGGCGCTAAAGTGTCCCTTCTGCTTCCAGAATGGACCGCAGCAGATCCTTGCGTGCGCCACCGCTGAGGATCTCCAGCCGGCGTACACCCAGCGGATCAATCACTTCACGCAGCAGGCGCAGCTCTTCGTCTGTTGGCGGCTCGGTTTCCAGCAGGGGATCAGCGCAGAGCAGTTCGAAGCCAGTCTTGCGCCGCACCGTCTCGATCCGCACGCCAGGATGCAGATGTGTCAGCCGCATCCGGCCCTCAACCCAGTCAAACTGTCCCAGATCGCTGATCAGATAAACCGGCCCTCTGCCCCGCTGCCGCTGGTCGCTGTGCCCCATCCCGCTGAGAAAATCCACACGCTGGACAAACGTCACCAGTGAATGGCGCGGGACATAGAAGTAAAGCTCATCGGCATGGACGGTCACATCCGGGATGCCACCGCTGCCGGGTAAGCGCATCCGTGGCCGCCGGTAATCCTTCCCGAAAGCGATGTTATTGGTGCTGCCATAGATGTCGATCTGCGCCGGACGAAAGAACTCCTTCGGGTGATATTTCGGCAGCAGTTCGGCGACGGCGGTGGCGAATCCCGCTGGATACAGCACACGCTCCAGCCAGATCTCTTCCATGGTGCCAATCCCAAGCGGCCCCCAGTCTTCACACAGCGATTGTCCGATGGCAGAGGCAAAGCGCACATTGGGCGCATGGGTGCATTTCGCCAGAAGATAACCCGCCATCACCAGCGGCGTGTTGATGCCCTGTGCCAGCACTTCGCCGTCCTTCACCTGTCGGGAAATACACACGCTGATGAGTTCGTCGATGGTGTAAACGGGATCAGCAGTCGATGGGTCAGTATTTTTCATGAGTACCGCTTTCGATCAGGGTGATCTGGTCAATACAGTTGTCAGGATTACAGAACAGATTTCACAGGATGTTTGTACGCTACCTGATTTATGATAAACTGATGGTCAATGGAGACACATCTCCAGAATACGGTTTTTCAAAGTTATCTCTGCTGGCAGAATTATTTAAACTACGGAGATCATCATGTCTGTCGTCAACATACTTAAACAAGCAGACATTTTCGACGAATTAACCCCTACTCAACTGGAATTGATTGCTTCGATCTGTAGTGAAAAGACGATGCAGGCCGGCGACATCATCTTTCAGGAAAATTCGCCCGGTAACGAACTGTACATCATTGCCAATGGTGAAGTCGACATCTTCGTAGATCCCTCACTGATCGGCAAAGAAGTGACCACCGGAACCCATACTATTGCCACCCTGCGGCGTGGACAGTCCTTTGGCGAAGTCGCGCTGGTGGATCAGGGGTTGAGATCGGCAGGGGCACGCTGTATGCAGCCAGATACCCGCCTGATTACCATCCCACGCGACAAGCTGATGCTGCTGTGCGATACCTATTCGCAGCTTGGCTATCGCCTGATGCGTAATCTGGCCGCAGACCTTGCCATGAAAATCCGTCACACCGATTTGCAGGTCCGTGAACAGCTTACCTGGACACACGGTAATCGGGACGCGGCCAGCAGCTAGCAGTCAGGGCGTGTTGACATTTACAAAAATCGCTCATGTGTAGGGGCGATGGATGATGC
>CAYNDH010000053.1:0-2491 GCA_964395665.1 uncultured Anaerolineaceae bacterium
GGGAAGAATCCCGCCCCTACGAGACCTGCATCCTGCGAAATGCGCTGCCGACCTTATTCGGATAATTCGACGGGCTGGCTGATGAGGTGGGTCAGCAGATCGATGCAGGCGTCTACATCGCCCTGATCCACGGTCTCGCTGGTGGTGTGGATGAAACGGCAGGGGATGGAGATGCAGCCGCTTGGGATGCCGGCACGCGAAATGTGAATGCGGGCGGCGTCGGTTGAGCCACCGCTCAGGACTTCGAGCTGATAGGGGATGTCGTTGGCTTCAGCGGTGCTGACCATCCAGTCACGGATGGCGGGCGGGACGACCAGTCCGGGATCATGCAGCTTAATGGCGGCGCCACTGCCGAGACGCACCGCCATTTTCGCGTTGTGCGGCTGGTCACCGGTATCGGTGACATCCAGCGCGATGCCGAGATCCGGCTCGATGGCGAAGGCTGCCGTCCCCGCACCACGCAGGCCGACCTCTTCCTGCACGGTGAAGACGAAATAGACCTCATTGGGGGATGCAGCGTCGAAGCGGCGCATGGCTTCGATGGCGATGGCGCACCCGACGCGGTCATCCATGGATTTGCCGATCAGACGACTGCCGCGTGTTTCCATCTCGCGCCAGAACACCGCCGGACTGCCGGGCTGAATGGACGAACTGCCATCTGAACCGGTGCTGACATCGACGAAGAAATCCGAAATATCGACCGAGCGGCTTTTACGCATCTCGTGCATACCGATTACGCCGACCGTGCCATCTTCGAAGCGCAGGCGGTTGCCGAGCAGAGTCTGTTTCGCCAGTCCGCCGATTTCAGCGACGCGCAGATAGCCGCTGTTCGGCTCGATAAAGGTCGTCATGACGCCGATTTCGTCCATGTGGGCGGCGATGAGGATCTTCTTGCCGCCTTCTTTGAGGGTTCCCACACGACAGATGAGATTGCCAAGGTTATCAACGCGAATGTCGTCACAGTGGTCGGCCACTTCTTCGCGGATGATGCTGCGGACATGATGTTCGAAGCCGGACGGCCCCCAGGCTTCGGTCAGTTTTTTAAGAAGCACAGTATCCATAAAGATGACACCTTCGTTCCGGTATACAAGTCAGGCTGGCACAAATGCTGTCTATTGTACTGTATCCTGACCGGTATCAGCGAACGCTGGTTGTATGAAGCTGCGGGCGCATCAGGTGTTGTTATACAGCAGGGCGCTGAACTGCTCGACCAGCAGCCGGTGATCGTGCAGGGGAAGAAAGGCCGCTTCTGCGGAGCGCATCAACAGGGCTTTGAGGTCTTCCAGCGAGAAATGCATGTGCGTTATAGCGCGCATCAGTTCGTCGGTCAGGGTGATGTTGCTGATGAGGGGATCGTCGGTATTGATTGTCGTCAGGATGCCCATTGATGACAGGTGAGGCAGGGGATGATGTTCAAGGCGGTCGATCACGCCGCTGTCCACATTACTGGTAGGGCAGACTTCCAGCACGATACCGCGTCTGATCATCTCCTCCACAAGCGCACTGTCCTCAAGTGACCGGATGCCGTGACCGATGCGTCTGGCCCCCAATGTTTCGATGGCATCGCGGACACTGTCCGCCCCCTGCCATTCGCCCGCATGGATGGTGACGGCCAGCCCATTTTCACGTGCATAGCGGAAACTCTCGGCAAATGGCGCACAGGGATAGCCCATTTCCTGCCCGGCCAGATCGACGGCGACCACGCCATGAGCGCGAAAATCCAGCGCGGCGTGCAGGACCTGCTGTGCGAATTCCACGCTTTCATGGCGGTTAACGGAGACGATGTAACGGACCTGAATGTCGTGCCGGGAAGCCTGCTGATTGGCCGCATCGCACACCATGTGAATCACCTGTGCCGGTTCCACGCGGATGATTGAACTCAGGGCGCGGGGTGTGAAGCGCAGTTCCATGTAGCGGATGTTGTCAGCGGCGGCGTCTTCGATGACTTCGCGGGCGATGCGCTGGATGACTTCCGGTGAGCGGTAGAACTGGCGCAGGGTGGCGAATTTGCCGAGAAAATGCGTGGCGTTGCGATGTTCGTCCGGCATCATCTGGACGAAGGGCCGCAGCAGTTCGGTATCGTATTCCGGCATCTCGAAGGCGTGTTCGCGGGCGATGTCCACCAACGTTTGCAGGCGCACTGAACCTTCAAGATGCCGGTGCAGCTCGATTTTGGGCAGTGCTTTGATGTGCTGGTACAGGTCCTCTGTCAAGGTGAACTATTCCAATTTACAGTTCTTCCCGGTCGTCAGCAATCCCCACGAAAGCGGACTGTAAGAAGCGTTAATTATCCCTGTGATAATGAACAATGTATCGCAGAATTGCAAATGCTGTTTATGCCACGCGGGAAATGCGGTCTGATGATGAGAGCAGAAACGCCGATCATCTGGCTGGTGAAGGTGATGATCGACGTTCGGCTGTTGAGGTATAACACGCTGGTGGGTGGCGGGGGCTGTCACTGCTGGTTGATTTCACTGCTGGTTGATTTCAC
>CAYNDH010000053.1:2591-22778 GCA_964395665.1 uncultured Anaerolineaceae bacterium
GGCAGCGCACAGCCAGAAATGGACGACGCTAGAAGTCGTGGCGGGCGTTGAACTGCATGCCACGGATGACATGCGAAATCGCCTTGACGCGGAAATCGCGATCCTGACAGGCTTCCATAAAGGCATTGATGAGGCGGCGCATCTCACTGCTTTCAGAGAGGCAGTAAACATTCGCGCCTTCGATAACATCGGCCTGCAGGACATGAACACTGACGAGTTCGTTGAGTTCCCGTTCCACTGTGCGGACATCACGGCCCGTATACTGTGCGATATTTTCCGCTGTATCGCGTGTGTGGGGGTTATGATGAAAGAAGCGGACAAGGTCCCACTTGATGAAGGAATTGACCTGGTTACGGAGAAAATCATACCAATCGATGCTTTTCTTCGTACCTGCGTCACTGCTGCTCGCCTGAGTATCCAGTTTTGTATGCATCTTGTTACCCATCCGATGAACGTTCAGTCCGGCTTACCGTTTTATTGCATAGGTGGAGCTGCGATGTCTGAACACGAACTACCTTTACCCATAGTAAAACAGATTTTGCTTCAATCCCACAACAAATTGATTAATTTTACAGATTTGATCCGTAAATCCGCCTGCTGTGGCCCGAATAAGGCCGGACAATGCTGAAAAAGTTGTCCGACCTTTGGGCTGTGCGTCTTGTCTGTATGGGTGGGGTGACCAGTGTCAGGCGCTGATGTTACTGCGATCGGTCTTGTAGTGACACTGCTTGTATTTTTTGCCGCTGCCGCACCAGCAGGGATCATTGCGCCCCAGTTTATTGGTGGCGCGGACGGGTTCCGGTTTGCTGTCCTGCACGGCGCCGGGACGGACGGCCTGCATCTGCCGCTGGACTGGCTGGCGCTGGACGATGTTCACGTGTGTGCGGAAGATGTCCTGCACGGCCTGCCGACGGATTTCAGCCCGCATGTCGTTGAACATCATGAAGGCTTCGCGTTTGTATTCGACCAGCGGGTCGCGCTGTGCGATGGACACCAGACCGATCCCTTCACGCAGCACGTCAAGATCGGTGAGATGCCGCTGCCAGTGGGTGTCGATGGCGCGCAGCATCGTGCGCTGCTCGGCTAACTGCGCGTATTCGTTCAGCTCGGCGATTTTGTTCTCATAGGCGGTGTTGGCGGCGTCGATGATCAGATCGCGCATTTCGTCGTAGCTGGCCACTGTGTGAAGGGTATCCGGTGTGATCTCTTCCGGGACCGGGTAGATCGTGTATAAGCGCTGATACAGCCCTTCCACGTCCCAGTCATCCGGAGAGTCGTCCGCCGAGGTGTATTCACTGATCTCACGTGTCAGCAGTTCCTGAAGCATGTCATAGTACTGCTCGCGCAGGTCATCTGCCATCATGCGGCTGCGTTCGCCGTAGATGATCTCACGCTGCCGGTTCACGACATCGTCATATTCCAGCACGCGCTTGCGGATGTCGAAATTGTGGCCTTCCACGCGGATCTGTGCCTGACTGATCGAGTTACTGATCAGGCGGTGCTCGATGGGTTCGTCTTCGGGGATATTGGCCCAGTTCATAAAGCCCTTGACGCGATCCCCGCCGAAGCGCTTCATCAGATCGTCTTCAAGACTTAGGTAGAAGCGGGTTTCGCCGGGATCACCCTGACGACCGGCACGACCGCGAAGCTGGTTATCGATACGGCGGGCTTCGTGGCGTTCGGTACCGAGAACGAATAATCCACCGGCGGTCAGGACTGCCTCACGGTCCCGTTTGACCTGCTCTCTGGCATCGTTGAGGGCTTTCTGCCAGTCTTCCGGTGAGGCTTCGGTGACATCAAGTCCCTTTTGACGCAGCATCTCGCGGGCGACGCCGTCAGGGTTACCGCCGAGCAGGATGTCAACACCGCGACCGGCCATATTGGTGGCGATGGTGACGGCCTTCGGACGACCGGCCTGTGCGATGATCGCGGCTTCGCGTTCGTGCTGCTTGGCATTCAGCACCTGATGTTTGACGCCTGCGCGGTCGAGCAGCTTGGACAGCCGTTCGGATGTCTCGATGGCGACGGTACCGACCAGCACCGGCTGACCTGCATCATAGCGCTCCCTGATCTCGGCGACCACCGAGTCGAACTTGGCCTTTTCGTTGGCATAGATCAGGTCTTCGCGGTCGTCACGGATGACTGGCACATTGGTCGGGATGGCGATGACTTCAAGGTTATAGATCTTCTCAAATTCTTCCGCTTCGGTGAGTGCCGTACCGGTCATGCCGGCCAGTTTTTTGTACATGCGGAAGAAGTTCTGGAAGGTGATGGTCGCCAGCGTCAGGTTTTCCTGCCGGATCTGGACGCCTTCTTTGGCTTCAATGGCCTGATGCAGACCTTCAGAGAAACGGCGGCCATACATCATGCGGCCCGTGAACTCATCGACGATGATGACCTGATCATCCTGAACGACGTACTCACGGTCGCGGTGATAGAGGGCATGGGCACGCAGGCTGTTATCGAGATAGGGGATCATCTCGGCGTTATCGGGATGATAGAGCTGGTCGATCCCCAGCCTGCTCTCGACCTTTTCGATACCGGCTTCGGTCAGGTAGGACACGCGATCCTTGAGATCGACGATATAATCGCCGTCCGGTTCTTCGTTATCGATGCTTTCCTGACTGCTGGGCTGCATGGTGCGGACGACCGCGGCGAAGGTCTTGTAATAGTCAGAGGGGGGATCAGAAGGGCCGGAGATAATGAGCGGTGTACGCGCTTCGTCGATCAGGATGTTGTCCACTTCGTCGACGATGGCGAAGAACAGCTCGCGCTGCGATTTCTGGTCTTTTTCATAGATCATGTTGTCGCGCAGATAATCGAAACCGAATTCGTTGTTGGTCCCGTAGGTGATGTCTGTGGCGTAGGCTTCGCGGCGCGTGCAGGGGCGCAGATTCTGATAACGGTCATCTTCAGATGGGAATTCAGGATCGAAAATAAACGATCCCGTGTTGGGATCGCCGCCGGTGTTCTGGATAACCGCTGCTGTCAAACCGAGCAGATGATAAATCTGCCCCATCTGCTGGAGGCCGTATTTACTCAGGTAGTCGTTTGGGGTGACGAGATGCGCCCCTTTGCCGAGCAGGGCATTGAGGTACAGCGGCAGCGCGGCGGTCAGGGTTTTACCTTCACCGGTTTTCATCTCGGCAATGCGGCCAGAGTGCAGCACGATGCCACCGATCATCTGCACATCGTAAGGGCGCTGGCCGAGCGAGCGGACTGCCGCTTCCCGGACGACAGCAAAGGCTTCTGGCAGGATGTCATCCATCGCTTCGCCATCAGCCAGACGCTGTCTGAATTCGTCGGTTTTCGCGGCGAGCTGCTCGGTGGAGAGCTTTTGTATTTCGGGTTCTAAACTGTTGATCGTGTCAACAATTGAGCGGTACTTCCCAAGCGCTCGTTCGGAGGGATCTCCGACGATGGCTTTTACCAGATTCCTGAACATACGACCTCAATAGCTTCTCTGCTAGGCACTAAGGCCGCTATTATAGCATAGCGACGTAAACACAACGTTTGAAATGCTTCAAATCCATCAGGCACTACGCCAGATATGAGGCAGGTATGACCGGCATTTAAGCCCGTGTGCGGATCGAAAATATGAGCTAAGAGATGACCCTTAAAAAACCACTATGAATTGCTTATTTACTTTTTATGTGGCGCGTGTTACACTGATTTCATCGTCAACTGGGAAAAAGGAGGTGGTCCATAATGTATGGTCAATTGGTGGGGGTTACCCTCTAACCACTCCTCTCAACTGGGGTGGCATTTCAGTATGAAGTGTGTGCCCTACCTAAAGGACAGCCCTGCCTCTACAGGGCTGTTTCTTTTTCTGCAGAAGTTGATACCGCTGCTGCCCCGCACGGTAAAAGTGAAGCCACCACTTTATAAAATGCAAACAGACAGCAAACAGCGCCGGAATGATGGCGCTGTTTTTGGTGACGGCAGTTTATTTCTGGGTGAGGCGAGAGACGTGATCGGCCTATTCTGCAATCGGCGGTGGGGGAACGGGCAGATCCTCAACCGGGGTATCTTTCCACTGTTCGCCCTGCGTGATCAGCAGGATCGGCATTCCATTCAGGATCGGGTATTTGTAACCGCTCTCCGGGCTGACCAGCCACGTCCCCTTCACCAGTTCCAGTCTGCCGGGGTTGTCGCCGCGATCTGTGTAGCGGACGGCGACCGGGCAGCGCAGCAGGCTTAGGAATGTTTCGTCAATTTGTTGTGCATTCTGTGCATTTTCGGCCATCAGGGCTTTGTCTCCATTCAATCCGATTTGCCGTGCTTCACGCCTGTGAAGCCATTTACATGGCGCTTAGTATAACACTCACCTTCGCACGGGTGTACATGGCACATGATATAAGCGACGTGCTTCACATGACATGCGGCTGCGGCTGAACAGAGACCGGCGGACAGATCAGTCTATGCGGACATTGATCCGGGCTGTTCGGCACTGGCGATCCCGGTGAGCGCGGCGCTGAGATCCCACAGCCTTTCCTGTGCTTCAACATCGAGCGCGGCATCAGCAGGTTTAATCGATCTGGCGTCGGAGAAATATTTCCCGGTGATCTGCGAGACTTCTGCACTGGCTGCCAGATAGGTGGGCGTGAGGGCACCAGTCTCGACTGATTTTGTAAGTGGCCGCGCAAGAAACATCGCTGCCTTCCACAGAATATTGTTATTTTTGGCAAAACCGGAGTTGATAAAGCCGGGATGGACCGCGTTCACTGTGACCTCTGCACAGTCCAGTCGGCGGGCCAGCCCAATTGTGAACATGATATTCATCAGCTTGCTGCGGCCATAGTTGCGGAAGCCCAGATAGCCTTTTTCGCCCTGAAGATTGTCAAAATCGAGCTGGGTGTTACGGTGTGCTTCCGATGCGAGATTAACGATCCGTGCCGGGGCACTGGCTTTGAGCGTGTCGAGCAGCAGATGGGTGAGCAGAAAGTAGCTGAGATGATTGAGCGCGAAGGTCAGCTCCAGCCCTTCAGATGTCATCTCACGCCGACCGAACACGCCCCCCGCGTTATTGACCAGTACGTCGAGCCGGTCGTAACGGGACTGGAATTCGGATGCCAGTTTGCGCACTTCGCTCATCAGTGAGAGATCCGCCAGCAGAAAATCGATATCCTGATTGCCGGTACTCTGGCGGAGTTCATCGACGACACGTTGAGTCTTTTCGGGATTGCGGCCTACCAGCACGACGGTCGCATTTCTTTCCGCCAGACAGCGGGCGATTTCGAGTCCGATACCGTTGGTAGCACCGGTGATTAAACAGATTTTTCCTTGCATCCAGCAGTCCTTACTCTAGCGACGCCTGGCGTCAGGTTGTGGCGCAGTACATGGGGATGCATCAACTGCTTACAGACACAATAGCATGTGCCTGTAAGTAATCAATGAGGATAACTAAAGAAGTGGTAAGAGATTGAGAAAAAGCTGCCTATAGGTGGTGTGGATTTTCAGAAAAATCTGTTCGGAGGTGGGGGGAAATAGTTTACGTGTGAAGCGGACGCACCGTTTGTCATGTGATGTAGGGTTTAGGTGCACAGCGGACGCCCCGTCGGGCGTCCCTACAATATCTGTCGTTAAAGCATATTTTTGGGTACAGGTCAGGATAAACAAGGATAAGTCCATATTAGATTCACGGGGGATGGATTTATCCTGTCTGCCTGGGGCTTACGAACAGGGATTGGTGCTGATGTAAGCGGCGATGGCGTCGGCGGCGGTCTGTGTCCCGCGCTGGCTCCAGTGCGAGTCGTAGGGATAATAAGCGAGTTCACCGCTCCGGCGGACCTGCTGAAAGGCGGGCAGCAGGTCGATGAAATGCACGCCGGTCTGTTCACTGGTCTCGCGGACGACATCGCGCATATTGTCGATGCGGGCCATGAGGGTGTCATATTCCACGGGCTGCAAGCCGGTGAAGGACAGCCAGCCATCGGCATCCAGCAGCAGTTCGAGCGAATTTTGCAGCACGTACATGCGATTGCCACGCGGATCGGCATACTGGAAATAGACATGCTCTTTGGCGGGTGCGTAAACGAGCGCGACGCAGGCATCTCCGGCGGTGGCGCGAATATCGGAGAGGGCGTTTTCCAGCAGGGCGATATTCTGCGACTGGCGATACGTCTCGGCTTCACCATTCAGCCACCAGAGATAATCGCTGATGTACGCCATTTCAAAGATCGAGCCGTCCGGACGGGTATGATTGAGCGGATAGAGGTAATTGTTATCCGGGTTGAGCAGGATCTCGCCGCTGTAATCATCAAGCTGGCGGATATCCTGAATGGGGGGCGCTGTCACACGTTCGAGACTGATTTCGACCGTGCCGTCGCGCTGTTGTGCCTGCTGGTAGGCTGTCCTGATATTGCTGAGGTCGTTCCCCTCAAAGAACATCACCAGCACCCACTCGTGATCACTGCTGCCGTACTGCTTCATGATCCCGGCATATTCCAGCGGACCGTAGCCGCTCCAGCCCATATTGCGAACCGGCGTATCCAGCAGCGCTGCCAGTGTATCAGTCCATGCAATCTGTCCGCCGTCGGTAAACGAATCGCCGATGGCGATGATCGGATAATGATCTGCCACCCACACCGGACGCCTGAAGCCGTCGGCATCATCGAAATGGATGCGATCTTCCAGAATGCGGTTTTCGGCTGGCGGACGCACCATACCGGGCTGATGGCGGAAGGTGTCGCCATCATATTCTGTAAAGACAAAGCGCAGGCCGCCGGGTTCCAACTGGGGAAAGACACGGATCAGGCCGAGAATGGCGAGTGCGCCGCAGCCAAGACCGGCGGCGATCATCAGCAGAAGGGCGAGACGCCTGCGCTGCGGCGTCAGGGTTTGGGATGCAGAATCAGCGGAATCAGCAGGATCAGACATGCGTGTATCGGGTAGCCAGTCACGGTTGATCGTTGGACGAAAACAGACGGATGCATTTTAGGGGAAGTTGGCGGCTGGGTACACGGCTAAAACCGCAGGGACCGGGTCCAGTGAGGGCAGGGCGTAATCAACGCCGGGGATCGCCAGCATGGTAGAACCACCGCCATCGAGATTCAGGGCGTGGACGAGATCAAGTTCGTCGGCATTCAGGGCGGCGGCCAGATCTGCCAGCGACAGCCCGAACAGCGGTGTGATGATGAAGATCACCCGACCGGCGGAGTCGATGCCAATGGCACTGCGTCGGGATGTTGGCTCCGATGGCGCGGTGCGATAGATGATCTGCCCGTTTTCGATCAGCATCGGGAAGGCCTGTACTGCCTGTTCAAACGGTTCGCCCTGATAGGGCGTGGTGACATTAGAGCGCAGCAGCGGCCTGCCATGCTCGATGGCAAATGTGCCGCCGCGATTGATAAAAGACTGGCCGAAGCTGACTCCGTCCGCGATGAGCAGGCCGAGCGCGGTGAGACTGGTATCAAAGAAATTACTGTTGATGATCACCGCTGCATCCGGAAGCTGGGCCTGCCATGCCGAGATGGTGCGTGCGTCCCCTGGCAGATAATGCGTGCGAAAATCGTAAAGCGCGGGATCAATGCGGACGGCGACGAACTGCCCGAACAGATTACCATCAGGGGTAAAGGTGCGGCGTTCCAGACCGGGTGCGATGGCCTGCCAGTCACTGCTTTCGTCTGTTGTGTCGGTTTCTGTGTCTGGCGGGTTGGGCAGCGTCGGTATCGGGGCGGGAAGCTCCGTCAGTGCGGTATCTGGCAGGGGTGATGGAGCGGTCAGATTGCAGCCCATGAGCAGCAGGGAGATGAGAAAGATGGCGGCATGACGGGTATGACGAACCGTGCGACGGTAATCTGTAAGTTGAATCTGGATCAAAACACTGCCTTTGATTAATGTCAAAGTCCAATGGGTCGAAATAATCCGGCCCGTACCTGCCACAGAGATGCATGACTGAGCGCCATGGTAAACCCTATGTATTCGACTGATCTCCCGGTGATGCGTCCTGTGATTCGCCTTCTGCCGGGAAGTAGAACAGGCTGAGTTTGTAGAGTTGTGCGGCGTGCCCGGATTTATTCTGCTGAGAGTAATCGTTGAATTCCGCCATCAGATCACCCAGGCGATTTGCGAGATCCTTCGCCTGTTCGACAGTGAGCGTCAGTGCGCTGTTGTACATGGTCAGGCGGTGATGGGCAGGTACATTATTACCGCCAATCTGAAGCGCGCCTTCGCGGAAGCTCTGCATCGCGCTCTGACGGATATTTGCCAGCAGTGCAGAGAGGGTCAGATCGAGATCATCATCGCCGGAGTTGGGTGAAAGCAGGCCGCGCTGGACGCGATAGTAACGGGCGCTGGCCTGATACTGCTTCTCGATGATGCCGGCGACCACACGTGTATCCACCATGCGGATCAGGTCATGTTTTTCCAGCAGATTGAAATGGTAGTAGAGCTTGGTCGGTGGCTTGCCGATTTTCCTGGCGATGATCTTGACTGTGCTGGGCTTTTCCAGATACTGGACGATGCTCAGGCGCATGGGATCAGCAAGGACGCGCAGCGTTTCGAGATCGGTGATTACCATTTCATCGGCTGGCTGAAAATCGGAAGCAGGGATCGTATTTTCCATAATTGTCTTTGAATGATCAGAACAGATTCTGATAGCTTACAGTGATGCAGGGCGGGTAGGCTCTCCCGTTTCTGCTGCTCTCTAAATATACACGCTGACGTCAAATGGACAAGAATTCAATTTGTATTTCTGAAATTCGCTGCTTCGATGGCAAAAAATGACTTGATTCCGCTGTGTTAAATGTGTTATACTGTGTCTTGTTGGATGCTTAGCTCAGCTGGTTAGAGCGCACGGTTCACATCCGTGAGGTCGGGGGTTCGAGCCCCTCAGCGTCCACCTCACAAGGCAGCACCGCAATCTCGTGGTGCTGCCTTTTTTTGTACAAACTTCCCCAAGAGCTTAATTAATTTATTTACAATTGTGGTTTATGCTAAGTGAGTAATCCCCTTAACTGTGGCTGTAACAGGCAGGGTTTGAATATTTGAATCATGAGGGGTATAAACATCCCGTCCGTCATCCAGAAACGTGCAGTGAATGAGTCTCAAAAATGAAGAATGATCTGCGTGCGCCAGGGAACCACTGGCAAAATTGGGCCGCCATTGGCAGCCGTTTTGCACTGCTCGCGGTCGTTATTGTAGTCAATGCCCTATTGGGCAGCCGCGCTGACCTTCCGTTTGATTTACAGGCGCTGCTCTTGCCGGCGCTGGTAGTGCTGGTCACCAATGTGATTGTGATTGGGCTGACGTTTATCCCATCGGTGAAACCGGCCCTTCCGTATGTCAACGGTGCTGTGGATCTGATCGCCACCGCCGCGCTGACCGTCCTGATCGGTGAACAGCCGCTGCTTTTGCTGCTGCTGGTGGTTGCCGTCTCGCTGCTGGCGCTGCTGCGCTACGGCTGGATGTGGGGAACGATTGAGGTCGTCAGTGTCTTTGGCGTCGCATCCATCACGCTGGGGCTGCTGGACTCGACAGTTATCAACCGTCTTGACAGCTTTGTCCCCATCCTGGCGGCGTCGATTGGCACGATCCTGTCACTGATTGTGTGGGTGTACTTCCGCGATGAATATGCACGCGGCCAGCAGAAACGGCTGGATGATGCGGTGCGTCAGAAGGAAGCCGAGCTGAGTGATGTGCGCGAACGCAGCAAGGCTATCGCGGAGATGACCGAAACGCTGAGCGGTATGGTCAGCCTTGATAAGATCCTTGATGCTACCATGGACATCGGCCAGATGAGTGTGCGGAAGGAAAGCCGTCACCGGCTGGTCAGCATGATCCTGCTGTACCGGGCGAATGAAGAGTCGCTGTATATCGCCAATTCACGCGGGTTATCTCATGCCGATGTGCATCGTGAAATCCCCGGCAAGCAGGGGCTGGTCGGGCGGACACTGGAACAATGCATCCCGATTGTTGGAAAAGACATCTCACGCGATCCGGAGATGCACACCTTTGTCGGTTTACAGGGGATGCGCTCGACGCTGTGTATCCCGCTGCGTGCCGGGTTCGATAATTACGGTGTGATCCTCTATGCCAGTGACGCCAATGAAGCCTTCAATGAAGAACGTGTCGAAGCGCTGATGGCGATTGCCGCACAGTCCACGATTGCCATGCAGAACGGCGTGCTGTATCAGAACCTGATGGAAGATAAAGCGCGTATCATTGAGATGGAAGAGAACGCCCGTAAGGCGCTGGTCCGTGACCTGCACGACATCCCGACGCAGACGGTTTCGGCGCTGGTGATGAAACTGCGGATCGTCCAGAAGATGCATGAACGCAATCAGCCGGGGATGCTCGATGAACTCAAGCTGGCTGAAGAAATCGCGGCCCGTGCGACGGAAGAACTGCGGCATGTGCTGTTCAAACTGCGCCCGCTGGCGCTTGAAAGTCAGGGCCTGACACCGGCGCTGCATCAACTGGCGGAAAAGCTCAAGAAGACCTATCACCAGAATGTCATGGTCCGCGTGGGTCGGGATCTGGATACCACGGTCGACAAGGATACGCAGGGCGTCATCTTCTATCTGATTGAGGAAGCCGTCAATAATGCGCGCAAGTATGCCGAAGCGGAACTGATCACGGTGCAGGTGGGGCGTAAAAGCGGTGTGCTGATTATCCGCATTGTGGATAACGGCAAGGGCTTTGATGCACAGGCTGTGAACGATGGCTATGATCATCGCGGCAGTTTCGGGATGGTCAATATGCGTGAACGCGCCGAACTGCTCGATGGCACGCTGAAGCTGGAAAGCGCACCGGGCATGGGGACGACGATCACAGTCACGATCCCGCTGGCGGAGCGCCGGTCAGGGAAAACCAGTGCTACGGCTGCGGATGTCGATTACCATGAGAGCAAGCTGGCCGTTGCCTCTGCTGCCCGTGGACAGGCCCCGGCTGCCAGCGCCGTGACCAATTACTACGATTATGATGAAGACGAATACTAGGCCGGGGATCGTGCCCTGAATTGAGGCGGCATTGTGGCTGAACCGGCGTTACCGCGTAAATGGACGGTGCGTGCTGGTGGTCAGCGGGTGACCTTAAGCAAGGGGATGCGCGAGTCCTCACGACACGTCATCATGAAGGCGATGTTGTGGGGGCTGTACCTGCCGCAGTACCCGACCCTGACGATCGAGATCCGCATTGACGACAAGTACAAGCCGGATCTCGTCGCATTCGATCCCGCGCCAGAAATCTACCGGACGGTGAAGCCGCCAGTATTCTGGGGTGAATCGGGTGTAGTCAGCGAGACCAAGCTGTATGCGATCCTGCGGCGCTACCCGAATACGCATTTTGCCTTTGCCAGGTGGGCCAGATCCTTGCAGCCCTTTCAGCGTATGATTGAAGCAGCGCTGGAAGAGGTTGAACAGCGTCATGTGGTGCGAACGGCCCCGATTGACCTGATCCGCGTGCCGGAAGATGCGATTGAGCGTTTTGTCAGCCAGCGTGGGGATCTGCATGTGACGTTCGATGCGCTGACATGGGAGCGGGTGGAGGTGTAACGCGGGTAATGTCTTCCGAGTAAACGAAAACCGCCGGGGTGAATTTATCCCGGCGGTTTTGATTTCTATGGCTGACCGGTAGTACAAATTGCGGCCTGAACCTCATCCCCCGGCCCCTTCTCCATGCAAACTTGTTTGCCGGAGAAGGGGCGAGTAAGGACTTTCATGGGTGGGTATTTTATTTTCAGTTCAGGTTGTTTACAGGGGACACGGTAGTGTCATGTCCCCTGTTTCCATAAGATTCGGAGCAGGTTTTCTGAATATTCAGATGCGCTCTAGAACTTGTTCTGGCCGACGCCGAAGATGCGCGATGGCAGATTGAAGCCGTACTGCTTGAACTGATCGACGAAGTTGGGGCGGAAACCGGTCGGGTCAAGGCGGCCACCGGCTTCATGCGAATACGAGCCGCCCTTCTGCCCCGGTGTGCGATACAGGAAGATGTCCTGAAGCGTGACCTGTTCGCCTTCCATGCCCTGCATTTCGGTGATCTGGACGACTTTGCGGCTGCCATCCTTCAGGCGGGCCTGCTGGACGAACAGGTTCACGGCGCTGGCGATCTGCTGACGGATCACAAAGACCGGCAGATCCATCCCGGCCATCATGCACAGTGTCTCCAGACGGCTGACAGCGTCACGCGGTGTGTTGGCGTGGACGGTCGTCAGTGAACCATCATGGCCGGTGTTCATGGCCTGAAGCATGTCCAGCGCTTCGCCGCCGCGACATTCGCCGATCACCAGCCGGTCAGGGCGCATACGCAGCGAACCGCGCACCAGATCGCGGATTTCGAGCTGGCCCTCCGCTCTCGTGCCCGGTAGGGCGGGGGCCGTCTCCAACCGGACGACATGACGCTGTGCCAGATTCAGTTCTGCCGAGTCTTCAACGGTGATGATGCGCTCATCTTCCGGGATGAATGAACTCAGGACATTGAGCAGCGTGGTTTTACCGGAGCCAGTGCCGCCGGAAACGACGAGATTCTGGCGCGATACCACACACGCTTCAAGGAACTGGCCGACCTCTTCAGTCAGTGAACCGAAGGTGATGAGGTCCAGCATGGTGAGGCGTTTATCAGGGAATTTACGGATCGTGATGGTGGTCCCCATCAGTGCCGACGGTGATGTCACGATATGGACGCGGGAACCATCTGGCAGGCGGGCATCGACCATCGGATTGGCGCGGTCCAGCGTGCGCTGCATCGGGCGGACAATGCGCTGTGCGGTCCACAGCACATGATCTTCATCATCAAAGGTGTATTCGGTCTCGATCATTTTCCCGTGACGCTCGGCAAAGATGATCTGATTGCCATTGACCATAATTTCGGAGACGCGGCGATCATCGACCAGCGGCTGGATAGCGCCAAAACCCATCAGATCATCCAGCAGGCCGTTTTTGAGTTCATCATAATCGTGCTGGTTAAGCTGGACATTCATCTTCGATAGCACGGTATTCAGCCGGTCGATGAGCAGATTCTGCTTGTCAACCTCATGGCGATGCCAGAGATCGGCTTCATCGGCAGCGGCCAGCAGGCGGCTGCGAAGCTGCTTGCGAAGCTGCACGACCTTGTCCGACGGATTCAGCTTACCGGGGACAACATAGCCGGTATCCAACTGAATTTCTTTTGAGATACGGCGCGGTTTCTCCTGTTGGGGGACCGGGACAGGTTCAGTATCGCTCTCATACTCTACCCCGCTGAAGGCTGCATCCCGCTTGGCGGCCAGCTCCGCTTCACGCCGCTGTTGTTCGTGTAATCTTTTGGCTAAGAAACCTGATGACATACTGTAATGACCTCATTGTGGCACATGGAAGACCCGGATATATCTAGTGTAAGGGTCGAATGGACAAAGAAGCCGTAAGATTATCAATATAGTGTTGAGGAATTTATTATGGGAAGCGTCAGGTTTATGTATGGTAAACGCCTGTCAGTCGTCTGCTGAAAAAGGGAAGATGTCGCTTAGAATGAAAGCATTACCGTTTATTTCACTGCGGCTTTGGCCTGAACCGCCTATGATGTGGGCAAAGCTTCACTCTCTTCTATAAGGAAAAATCCCGTATGTATCCCTCACTGCGGCGCATGATCAGCCCGCTTGCTTTGATGTGTTTTACGCTGTTATTCAGCCTGATTTCGCTGCCGATGCAGTCGCTGCAGGCGCAGCCCGTGGTTGATGACGCGATTCCTGATGCGATGCCGCTGCTGGAACGGCCTGATCCGGATACAACGGTGTTTCTGGTGTTCGGTACGGCGACGGATAACCCGTCTAATCCGGGGCTGTCCGATATGCTGATGCTGGCGGCAGTCAACAGCCGTACGGCGACGGTGTCGCTGCTTGCCGTCCCACGTGATCTGTATGTGCATGTGCCAGGTTTCGGGATGCGGAAGATCAACACGGCCTATTACTTCGGTGAGACCGAAAAAGTGAAAGGCGGCGGTGTCGGCCTGCTGAAAGAGACGATCCGCTATAACCTTGGCCTTGAGGTTGATTATTATGCGCGGGTCAATTTCTCCGGCTTTCTGACGATTATCGATACACTGGGCGGGATTGACCTTGCGGTAGACTGCACGATCCGTGACTGGAAGCTCAAGTCACGCGAGTTAAACAAGCTGGTTGAGGAAAATTACGAGATCTTTGTACTGCCGACCGGAATGCATCATGTCGATGCTGATACCGCGCTGTGGTATGTCCGCAGCCGCAAGACGAGCAGTGATCTGGATCGGGGGCGGCGTCAGCAGGATGTGCTGCGGGCGATGTGGCGGGCGATCCGCCAGCAGGATCTGCTGACCAGCCTGCCGGAGATCTGGGATCAGGCGACGCAGTCGGTTGAGACCGATCTGACATTCGATGCCGTACTGGGTTTTGTGCCGATGGCTGCCCAGATCGAAGCCAACAGCCTGATCAATTATCGGATGCAGAGCGGGACGCATATCAAGAGTATGCTGTCACCGTCCCCGGAGTATGCGTCGATTCTGGTGCCGCAGCGTGAAGCTGTGACCGAACTGCTGCTCGACTTTCTGACGCCGCCCGCAGCGAATCAGATCGCACGTTCCGCCCTGACCGTGCAGATCGTCAATGCCAGCGGGGTAGATGGGCTGGAAGATGTCGCCGCTGACCGTCTGGCGCAGGAAGGCTTTGTGCCGACGATTGTGCAGGAGAATACGCACTTCCGTAATTACACGTCGATTTATGATTATACCGGCGTGTCGAAGGGAAACCCGCTGCCGGACCTTCAGCGCGTGTTACGTGTCACCGGTGAGGGCGTGACGGTTGATCCGGATGTGAACCGCAAGACGGATTACAGGATCTATCTTGGGCATCAGTATCTCTACTGGGCGTGTACGCGCAATGTGATCCAGCCGCGCCTGATGATCGATGACAAGGGGAATGTCGTGGTGGACGAACGGCCAGAAGGTGTCGAAGAAGCGACTGCTGAAGAGTCCGCAGCCACGCCCTGATCGTTTCTGCGTGGTTTCCGGCTTGTTTCCGGTTTACAGGGTGGATGACTGGCTCGTCATTCACCCTGTACGATTCTGTATCAAATCCGAAGTTTGTACATTTTCTTAATTTCCGGTTCGAACATGGTTTGATGTGTACGCCTGTCACGCGAAAATCATCTAAAATAACATAACTGGCCGTTTGTAAGTTGTGCTATAGTCTCAAGATACCGTTGAATCGCGGAACCGTTAATTCTTAACCATTAAGCATTGTTGAGATCATTCATCATGTTTGAAAACGTGCTTGATACACCTTCAAGAAGATTATCACTCGCATTTATCATCGCAGCACTTGCTTTATGTTGTTATTTCCTGCTCATTGATCGCGGGGCCGTATGGCTGCTGGTCATCGCGGTTCTGCTTGCACTTGTGGGGATTTTTGGGCCAATGACATCACTTTGGGATCGTTTCGGGCCGGATATCGCGTTTCCGATGTTTCGAAAACGCGATGTGGGTTCGGTAGAACGTTACTTTCAGCTCTGGCTGACGCAGTTTGGCCGTGAACAGGCATTGTTTGCGACGATGGCAAACGAAAACAATGTCGCGACGCAGTATGTGGACGAAAGCGGCATTCTGTTTGACAGCATCGATGATGTGGTCGAACAGTACGAGCGTTTTGTGCTGATCGGCGAACCGGGGATGGGGAAATCGACCGGCATCAAGAATATGATGGCGCAGGCGATCTATAACTTCCGCCATTCCAACGGACAGACACCGCTGCCGCTGTGGATCAATCTGGGTTACAGTGAAAACCCGGTCGATGCTGCTGAACTGATCGGTTACTGGTGGTATGACCAGTATCAGCTTCCCGGTAACCCTGATGTTTATCTCCAGCGTAATTCGCTGATCCTGTATCTGGACGGGCTGAACGAAATGCCGGACCGCACCGGCAATGTCTCGGAACGGGCGCACTCCATCCGCCGGTTCCTGCAGGATCATCCCGAGATCCCGGTGGTGGTGACCTGCCGCCAGCGCGAATATGAGGATAATCATGACCTTGGCCTGAAGCTGCCGGTGCTGCGGGCGCTGCCCCTGACCGAGAAGCGTATCCAGCGCTTTATGCAGCGTCAGTTAAACGATACGAAACTGTTTTCGCTGGCGGAAAATAACCCGGCTGTCGAGCGCCTGATGTTCTCTCCGTATACCCTGCGGATGCTGATGGATGTGTATCCTACCCATCAGGCGAACCTGCCAGCGACGACGCATGATCTGATTGAGGCCTATGTGCGCCAGCGCTATTCGCAGTATGTGCAGTCGAACAAGCTGAACAGCGATACATGGGAAGCGGTCAACGAGAAGCTGGAGATCCTTGCGTATCGGATGGTGGTCCGCAACCTGGGCACGGCTGTCAGCGGACGATGGGCACAGCGTCAGATCGGGGCGCGGGCACTGAATGATGCCATCAATCTCGGTATGCTTCGCAGTGAAGCGCATATGGTGCGTTTCTACAGCCATCCGGTGCAGGGTTACTTCGCGGCGGCGCTGCTGCGTAAGGCGATGCGTGAAGGGGACAGCGCCGAGCATATCACGCCGTTCTCGGTGGATCTGATCAGCCAGATCGGGGATCTGGGAGAAGCGGCGGGTACATTAGTGCCGGAGCTGATTGATGCGCTCAACCATTCGAACTCGAACGTGCGTCACTTTGCCGCATTTGCGCTGGGACGAATCGGTGCAGAAGCCGCGCCTGCGGTCCCGTATCTGACCGAAGCGCTGGGCGATGAGATGCGCGGTGTCAGCGAATTCGCCGCGTTTGCGCTGGGGCGGATTGGCCCGGCGGCGGCACCTGCGGTCCCGATCTTAAGCACGGCATTGAGTGATCAGAATCCCGAAGTCCGCAGTGTGGCGGCCCTGACACTGCGTCAGATTGGGCGGGAAGCGGTTCATGCCATCCCGGAACTGATCAAGGCGCTCAATGATCCGGTTGAAGGCGTGCGGCGTATGTCGGCGCTGGCGCTGGGGCATATCGGTCAACCGGCGGCGGATGCCGTCCAGCCGCTGGCGCAGATGCTGGAAAACGACACCCCACAGGCCGTGACTGCGGCGGGAATTGCGCTGGGTCAGATCGGTGTGGAGTCGCTGTCGCCATTGCAGCAGGCGATGAACAGCCCACGCAGTGAGGTGCGTACAGCGGCGACGCTGGCGCTGTCCAAACTGAGGGATAAAGCGGCGCCTGCCGTGAATGTGCTGATCGCGGCGCTGGAAGATCAGGAGCCTGAAGTGCGGCGGCTGGCGATCCGTGCGCTGGAAAATATCGACATCTTTGAGGCACAGAACGCGCTGAGTCAGTTTTATGAACGCCAGCGAATGAACGTGATGCCCTAAGTTATAGAGAAGTGAAACAGAAAATGCGGGCTGTAGAGTCCGCATTTTGTTTGTCACACATGGGCTGGGGCAGATGTGCAGGAGTTTGGCATAGACAATCAGCGGTGCTGTCGTTAGACTCTCATGAGAATAACTAACACATGTTCTATTTCCATGACCGCGATTTTGTATAAATCCCGATATGACCTTATCGTTCACGGAACCTGCTGAACGGACAGTTGAGCGCTATTCATGATCCCTTTGCGTCTTTCTATTAAAAATTTTCTGCCGTATCGTGTGCCGGATGATCTGCACTTTGACGGTATCCATCTCGCCTGCCTGACCGGTGCAAATGGCGCGGGTAAATCTTCGCTGCTGGATGCGATGACGTGGGCGCTGTGGGGCGAAGCCCGTGCCAAGCGCGATGAAGAGCTGATCCATCTGGGGCAGGATGATATGCATGTCGTCCTTGACTTCGATCAGGATCACACCCGTTACCGCGTGGTGCGGCGGCGTTCGCGTGGCAAGCGCAGCGCTATCGCGCTCGATCTGTTCGTGATCAAGGCGGATGGACAGGCGCTGCTGATCAGCGAACCCGGTGTGCGCCAGACGCAGGACAAGATCAACCGGCTGCTGCGGCTGGATTACGACACGTTCGTCCACTCGGCCTTTTTGCAGCAGGGGCGGGCGGATGCGTTCACCACGCAGACTCCGGCCCGGCGCAAACAGATCCTTGGTGATATTCTGGGGCTGGCACAGTGGGAAGTCTACGAAGAGCAGGTCAAAGCCAGGCTCAAGAAGATCGTGGACGAAATTTCGTACTGCGACATCAGCATTCGTGAGATCACGGCTGAACTTTCGCGCAAACCGGCCCTGCTGAAAGATAAACAGGAAGCCGCACAGCATCACGCTGATGCACAGGCGCTGCTCAAAAAGGCACAAGAGCAGCTTGACGCCATCAAGGGCGCGCCGGAAGCACTGAAAGCGGCACAAGGTAAACGCAAGGAATTTGAGCGTCGTCGCAAGGAATATCAGGATGATCTGGATGAGGTGCTGGCGAAAATCGAGCGGGACAAGCGCCAGATCACCGAATTTGACGATGTGGTCGCAACGGGTGAAGAGATCAAGAACGGTTATGAGGCATTACAGTCTGCCCGTGACCGTGATCAGTCGCTGAATGCCAAGCTCAATGATCTGATGGATCTCGATCAGAAGCGCTCGAAGCTCACCAATGAACTGGACAAGGCAAAGACCCGGCTCGAAGACGAGATCAGTGGGCTGGAAAAGTCGATTGCCGAGCAGGAACGCATCATCGAAGACCAGCCGATCTCACATCTGGAGTCAATACAGGCGGAGATCAACGCGCTGAAGGCGGTTGAAGAACAGCGGAATGTGCTTCAGGATCAGCAGAGTACATGGAGAGAGCAGGGCGCATCCCTGAAAGCGCAGTTACAGGCGATCAAGTCTAAAGGGCTGGAGCTGAAAGACCGCTATAACCGGCTTCAGGCGGATGATTCACCGACCTGCCCGTTGTGCGGTCAGCCGTTGAGTCAGGAACACCGCACCGAGATCATCGCCCAACTGGAAAGCGAACTTCAGGCGCACCGTGATGAGTACAAGGAATGCGATAACCAGATCCGTGAGGCGGACGACAACCTGAAGGAAACCCGCCGTCAGTTCGATGGGCTGGAAGGCAATCTGAAACAGCTTCCTGGTCTGCTGGAACGGGTAGGCAAGCTTCAGATGCAGATCGAGGCTGCCGAGACGGCGTCGGTGCGCATGGCGGAAGAGGAGCAGCAGCTTCAGGCACTCCTGACAAAACTGGACACGCAGGACTTTGCGCAGGAAACCCGCGAAGCGCTGAAACTGCTGGAAGCTGAAGAGAGCGTGCTTGCCTATGACAAATCCAGTCATGAGGAAACCCGCCGCACACTGGAAGAATTCCGCAAGTATGAGGCGCTGAAAACGCAGTTGGCTATCGCAGAGGCGTCACTGGCAAGCCTGCGTGAAACACTTGAGGGCCTTCATGTGCGTCAGAGCCGGCTTGAGGCCAGTACTGCCGAGATTGACACCCAAAAGATTGCGCTGGAACAGGAAATCGACGAGCTTCAGATTCAGTCGGATGAATACAGCCGCCGTGAGCAGGAAGTGCGCGAACAGCACACCCGCGAGCGAACCGCTTATGAGCGTCTGGTGCGGGTGGAACAGGATCTGATGGCGATGGATGCACAGGCAAAGCGGCGTGATGATCTAGAGGAACGGCGCGAAGATCATCGTTATGACGAAGCGCTGTATAAGGAATTACGCACGGCGTTCGGGAAGAACGGCATCCCGGCCATGATCATCGAGACAGCCATCCCCGAACTGGAAGCGGCGACGAATGAACTGCTCGGTCGGATGACGGATGGCAGGATGTCGCTGCGGCTGATGACCCAGAAGGACAAAGTCACCGGCGGCGTGGCCGAGACGCTGGATATTGAAATCGCTGATGAACTGGGCACACGCAGCTACGAGACCTACAGCGGCGGCGAAGCCTTTCGCATCAACTTTGCCATTCGGGTGGCGCTGTCGCAGATGCTGGCGCGGCGGGCAGGCGCACAGCTTCGGACGCTGTTCATTGATGAGGGCTTCGGCACACAGGATGACAGTGGACGTAACAAGCTGGTTGAGGCGATCACCGCCATTCAGGATCAGTTCGATCTGATTCTGGTGATCACGCATATCGATGAACTGCGCGACTCGTTCCCGGTGCATGTGGTGGTCGAGAAAACCCCAAACGGCAGCCGGTTCAGTGTACGTTAGGGTATTGGTATAGTGGACATGGGCCGAAAGAATCCGGCCCATGTAAACCAGTTTGAATATTCAGAAAACCTGCTCTGAATGTTATGGAAACAGCGGACAACGACA
>CAYNDH010000054.1:0-3303 GCA_964395665.1 uncultured Anaerolineaceae bacterium
CATTGCTTGCAATGGCGCCCTGTCCGCGCCGGTAACCAATTTCCAAACAGGTTCTAAAGGGTCGAGATGCTTCCCGACCCTTTTCTACAGCCTCAACGTTACGCCAGCGCCTGACGCACAGCCTTCAACTGACCTGCAGATCCCAGTTTCTGCGATTTCGCGATGATAAATTTCGCATACGCATCCACGAACAGTGTCCCCGGCTTGCGGAAATCAAATTCTTCAGCATGATCGCGGAAGTATTCGCGGTGGACGCGAGTCCAGACCAGACGGCCATCGGTATCGATATTGACCTTGGTCACGCCCAGTTTGGCCGCGCCGAGCAGTTCGTTATCATCGACGCCGCGTGCTGACGGGTCCAGCGTGCCACCGGCGGCATTGATCCGCTGGACTTCTTCCTGCGGGACCGAGCTGGAACCGTGCATCACCAGCGGGAAACCCGGCAGCCGTTCCTGAATGCTGGCGATACGGTCAAAGTGCAGGGACTGCTGCGCCTTGAACTTATATGCACCATGACTGGTGCCAATCGCCACCGCCAGACTATCACAGCCCGACTGTTCGACAAACAGTTTCGCTTCGTCGGGATCGGTGAGCATGGCGTGCTTCTCATCGACGGCGATGTCTTCTTCCACACCGCCCAGCATCCCCAGTTCGGCTTCCACCGAGATCCCTTTGGCATGGGCGCGTTCGACCACCCGCCGTGTGATTGCCACGTTATCCTCAAAGGATTCGTGTGAGGCGTCGATCATCACCGATGAATAGAAGCCGGAGTCGATACAGGCGTAGCAGGTTTCCTCATCGCCATGATCCAGATGTACGGCGTAAATGGCATCCGGATACATCTCTTCGGCGGCGCGGATGATGGCTTCGATCATCGGGATACCGGCGTATTTGCGCGAGCCTTTGGAGATCTGGATGATGAAAGGGGCGTCCGCTTCGATGTGACCTTTGAACAGGCCGAGCGCCTGCTCCATGTTGTTGATATTGTAGGCTCCGATGGCGTACTTGCCGTAGGCGATATTAAAAAGGGCAGCGGTTGTTACGATCATAAGATTGTCCTTTAGGTTGATACCTGATGTTAACTGCACGCGGAGTCTGCCAGACCCTGCCGGGTTTTTCCGGCTGCTGACTGACCAGTATAGCGTACAGGGTTAAACGTGTTGATCCCGGACGGCAGCGGCGGTGATGCGTCAGGGCAGTACCTCACGCAGTTTACGCAGCATATTGCCGCCTGCGATCTGCTGAATATCGGTTTCGGTGTAACCGCGTTCGCGCAGGCCGTCGGTAATGCGCCACAGATCGGCGATGGTATCCAGCTCATGGGGGATATGCTCCGAGCCGAAGCCACCGTCAAAGTCGCTGCCGATGCCGACATGTGCTGATGAACCGGTCACCTGACAGATATGGTCGATGGCGTCCAGTACGATGCTCAATGGGACGATGCTTTTATGCGAGTTCCGTTCCCATTGTTCGCTTAAGAAGCGGTTGAACAGCACCACCCCGATCACACCGTCGCGTTCGGCCAGCCTGCGGATCATCTCGTCGGTCAGGTGGCGGTCGGTATTGCGGAAGCGGCGCGGGTTGCTGTGGCTGGCGATAATCGCGCCGTCGTACCGGTCCAGCGCTTCGAGATACGCTTCTTCCGCCATATGCGAGAGATCCAGCATGGCCTTAAAACTCGCCATGACTTCCAGCAGTTCGTGGCCTAAGGGGGTCAGCCGTCCCGGTTTGCCAGTGCCTGCCGTGTAACGGGTGGCGCCCCATGCCGGTCCGACGATCCGCACACCGCGCTCATACCATTCTTCGAACTGGCGCGGCTCCAGAATCGGGTCTGCGCCTTCCATTAGTACGACCAGTCCCTGCTGACGGTCAATCAGAGTCTTGTCCTCGTCCCATGTCAGCAGCACGGCATCCAGATCAGGGGCGGTGCGGATGATGCGGATTTTATCCGATTCATCTTCCAGCCGCTCATAATATCCTAACTGACGCATGGCGATGTCGTAGGCTTCACGCGGCGTGGTATATTCATAGACATTCCCCTGATCTCCGAGTGTTGTCCCGCCCGGATGTGCAGGTTCAGCAAACAGGGTAGAAAAGACCACCGCCACCCGTCCGGCCAGTGCTTCGGGCAGGCCGACGGTCGCCTGATCGTAATGCAGCCCCGCCTGACGTTCCAGCGCACGGGTACGCAGGGCGCTGCGGCGGTAATCACGGCCATACCTGAGGGTGTTATACGCGATGTCTTCATGTGCATCGACCATCACGGTGGGAAACGTCGTCATCCGGTTACCTTTGATCCTGTTTGTGCTGCTCGCCGCTGAATTTGCACAGCATCCCTGTGCAGATCGCAGCAGCGTTTTCGTCCGATACATCTGATTGTGATCGGTTCGGCGTAGAGTTCAACAGACGATACTCAATCCACCCGTGAACCCGCCGCATAGAGATCACCCTAAAGGATAAACGATTATGAGCCAAACCCGCAAAAGACCAGGTTTTCCAACAGGGCTGCTGGTCGGCGCACTGCTGACAGCGCCAGTGATCGCGCTCTTTTTCCTTGCAGATCGGCTGGTGGGGCTGCCGCTGGTCCCGCTGGATGTCTTCGACTGGATGGCACGCAATCTGCCGGGCGGCCTGCTGACATTCGGCATTGATACGATGGTCACGGTGATTCGCGGCCTTAATCTGGGGCCAACTGATCAGGTCGCGAAGTTTGTTGAATTATGGTTCATCGGCATCGGCACCTTTTTCCTGATCGGTGTGCTTGGCGGCGGTGTGCTGTTCGCCCTGATGAACCGTACTGTCCGCAGCAACACCTATAGTATCGGGCTGGCCGGTGGACTGCTGCTGGGCGTGATCATGGCGCTGGTCAGCGGCAGTGTGAACTTCCTCTCGACGACTCCATCCGCGATGAATTTTGTCTTTATCACGGCGGTGTTTATCGTGTGGGGGCTGGCAGTGGCATGGGTTTACAGTGAACTGACACAGCGTTCCGAGGCTGAAGCGCAGATGACGGCATCCGCAGCCAGCGCCACGGCGATCGCTGGCACTACCGCGACGGCCAGCGCCCAACAGCTCGACCGGCGGCAGTTTCTGGTGCGTGTCGGTGGTGCGACGGCGACACTGACGGTCCTGGGTGCAGGTGTGAATCTGCTGCCTGGAGAACGTCCTGACGGTAAATCCAATGGTACAGCCGCTGCACTTGTCCCAACTGCCAGCGCTGAACCAGTGGGCACCGCTGAACCCGCCACCACCGCTGAAGCGGCCAGCACGAGAGAGGCGCTTCCGTCCGCCGGGGATGTCGAA